>DASSOX010000204.1:0-10046 GCA_035700125.1 Gemmatimonadaceae bacterium
CATGTGAGCCATACCGCCTGGTTCAAGGATATGGACGAGAGCGCGCCGGGAGCGATGAGCGTGTTCGACGCGTCCACCGTGATGGTGTTCGAGGGCGCGCTCTCGCTTCGGTCGGCCGATTCGGAAACGACCTGGTACTGATAGTCGGGAATCCCAAGGTCGTTGAACGATGCCGAGGTGGTCTCGGCGCGACGGCTCCACTGGCTGCCCGACGAGCCGCGTGAGTAGACGACGTAGTTGCTGATTCGCGAATCGTCCACCGGATCCCAGCGGAGCGTGATGCTCTCCGGAGTGGTGGGATCGCCGCTGGGGACGAGCTGATAAGTGAGATTGGCAGGCGGGGTGAGTCCCGACGTGCCACCGGTAATGTCAGAGCTGCCGCAGCCAGCGAGGGTGATCGCGGCGGCGAGGATGATGACAGGGCGGCGCATGCGTGGCTCCGTGCGTGGTGAAGTGCAAGCCCATGAATGCACGGTGCGCGCCGAGCGCACCAGCGGTCTCAAACGCGCGACAGACAACGACTTGGCTCGGCGGCGCGCGATGGGGGCGTCCACTCCGTGGGACGATCAGCGGCCAACAAAGGCTACAACCGCGCACGACGAGAATGGATCTACGCTGTCGCGGGGATGACAACCTGACCGTCGCCTCCGCGACCGTGGCGATCGGTTGATCCGCCATCCCCGCGGATCGCGGGGATGCATTTTTCGAAGGCTTACCTTCGGAATGGAGGTCGTACGCTACGGTGACTGCAGCGGGAGGAAGACTCCGCAATCCTCACCGCTGCACCGGCTGGTGCTGCGGCGGAAGTCGAACTTGAGATCGGGCTCGGCCTTCAACGAGATGAAGAAGCTGAACATGAAATTGCCCGTCGGCGCGCGGGAGAACGCAATGTTGGCGCGCCAGTCGTGCATGTCGCGCTGCAGGACGAGTTCCTGGTCGGAGAACTCGTGACGCTGGAAGTCGTACCCCGTCGTCCACCGCATCGCCCACCGGGGCGTGAGGTTGAAGGCGAGGTTACCGCGAAGCGTAGCGAGCGCCGGGAGCACCACCGCCCTGCTCCCGCCATACCGATTCGGGAGCGTGTCCACCGGTATCGGCGAGTTGATGCACTGGTTGTAGGTAGCGGGGAAGTTGATGTACTGCTGGCAGAAGGCGCGCGGATCGAATACCGTGGCCCCCGCCACCGGACGGCTGCGCGTGGAGCTGAACTGGAGCGTCGCGGTCCATCCCGCCGAGGCGTCTATCGCCATCTGATTGCGCGCTGAAGATGGGCCTGCGATGTTGGGCCGCTCGTTCAGTCCCTGCCGGTTGCCTTCGTTCGAGGGCGCCGTATCCACCACCGTGTCAGGCCTCGTCGTGGGCTTCCCGAAGATCCGCGTCAGCACGGCGAACGGATTGTTGTCGCGTCCCAGAGTCATCGACGCCGAGATTCCGGTGCGATACGGTTTGAAGCGCGCCGAGTCGCTGTAGACGTTTCCCTGATAGAGTGAATAGTTGACGCTGAAGTCGAAGCCGGGGAGCAGATCCGATGCCAGACGGTAGTTGAAGGTGGTGCTGGTGATTCCGTTGAGTCCCGCCTTCGCGCGCTCGAAGTCGTAGGTGATCGGGCTCAGGTTGATCGTGAGCAGTTTGATCTTCTCACCCGCGCCGGGCGCCGTATCGGCTTTGCTGGTGAGCTTCGCTTCGAGCACCTGGTTGAGGCGCAGCGTGACAGTGCTGTGGGCCATGTTGGCGTTGTTGCCGGCGGTCGAGCGGTTGAACGCCCGCAGCATCTCGATGTTCTGCTGCGTCGCCGGCGAGTAGCCAAAGCTGATCTGGGGCTGGATCGAATGACGCAGCCGCGTAAAGGGCCCGAAGCCCGGGAAGAAGCCGAACAGCGTGGGCGACATCGAGATCCCGTACTGCAGCGTCTTCGACTGGTGCACGTAGCTGCCACCCGTGAAAGTCGTGCGCGCCATGAACGGGAGCGACGGGTCGGCGTTCACGATGGAGATCGACGGCGTGATCTTGAGCGTGCGCTGCATCAGCGCCGGGAGAGATATTCCCGTGGTCCAGTCTACCTCGGTCTCGTAGGTGCGAGCGTACACGCGCGATCCGATCGAGTCTCCGGTGGCGACATCTATGAGCTGGATCGGCTGGGGGAACTTCTGCTCGTGGTCGGTGACCTGGATGCTGTTCTGCCAGTTGAAGCCGAAGATGCGGAGCGGCGTCTGGAAGCTCAGCGTCGTATTGCGGTCATCACCCGTCACTCCGGTGCTGTCGTAGCCCGCCGGATTCGTGGGAGAAGGAGAGAACTTCGCGAAGGGCACTTCCCTGTCCAGGTTCTCCACGTTGTTGATGGAGAGCTGCGGCGACCAGAGGAGCCAGTCGGTGACGTTCACCGGCGGCGTGGTGATGCTCAGGTTCGGGAAGTTGCGGTTGACGTCCTTGCGACCGGTGTGCTGCGTCTGCGAGCCACCGATGCTGATGTTCATCGGGCCTACGGCCTGCTGGAATGCCACGGTCGAAGCGATGGCGGCCAGCGTCTGCGCGGCGGTGAATGCCTGCCGCTGGATCGCGGTGGTGTTGCTCGAGTAGTTGATGCTCGCGTTCAGGGAGCTCTTGCGCGAGAACTGCTGCTGGTGGCTCCACGAGAGATTGAACGCACTGTTCCCGGCGCTGAACGAAGAGTACGACGCACGCACGTCGCCGCTGAGGAAGCGGTCCATCCAGCGATAGCGCCACTGCCCGTTGTAGCGGCTCCAGCCAAGATCGCCCTGCGTGTTGCCATTCCCGCTCCGCCAGTCGAAGGAGATGGTGGCATCCATGTAGTCGTTAATGGCGAAGTAGTAGCCGAGGTTCTCGATCGAACGGCTGTAGCGCGGCGAAGCGCGCACGATGTCGCTTATACCGAAGCGCGGGGGGAGGATTCCGCTGCGCCTCCCCGATCTCATGTCCTGGAAGATGAAGGGGAGCCACATCACCGGGATATCGGAGATGTACAGAACGGCGGGCCGTGCCACCAGGAGCGTCTTGGAGACCATCTTGATCTCCTTCGCTTCGAAGTGATAGTGCGGATACGGCAGGTTGCAGCTCGTTATGGACCCGTCCTCCGCGTACGACGTGCTCCCCCTGGTACCGGTACTGTCGCCCACGACCGCGGCGCGGTCACCGTGCACGTACCAGGTCTGCCCCAGTTGGCTGGAGGAAGTGCTGAGATCGCGCACCACCCCGCGCCGGGTCACCAGATCGTACTCCATTCCGCCGAGCGCAACCAGGTCCGCCTCGCCCTGCGTGGGGTCGCGGAGGACTATCGTGTCCTTCGGAGCCGCGGCAGCGCGAACGAGCTTGGTCTGGTCGTTGTAAACGATGGTATCGGCCACGAGGATGGCTTCCTCGCGCTTGACGGCGCTGTTCCCCGACAGCGCGATGACACGGTGGTCGGCGTCGAAGACGGCGCGCTTCCCCTGGTAACGCGTGGTGATGTACCCGGGCCTGGAGAGAAGCGCTTTCATGACGGAATCTTCTTCCGCCCACTGTACGAGCTCCTGCGACGTTCTTGATGTATCACGCGCCAGGGTGTCCACGCGCGCGGTGTCGGCCGGGTTCTCGCCGGGCGGCGGGACCGCCAATGGCGGCCGTTCGGGCCGCTGAGCCTTCTCGCCCGTATCGGGCCTGGCTGCCGCCGGCTGGCGCGGCTCAGCCGTGGGCACCTGCGCGAGCGCGGCGCCGGGCAGGAACAGCGCCACGACCGCGAGCAGGCGCAGCGTCACGCGCTCGCCCCGCTCTCGCGAGCCGACTCCAGCGCGCGACGCGCCTCGCTCCTCTTCCGGCGTCGGTCCACGATGTAAGTGAGCCCCACGCTGATCTCGAAGAGCAGGTAGAGCGGCACCGCCATGGCGATGGTGGTCCACACGAGATCGCCCGGCGTGAGGAACGCGCCCACAACGGCGCATATCACGATCGCGTGCCGACGGTACTTGTTGAGAAGCTCGGGCGTGACGATCCCCAGCATTGCGAGCGCGAGAATGACGATGGGCAGCTCGAAGCAGAGCCCGAATGCCAGCGTCATGCTCGTGGCGAAGCTGAAGTAGTCCGACGCAGTGATCATCGGCGCCAGCGCCTGCGTCTGGAACCCCATGAGCCACTTGACGGCCAGGGGGAGAACCACGAAAAAGGCCAGCGCCACGCCGCTCAGAAAGAGGAACGTCGCGAAGAAAAAGAGAGGGATTACCACCTTTTTCTCGTTGCGATGCAGCGCGGGGGAAACGAACGCCCAGATCTGGTAGAGGATGATCGGCAGCGCTATGACGATGCCGAGCACCACCGAGGCGTTGAGTACGATGGAGAAGGGGTCGCCCGGATGGGTGTAGACGAGCTTTCCGCCGTGCAGGTAGGGCGAGATCGGCATTTCGAGAAGGCCGATCACGTCGATCTTCATCAGCACGGCGAATGCCACCCCTACCGCTGCCACGAGTGCCAGGAGTGACCAGATGATGCGCCAACGCAGCTCCTCGAGGTGGTCGAGGAACGGCATCTCGCTGCCTTCGTGCTCCACCATCTACCTAGTCGAACCTCCCTGGTACCGCCCGCCGCCTCTACTTCATCGAGCGCAGGTGGTCCCTCGCCAGGCCGGCTTCATCCGACCTCGGGTACTTCTGGATCAGCCGATTGAGCGTGGCGCGCGCCGCGGTGAGGTTCCCCTGCTGCTCCATGTAGAGCGCCCGCTTGTAGAGCGCTGTCGCTGCCCTCTGCGAGTCAGGGTACTTCTCCACCACCACGGCGTACGCCGAGTCGGCTTCCGCCGCCTTGCCATCGGCACGATACGCTTCGCCCAGATAGAACTGGGCATCCGGCGCAATATCGGCGTTCGGATACTGCTGGAGAAGTGCCTGGAAGCCGGTGATTGCCGCGCCCGAGCTGCCGCGGCGGAGCTGATCGAGGGAGAGCTCGAACATTTCGTTGGGGCCGGGCACACCGGGCTGCGCAGCCGCGGCGCCGCTGGTGTCGGGGACACCCATCCCGCTGTCGGGCTGCACGATGCCCTGGCCGCGCTGCTCGAGCGACGATCTGAGCTCCTGCAACCGGCGCTGGCTCTGCCCCGTGAGCTCCTGGATCTGGATGAGCTGCTGCCCCACGTTGTAAAGATCGCCACGAACATCGCCCTGCATCTTCATCATGCGCGAGCTCAGCAGGGCGAGCGAATCCTGCACCACGCCCAGTGTCGCGATGACCTGGCTGAACTCCTTCTGCTGGGCCGTATCGGCGCGGGCCGCCTCGGCACGCATCCCTGCCATGTCGTTCCGCAGGAGCTGCACGTCCTCCCGG
The DNA here is from genome assembly GCA_035700125.1 of Gemmatimonadaceae bacterium. Lineage (GTDB taxonomy): Bacteria > Gemmatimonadota > Gemmatimonadetes > Gemmatimonadales > Gemmatimonadaceae > JADGGM01. The sequence goes on from DASSOX010000204.1 coordinate 5,308, forward strand.
GTGGCGAAGCACGCCCCGGTCGCCAGCAGCGCGACCGGAGCGAGGCGCCGAAGCGCAGTCTTCATCTGGCCGCCTTCAGCTGCTGGCCGCCGCTGGTGACTTCGAACTCATCGCGACGATTCTGCGACCAGGCCGACTCGTCGTGCCCGTCGGCAACCGGGCGCTCCTCGCCGTAGCTGATGATGTCGATCCGCGAATCCGCGATGCCGCGCTGGGTGAGGTAGCGCTTCGCCGAAGCGGCGCGGCGCTGCCCGAGCGCGAGATTGTACTCATCCGAGCCGCGCTCGTCGGTGTTGCCGGCGATGCGGATTCGGGTGTCGGGATTCGCGTTCAGGACGCCGAGCTTCGCGTCGAGCGAGGAGCTGGCCTGGGCGCTCAGCGCGTCGCTGTCGTAATCGAAGTAGATCGGTGCCGTGAGCGTGGCCAGTGCAGCCTGGTGCTCGGCGCGGAGGCGATCCGCCTCGGCCTGGGCCTTGGCGATCGAGTCGCGCCGCGCTGCCTCCGCGGCCGCGATGGAATCCGCGCGCGCTCGGGCCGCGTCGATGCTGTCCTGATTAACTGGAGGCGGCACGGGGGCCGGTGCGGTCTCTGGCTTCTTGCCGCAGGCCGCGAGAGCAGCTATGGCGAGGAGCAGGGCCGGGGCGACGCGGGTCTTGCCAGTCATTTCGGTCTCCGGGTGTGGTTGGGTGGAAGAGCTGGATGGGTACTGCGGATGCTACTGCGCGCGGTCCATGTAGCGCGACCATGCGCTGAGCCGGGAGCCCGAGCTGTGGGTCAGTTGTCGCGAGCGCCCCGATTCGGTGTCGAGGACGAACAGCTGCTTGACTCCCGTGCGCGTCGACGTGAACACCACGTGCCTGCCATCAGGTGCCCACGAAGGATCTTCGTTTGCCCCCTCGCTGGTGAGCTGCTTGATGCTCCGGTCGCGAAGGTTGATGGTCATGATCTGGAACAGACCATCGAGCTGCGATTGAAAGGCGATGGACCTCCCGTCGGGAGACCAATCTGGGTTCGAGCGGTAGTTCTGATCGCCGAAGTTGAAGGGTGTCAGCAACTCCATGTTGGACCCATCGAAGTCGGCGGTGTAGACCTCCGGGTGACCCGAGCGCCCCGAGGTGAAGGCGAGGCGGCGGCCATCCGGACTGAAGGTGGGTGAAACGTTGTCCGTTCCACGGCCCAGCGTGATCCGCCGCGCCGCGCCGCCGGTGAAGGCCGGCACGGCGTAGAGATCGGTCCCGTTCTCCGCTCCATGAGCATAGACGAGCCACTGGCCATCGGGTGAAAATACGGGAGTCGTGTTGAGCCCACCGGATGTGGCGGTGACCGGCCGGGCGCTGCCGCCGGCGAGGTCGAGCACCTCCACGTTCCAGCCGCGCGTACCGAGCTGGCTGTAGGCTATGTGGTGGCCGTCGGGATGCCACGTGGGGGCCATGGCAGTGCCGGACGATGTGATTGCACGCTCGCCAAAACCATCGCTGTCTACAACGTAAACTCGCCCGCCCTTCACGTACAGGATGCGAGTGCGCGCGATCCCGCGTACACCGGTGATCCAGCGTTCGACCTCATCCGAGATTCCGTGCACATCCATGCGCCACCCTTCACTGCCGACGTCTGCCACGACGGGAAAGTCACGTGACTGCGCGACTTTCTTCGCTGTGACATCGTGTACCGCCACGCGGGCGAGCGACGGGGTGACGAGCGTCACCTGCACGAGCGCGGCCGCGCCGAGCGACTTCCAGACGCCGTAGCTCACGGTACCGGATGATGTTTGCGAGACGCCGCTTCCATCGATGACCTCGATACGATCGCCGAAGTCGAGATCGCGGGAGATGATCGCGCGCACGCTGTCGCCACCCGCGCCGGCCACGGGGAGCACCACGACGCCCGGTTTGGTACCGGGAGTGTAGGTGAGGCCGATGCGAACGCCGCGCTGTCCGGTGGTGTCCTGCGCGTGCACCGGCAGCGCAGCAGCTGTGACGATGGCCGCCACGGCGACCCAGATTCTCAGAGACATCTAACGAAGTACTCGGGGATCGAAGCTGAAGATGACGGGCAGTACGTCGTCATTGAAACCGGAGGGGAGCGGACCGAATGCCTTTACCTGCGCGGCCTGGTCCACCGCACCCTGCGCTTCGAGATCGAACGCGAAGTTGCCCGAGCGGGAGAGGAAGCGAAAGTTGGAGACCGTTCCGTCGCGGTGTACGAGGAACATTACTTCGGCACGCGCGGCCGTGTTCCCCGGTGGCTTGAAGCGCAACGCGATCTGTCGAACGATGTTCTCCAGATAGCCAGGGAATGGGAAGTCTACTCCTTCGGTGCGCACCGTGGCGACATCCGTACCGCGACCTCCGGTTGGGCCGCCACCGGCGGTGGCCGCCTGCTCCACTTTCGCTGGCTTCTTCTCCTGCGCCGTGGGCGCCGGTGTCGGAGTGGCCTGCGCCGTCTGCTTGCGCGCGGGCGGCTTCTTGTCCGGAAGCGGCATCGCCTTCTCGATCGTCTCCGCGCGCTTGGGCGGCGGGGCGGCCTGCTCGGGCGGAGGCGCGGGCGCTTCGCGTGGGCGAACCACGCCCGCCGCGCGCGGACCCGGAGGCGCCGCGACGATGTTCACGCGGTACATCGGGGGAAGCGCGGGCGGCGCCGATGGCTCGAGTAGAAAGAGCGCGGCGATCACTCCTGCGTGCAGTACGAGCGACGCTCCCAGAGGGGCGCGGAGCCGCGTGCCACCCCGGCTCCCGCTCCTCGACCCTCCACGCGTCACCGAGTTATGTCCTCCGGCTCCGCCACCAGCCCGACATCGCCCACGCCCGCGGAGCGCATCACCGCCAACACCCTGACGACCGTGCCGTAAGGCACTCCCTGGTCCGCGCGCAGGTATATCCCCTGTTGCCCGCGGCGTGAAGCGAGCGCCTTGAAGGCCGCCTGGAATTCGTCGTAGGTGAGATTGTTGTCGTCGACGTAGATCTGGCCGGCCCGCGTGACGGATACCACGAGACTGCTCTTCGCTTCCAGCGGACGCGCCTCCGCGCGCGGCAGGGCGATGTCCACCCCACCCTGCATCATGGGCGCGGCGATCATGAAGATCACCATGAGGAGCATCATCACGTCGATCAGACTCACGACGTTGATGTCCGCGTTCATCGGAAGCCCGCGCCTGCGCCGTGCCACTCTAGATGCGTCCCTCGCGAACCATCGTCGCGATGATCTCGGTTCCGAAACCCTCGAGCGAGCTCTCCATCCGGTTGATGCGGGCCGCGAAGATGTTGTAGGCGAAGACCGCGGGGATCGCGACCGCCAGCGCCGCGGCGGTGGCGGTGAGCGCCTCCGCCACACCCGGCGCCACCGCGCCGAGATTCCCCGATCCCTTCTCGGCGATTCCCATGAAGGCATCGATGATGCCGAGCACGGTGCCGAAGAGCCCTATCAGCGGACTCACCGAGCCGATCGTAGCCAGCCACGGGATGAAGTGCGAGAGCCGCTCGCGCGCGTCGGTGGTCTCCGCATCGAGAACGAGACGTAGCGCTTCTACCTGCGAGCCGGTGAGCTGGCCCACGGATGAATCCCGTAGTGCACCGGGTTTCATCTCGGCGAAGAAGTTCACAGCGCGTGAGAACACGCGCGTGAAGGGGCTGGACGGGCTGCGTCGTATGAGCCCTGCCGCCGAGTCGAGTGCCGGCGCTCGCTCGAACTCGCGCGTGAAAGCCCTGCCCGCGCGCTCCACTCGCCCGAGCTCGATCCACTTGGCGAACATGATCGCCCAGCTTATCAGCGATAGCACCGCGAGAATGGCCAGCACGATCTTCGTGACCAGCGATGCCTGCATAACCATGTCGAGCGGCGCCGTCGGTATGGCGCCGCCGATCTGTGCGACTGCCCCCTCGGTCATGCCCGCGCCTCCGAGCGGAGCGCCACGAACCAATCGTACGTCTGTCGCAGGCCATCGTCGATCGTCACGAGCGGCTTCCAGCCGAGCACTCTCGCCGCCTTGGACGGATCCACCGCCGAGCGGCGCTGTTCACCGGGGCGCGCCGGTGCGTGCTCCACTCGCGCGGAGCTCTTGCCCGACACCTCGCGAAGCCGGCGCGCCAGCTCCACGACGTCCGTCTCCACCGATGTTCCCACATTGAACGCGCGGCTGTCCACGCCCGCCGCCGCCGGCAACTCGGCGCGTGAAGCGAGAAAGTTGGCGCGTGCCACGTCGCCGGCATACACGTAGTCGCGCGTCTGAAGCCCGTCGCCGAAAATCGTCAGGGGAGTACCGTCAATGAGTCGGTTGCAGAAGATCGCGACCACACCCGCCTCGCCGAATGGGTCCTGGCGGGGGCCGTAGACGTTGGCGTAGCGTAGCGCCACGGTGTCCAGCCCGTGCACGCGCGCGTAGTAGCCCATGTAGTACTCCACACTCAGCTTCGCGGTCCCGTACGGCGATTGGGGGTCCTTGGGCGCGGTCTCCGCGGTGGGCGGTTCCACCAGATCTCCGTACACCGCGCCGCCGGTGGACGAGAAGATGAAGCGCGTGGCGGCGCGGGAGTCGCTTCCCTCTCCCTCGCCCGATTGGCGAACCGCCTCGAGAAGATTGAGCGAGCCGACGATGTTCTTTCCCGCATCGTAAGCCGGATCGGCCACGCTCTTTCGCACGTCTATCTGCGCCGCGAGATGACATACGACGTCGAAGCGCCCATCGCGAACGAGCCGCGCAGCATCCGGAGAACAGATGTCGAGCTGGTGGAACTCCGCGCCGC
>DASSOX010000205.1:0-18795 GCA_035700125.1 Gemmatimonadaceae bacterium
GGGCCGATGAGCTTCACCGTGGACGGCTTCTGGACGCTGCTCAAGAACATCGTGAGCCAGGGGCTGGTGATCGACTCGATAACGGGCGGTTCCCAGTGGATCGTGGCCACTTCGCCGGAGAACAAGTCGTACGGCGCCGAAGTACAGCTCGCGGTGTCGCCGCTCGATGGTCTGCAGCTCTTCGGCAACGGCACCTTCCTGAAGGCGGAATTGGGCTCCGGCGCGGGCGCCGACATCGGGAGCCGGATCAACGGAGTGCCGACATCGCTCGGCAACGTCTCGGCCGAGTACACGATCCCCAACACCGGCGGCTTCCAGCTGCGCGGCGACTGGCACTGGGTCGGTTCGCGCTTCGTGGACGTCACGGTGGGAACGGCGCTCCCGTCGTACAACTACTTCAACCTGGGTGCCTCGTATCTACTGCATCAGGGAACGCGGATAGATCTCGACGTACTGAACGCGTTCATGAGCAAGGGACTGGAGGAGGGGAACCCGCGGCTGCTCAGCACCGGCGGGGCGCCGATATTCCTTGCGCGTCCGCTCCTCCCGCGGCGCGTCACGCTTGCGATAACGTACGACTTCGGCGAGCTGGGTGGATCGGGCTCGTCGTCGCAGCAGTGATTGACGACCGTATCGGGAATCGCACCGCCTCCGTGGGGAAGCACTTTCCCCGCGGAGGCGGTGCAATCTCCGGCGTTCTGCTCGGCGCTCTCGCATTCCTGCTCGTGTCGGCGCCGTTGGTGCCGGCAGCGATTCCACTTGCGGCGCAGAGCGTCGAGTCCGATTCGACATTCCTTCTAGCCAGCGACGATCCTGCGCGCTTCCCGTCGCCCTTCATCGGCAACGGGCATTTCAGCGTCGTGATCCCGGCGACGGGGCTCGGTTCGTCGCTTTCCCTCATGGCGGGGCTCGACGAGCACGCGCCTGGCGACGTCGCGCGGATTGTCGCGCTGCCCGCGTGGAACGCCATCGCGATCGTCGATGGCGACGCCCGACTCGATGCCGATTCGCCGTCGGGTGCACTGCACGACTACAGGCAGACGATAGACATGCGGGACGGGATCGCGCGTACGAGTTACGACTGGGTGAGCGGGAGCCATCGCACCTCCGTGAGCGTCGAAACCTTCGTATCGCGCGCCAGCGAGCATCTCGCGGCGGTGCGTCTCGAGATAGTTCCACACTTTGCGGGCCGCATGCGCGTTCGATTCGCCATCGCGGGCCGCGTCCCACCGCATCGACTGGCTCTGGCCCGGCTAGAACGTACGGAGCCCGAGTGGGGGCCGGACGATCTCTGGTATCCCGGTCGGATGATCGTCCACAGCAGAGATGCGCAGCTCGAGGAGGGCGGTGCGCGTCTTCGGATGACATCGAGCCCATCGGGGAGCTCTGCTGTTGTCGCGGAAGTAGCGAGAGTGAACTGGCCACGGACACTGCAGCACGTCTCCACACACGCTACCGCGCGCGGCGACACCTCCCTGGTCGAACTGGAGTTCGACGCATCTCCCGGACGGAGCTATGCCTTCTCACAGGTAGTCCGCGTGGTTGGGTCCACCGAAGGCGCCAATCCACTCACGTTGGCGACGCTCGAGGCCGCGCGGGAGAGATCGCGCGACTACGCCGTGTTTGCGGATGCGAATGCGCGCGCCTGGCGAAAGCTCTGGGACACGGACATCGAGATAGACGGGGATCCGCAGCTCCAGCGCCTCGTGCGCTCCATGCTCTTCTACCTGCTCTGCAGCGCCGACAGCGGAACCATGCTCGGGATCCCCCCGATGGGTCTCTCGAGCTCTGGCTACTACGGGCACATCTTCTGGGATTCCGACACCTGGATGTTCCCGCCGCTTCTCCTGATGCATCCGGATGTCGCTCATTCGCTCGTTGCCTTCCGAGCGCGTGCGCTGGGCGCCGCGCGCGAGAACGCGCGCAAGAACGGCTTCAAAGGTGCGATGTACCCGTGGGAGTCGGACTACGAGGGACGCGAGGCGACTCCGCGCTTCGCCGCGCAGAACGCGAGCTCCGAGATCCACGTGACCGGCGACGTAGCGCTCGCGCAGTGGCAGTACTACGTCGCCACCGGGGATTCCGTCTGGCTCGCGCGCGAGGGCTTCCCGGTGATCAGCGCGACCGCCGATTTCTGGGTGAGCCGCGCAACCTTCGATTCCGCCGGCGGCCAGTCGCACATTGCCAACGTAGTGTCGGTGGCCGAAGGATTGATCGGCGTCACGGACGACGCCTACACCAATGCGGTGGCACGAAAGAACCTTCGGATCGCGGAGGCCGCCAGCAAAATACTCGGCAGGAAACCCGATCCGCGCTGGACGCGGCTCGCCTCGACTCTGGCGATGCCTTACGACTCGGCGAGCGGCTTTTTCCGCACATACGCCGGCGCGCCCGATTCCACGCTCGGCGATGTCACGCCGCTCCTCGCCTATCCGCTCGGCGTCCCGATGAGCGAGCAGGCAAAGCGCGCGCAGCTGGAGCAGGCGATCCATCAGCTTCTCTCGGAAGGGCAAGGCGCTATGATGGGCTCCACGCTGCTCTCGGTGGACGCCGCCGAACTGGGCGACAGCGCGCTCGTGGACTCGCTCCTCCCGCTGAGCTACCGCGAGCACCTGATGGGCCCCTTTCTCATGCTCTCCGAGACGCCGCGCAATGCGGCGGTGTACTTCGCCACTGGCGCGGGCGGCTTCCTGCAGCAGGTCATTTTCGGTTATACCGGTCTGCGGCTGGGTGAGAGTGGGCTCGAGGAGGCGTTTCCCCCGGTGCTGCCATCGCACATCAGGCGCTTGGTGCTGAGAGGCGTGCACGTCCGAGGGAAGCGCTACGATGTCGTAGTGGATTCGGCCGGCCGTCGCATCGTCCCGCACGCGGCTGCCGGGATGCAGAAAGGCGTGGGCAGCGACTTCGGGGCGGGCGGTGGTGCGGGTACCGAACCGGAAGGATCAGGAGGCTCGCGTCGCGTGGCCCCGGTGCTCGACTTCCCGGAGCCGGGGATGGACGATACGGCCGCCTATCAGGGCTACAAGACTCGCTTTTACCGCGACTCGAAGGGGAATGCGCTCCAGATCTATCTCGACGGCCGCAGCGGCCGCGTGGTGGATATGTGGGCCGACGCCGCCGACGAAAGCATCGCATTCACGGTGCGCAACGGCGCCGGGAAGCCGGCCGCACTCGCGTGGGGGGGCGATGGCGCGGTGGTCGCCGACTCCGGAGCGATGCGCACCGTCAGCTACGCTCTCACCGCGGCGGAGCCGCGAGTGGACATCGGCTGGCTCCTTCTCGGCTCGATGCGCGTGGAGCGCGATTTTCAGTACGACCGCCACCACCTCCAGCCCTTCAGCGCACCGCCCTTTCGCGAGAAGGAGCTGGTGGAGCTCATAGCCAACCTGCGAAAGCTCGACCCGGCCGAGCAGCGTCGCGAGCTCGCGTTGCTCCACGCAACCAGCATCGCCGAGCTATCGGGCCGGCTCACGCCCACCATCACGTCGAAGTGCTCGGCGCGCGCCTGCATCGTGCGCGCGCTGCACACGAGTTTCGATGGCGAGCACCGCCTCGCGCTCGAGCTGCGCACCGATCCGCGCGAGGTCAGCACCCGGGTCGAGGGCGGAACCATCACCTTGCGCGCGCGCTCGGGCGCGCCAATCCACGTGACGGTCACTGTCGCCACCGACGCCGCCGCGCTCACGCCGCTCGACCGCGACGAGATCTTCAGCGCCGACTTCCTCCGCTTCCTCGCCTCCGCGCGTGCCGCGCACGACAGCGTATTGCGCCTGGTGGGCGACGCGAAGCCGGATCCCGCAGACTCCACGATCATCGCGCGCTACCGCTGGCTCGAGCGCGAGGTGCGCAGTGTGGAGCTCCTCTGCACAGAGGAGAAGCTCATGGCTGGCATGCCCAACTACGCCACCTACTTCGGCCGCGACATGATGATGAGCTCACTCATGATGCAGCCGATCTGGCGGGAGGAGATGGGCGAGCACGTGATAGCGAGCGTTCTGCGCAAGCTTTCGCCGCGCGGCGATGTGAGCCACGAAGAGGCGCTCGGCGGCCAGGCGATCCGCGAGCACGCGGGCATCTATAACGCGCTGATCGCCGACTCGCTCGCGGTCGCGCGGCACCGTTCGGCGGCGGCAGCCGACAGCGTGCTTGCCCGCGCACGAGCGGAGCTGCGCGACATCCACGTGGTACGCGAGAACTACCACATGATGGACGACGAGTTCCAGCTCGCCGTGGTGGCCGCGCGCTACCTCGAAGATCCCGACGTCCCCGCGAACAGGAAGCGCGCTTTCCTCCTGGCTGCCGGCTCGAGCGATAGTACGTCGCGTATCGCGCTACTCCTTCGCGAGCTGTCGCTGGTGACTACGGAGACGGGTCCGTACGCCCGCAACCCGGTGGTGCAGAACCTCATCGCCTTCCCGAAGCTCGACTCCACGCACTGGCGATCGGCGAGCTGGCGCGACAGTCAGACCGGCTATGCGAACGGCCGCTTCGCGATGGACATCAACGTCATCTGGGCCCCCGAGGCGCTCGAGTCGATCGCGCGGATTGTCGAAGTGCTCCACTCGCTCGACTTCGCGGAAGCGACGCTCGATTCGCTCGCGCCCGAGGCGGCACGCACCCCGCTGGCGAATTACCTGCGCGACCCCGCGCTGGCGCGCCGCGACGCGAGCGTCTGGCGCACCGCCGAGCGACACTTCACGGTGGAGCTGGGCCCGGCCGAGGTGCGCCGAAGCATCCGGGCGAAGCTCGCCTGGCTCCCCGCCGAGGAGCGGAGCTATTGGGAGCGCGTTCTCGAACGCAACGGCGGTGTCCGCGATTCGCTCACCTTCCTCGCGATTTCTCTCGACAGCGCCGGCCACCCGATACCGGTCGTCAACACCGACCCGGCCACCGGCCTCTTTCTGGGCGACCTCACGGCGAAGGTGCTCGCCGATTCGATCCCCATCGCCAGAGCGGTGCAGGAGATAGGCGTCTTCACCCGTCCCTATCCCATAGCTCTCTTCGTCGAAGGCCTCGGTCCTCTCGTCGCCAACGACACCTACGCCTCACCTGGTGTGTGGAACGCCTTCCGTACCGATCCGTATCACGGTCCGCGCGTGGTGTGGGGCCGCGAAGTCAACCTCCTTCTTCTGGGCCTCACCAAACAATTAGCCGCCCTCCCCGCCGACTGCGCCGAGGCATCTCCCTCGCTTGCCGGCTACGCCCGTGCCCTCTCCTCCGCACTCCACAAAGTAGACGATGCCGTCCTCGCCTCGGGCTTCAAACACGCCGAGCTATGGAGCTACCGTATCGAGAACGGCCGCCTCATCCCCACCCGCTACGGCACCAGCTCCGACATCCAGCTGTGGAGCAGTACGGATCTGGCGGTGCAGTACATGATGCGTGAAGGGAAGCGGAGAGCAGGAAGCAGGAAGCAGTGAACTACGAGGGTTCAGGAGGCATGGTTCAGGGTTCAGGTACTACCTCGGCGGCAGGATCTCGATCGCTGGGTAGTTCCTGAGCCCTGAATCCTGAACCCTTTGTACTTCCCGCCCTGCCTCCTGAACCCGCGCAGTTCCTGCTTCCTCCTTCTCGCACTTCACGGCTCCACCATATCCTCGAACCTCAGCCACTGCTTGTAGAAGTAGAGATCCACGTAGGCAGTGGGGCCGTTGCGATTCTTGAGGACTATGAGGTCGGTGGCGCCCTCCTGGCCCGGGGCCGAGGAGTAGAGCTCCTCGCGGGAGAGGGCGAGGACGATGTCGGCGTGCTGCTTCACGGCGCCGAGCGCGCCGAAGTCGTCGAGGACGGGGCGGTTGTCGGGGTGGAAGCGGGTGAGGGCAGGGAGCTGCGCGGTCAGCAGGACGACCACCCGCGCATCGAGTGCCGCGGACTTCAGGAGACGGACGGTCTCGGCCAGTTCCTCGTCCTGCGGCTTGGCGCCGGTGGGGACGCCCTGGAGCGAGTCGATGATCACTACCTCCCCCTCGCCCTTGAGCGCGAGTACGCGCTCGGCGAGGTCGCGAGGGCCGCCGTCTTCGTGGACAGCGGAGATCCGCGAGATCCCGGGTACCGCGTCCCTCATACGGAGCGCAGCCGAGCCGAGTGAGGCGCGCATCGCCTCGTCGAGCACTCCCTGGCGGATGTTGTCTATCGGCGCGCGCCCCTCCATGGCGAGCGCCCGCTCGAGGAGACGGGGGATGTCGCTCTCGCTCGTGATCAGCTCCACCTTGTGTCCGGCCAGTCGCGCGCGCAGGGCGATGGAAAGAGCTAGCGCCGATTTTCCCGAACCGACGTCACCGCCGAGCACCACCAGATCGCCGAGGCGCGGCCCGCCGCCCAGAAGTTTGTCGAGGCTCGGATAGCCCGTCGGGATTCCATCGGGCGGCGCGGCGCCGTCCACCACGGCGTCGACGCGCGTGAGGAGGAGCGTGAGCGGAGAGATGTCTGTACGTACAGGCATGGGGCACCAAGATACGTGTCGGCGTGGCGGGGGGCCATACGGAGGCAGGCTACAGCCCGCTGTGGCTGGCAGGCAACACTGACCGCGGCTACATTCAGCCAGCATGGCGCTTCCCCTCAAATCGGTACTCTGGATAGACGATGAGGCCGATCTCCTCGAGTCACATCGCATCTTCCTGCGCGAGAAGGGCTTCGAGGTAGACGCCGCCACCAACGCGGACGACGCCGTGGAGATGCTCCGACGGCGCTCGTACGGCATCGTGCTCCTCGACGAGCAGATGCCCGGCAAGCGGGGCCTCGAGGCGTACCACGAGATTCGCGAGGTAGATCCCCTCCTCCCCATCGTCATGGTGACGAAGAGCGAGGAGGATGCGACACTTCGCGAAGCGCTCGGGATGGACGTGCGCGACTATCTCGTGAAGCCGATCAACCCGCGGCAGGTTCTCACGGTGATCACGCGCGTGCTCGAGGGGCCGAGGATCCGCCAGCAGGCCATTGCGCGCTCTTTCGTGGAGCGCTTCCGGGCAATGGAGCTCGAGCGCGAGCGCACGCTGAGCTGGCGCGACTGGATCGCCCGCTACACCGAGATGGTGGACTGGGACATCGCTCTCATCCAGGCGCGGGAGCAGAGCCTCTACGATTCCCTCCAGGCGCTCTATCCGGACATGCGCCGCGAGTTCGCGGGCTTCATGCGCACCGAGTACCCGCGCTGGCTGCGCGAGCTGGAGGGCGACCGGCCGCCGTTGTCGATAGATGTGGTGAGCGAGTTCCTCATCCCGATCCTCGAGCAGGCGCCGGTGGCGATGTTCGTGGTGATAGACTGTCTGCGGCTCGACCAGTGGCAGGTGATCCAGCCGCTCCTCGCGCCGCACTTCGAGGTGGAGACCACCTATCACTTCTCCATCCTCCCCACCGCCACGCCGTACTCGCGCAACGCGCTCTTCAGCGGGCTGTTCCCGGCGGAGATCGCCGCGCGCTTCCCCGACTGGTGGGGCGAGCGGGAGGACGAGTCGCTCAACGCGCACGAGCGCGCGCTGCTCCAGGCACACCTCCGGGAGCTGAAGGTGGATGCGCCCGTGCGCTACGAGAAGATCTCATCGGCCGCCGATTCGGCCGATCTCGAGCGGCGTGTCTCGAGGGCGATCGCGACCGAGGGAGTGAGCGCCTTCGTCTTCAACTTCGTGGACCTGCTCACTCACGGGCGAAGCGAGTCGGCGATCCTCTACGAGGTGGCGCGCGACGAGGTGGCGCTCAGGCAGATTACTCGTCAATGGTTCGAGCGCTCCGTGCTCTTCACGCTTCTCAAGGAGGCGTCGCGGCGCGGAGTGCCGGTGCTCATCACCAGCGATCACGGCTCGATCCACTGTAACACGCCGGCCACGGTGTTCGCCAAGCGCGATGCCACGGCCAACTTGCGCTACAAGTTCGGTGAGGACCTGCGCGCGGAGCGGCCGGAGCAGGCGCTTCTCTTCACGAACTCCGACGATCTCAGGCTCCCTCGCCGTGGGCTCGGCGCCAACTCGCTCTTCGCCGCTGGCGATACGTTCTTCGTGTATCCCACAAAGCTCAGGGAGTACCAGAGCCGCTACCGAGGATCGTTCCTGCACGGCGGAGTGACGCCGGAAGAGGTGATCCTCCCCGTGGCGCTACTCACCCCGCGTCGCTGAGTGTACTTCTACCGCAGACTTCTGGGCTACCTCCTGCCGCACAAGTGGCGGATGGTAGGTACCATCGTCGCGAACTTCATAGGGGCGGCGCTGGACGGCTACGCGTTCGCGCTCCTCATCCCCTTCCTGAACGCGCTGTTCGACAAGCCGCAGCTGCCACTCGGCCAGGGCTGGGTGAACGACTTCCTGCACGCCACTATCGGCACCCTGCTGGATCCGGCGGATCCGATGGGGTCGCTCAGGAACGTCATAATCATCATCCTCGCGACCGTAGCGCTGAAGAATCTCTTCATCTGGCTCGCGGGGACGCTCGGCGCGGAGCTCCAGGAGTATGTGACGCGCGATCTGCGCGACAGCGTGTATCGCCATCTGCAGCTCCTGCCGATGGGCTACTTCACGCGTACGCGCACCGGGCAGATCCTCTCGCGCGTTCTCTCCGACACGGAGCAGACACGCACGCTCATCACTCAGCTCGTCACCCGGGCGCTCTCCGCCGGCGCGCTGGTGATCATCTACATCGCCTACCTGGCGGGGATCTCTCTCCGCCTCACGCTCATAGCGCTGGTCGTGGCGCCCGCGCTCACGCTCGCGCTGCAGCCGCTGCTCAGGCGTCTGCGTCGCGGCTATCGTCGCCTGCGCAACGATCACGGCGAGATGATGAGCGTGCTTCAGGAAAGTGTGAGCGGCATTCGCCTCATGAAGACTTTCGGCGCGGAGCGGCACGAGGAGGGGCGCTTCGTGGGGGCGAGCCATCGCTACTCCAGCGGCTCGGTGCGGATGGCGCGCGTGGCGCTGGTGGCGCAGCCGGTGACCGAGACGCTCGGTACACTCATCACCGTGCTCCTGCTCTGGATCGGCGCGCACCTGGTGCTGGTGGAGCAGTCGCTGCAGGCGTCGCAGTTCCTGGTATTCCTCACCTTCGTGATGCGCCTCCTCCAGCCGCTGAAGCAGCTCTCGCAGATCCCCGCGGTTGCGCAGAACGCCTTCGCCGCCTCGGAACGGCTCTTCGACGTGCTCGACAGCCCCACCGAGCAGGCGCTCGACAAGGGCACCCACACCGCGAGCGGCCTGGCGGATTCGCTCGTTTTCGAGGACGTCTCCTTCGCGTACGATAAGGACGAGGGACCGGTGCTCGAGGACATCGATCTCACCGCGCGGCGCGGCGACGTCATAGCGCTCGTGGGCGCGAGCGGGGCGGGGAAGACCACGCTAGTGGACCTCATTCCCCGCCTTTACGAGCCAACCGAGGGAAGGATCCTCCTCGACGGCGTGGACACGCGCGACATAAAGCTCTCCTCGCTTCGCTCTCTGATGGGGATCGTGAGTCAGGAGACGGTGATCTTCAACGACACCGTGCGGAACAACATTGCCTACGGGAACGCCGCCACGTACACCGATGAGCAGATCGAGGCGGCCGCGCGTGCCGCCAATGCCCACTCGTTCATCATGGAGCTCCCGCAAGGGTACGACACGCCGCTCGGCGAGCGCGGCACGCGCCTCTCGGGCGGGCAGCGCCAGCGAATCGCCATCGCCCGGGCGCTTCTGGTGGATCCGCCCATCCTGATCCTCGACGAGGCCACCTCCGCGCTCGACACGGAATCGGAGCGGCTGGTGCAGGAGGCGATCGACCGCCTCCTCAAGGGACGCACTGTGCTGGTGATCGCGCACCGCCTCTCCACGATCCAGTACGCTACCGAGATTCTGGTGATGGACCGCGGGCGGATCGTCGAGCGCGGCACGCACCTGGAGCTGCTCGAGCGTCAGGGCGCCTATCATCGGCTGCACACCTTGCAGTTCGGCGAGCGGGAGCCGGCCGGCCGGAGCTGAGGTGCGAATACTCTTCTACGTGATGTCGCCCGAATGGAATGGAAGCGCCCGGGCGACCACCACGCTCGCGCGCGGGCTGAGCGCGCGCGGGCACTCGGTGACGGTGGTATGCCCGTCCGACAGTTCGATCGAACTGCACCTGGAGCGTGGCGCCTACGAGGTGCTCGAGCTACGCGGCTCGGGGAGCATCGCGGGAGCCGCCGGCCACCTGCGCCGCGCGCTTCAGGAGCGCTTCGTCCAGGTGGTGTGTGTGCATTCCGACCGCGCACAGGTGGTGGCCGCGACCGCCGCTCGCCTGGCTGGACGCGCCGCGATCCTTGGCCGCGTGCCGGCGGGCGAGAAGCTGGCGCCGAGCTCCGGTGCACGTGTCGCACTCCGCTTCGCCACTACCGGCTTCGTCTTCACCTCGGAGCACGACGCGCGTTGCGCTCCGCCGCTCCCGCTCGCGCGGCTCATGCCGGCGGTGGTGCCGCTCGGAGTACGCGCGGCGGCGTACGATTCGGTGCGCCCGGCCTCGCGCTCGGTGGCCGGCGTCGAAGCCGGGAATCGAGTGTTGGTGTGCGTTCACGATGGGAGCGCGCGAGTGCGCGCCGGTAACGTCCTGCGCACCGTCGCGCTGCTCGCCGAGCGGCACCCGGAGTTGCGTCTCATCTTCCTGGGGCCCGGCGCCGCGGATGCCGATCTCAGGGTGCACGCCGCCGCGCTGCGGATTTCGCGCGCGGTGAGCTTCCTCGGCGAACGTGATGACTATCTGTCCATCCTCGCGCTCGCCGACCTCGGCTGGGTGGTGTCTGGCGGCGACGATGGCGCATATGCCCTGCTCGATCTCATGGCTTCGCGAGTACCGGTGATTGCCGAGCGCGGTACTCTGGCAGAGCAGTACGTTCCGGATGGAATCGCTGGAATAGTCCTTCCGCCGGGTGATGCGCACGACACCGCCGCATCGGTGGCGCGGCTGCTCGCGCACGACGAGCAGCGCGCCGCCATGGGGGCCGCCGCCAACGCGCGCGTCGCTCGCGAGTTCACGGAGGAGGGGATGGTGGACGCCTTCGAGCGTGCCGCGGTCGCCGCGAGCGACCGGTCGGTGTGGTAGAGCGCCGGTGAGCGATCACGATACTCGGGCCGCCTCGGCAGCTCGAACCGCCCCGGTGCGCGCACAGACGCGTACGCCAACGCTCGCCCATCGTGTGGAGTATGGCGCGTTGCGGTCGGTGATCGGAGTACTGGGCGCCATGCGCTGGCGCCGAGCGGTGCATGCTGGGGCGGCGATCGGCCGTCTCGCCTACGGGCCCTTCGGTATCCGTCGCAACGTGGTGGAGTCGCAGATCGCCGCCGCGTTTCCGGAGGCAAGCGAGCGTGAGGTGCGGTCGCTCGCGCGCGGCGCTTACGAGCATCTCGGCCGCGTCACCGTGGAGACCGCGCTTCTCTCACGCGTGGATCCGGCGTGGGTGCTCGAGCTTTTCGAATCCGTGGAAGGTTGGGATGTTGTGGAGCGGCTGCGCGCGAAAGGGAAGGGGCTCATCATGGTGACGGGCCATCTGGGCAACTGGGAGCTGGGCGGCGCGTACATTGCCGCGCGCGGCGTCCCACTGGATGTGGTAGTGCGCCGGATGGGGAACCCGCTCTTCGATGGCTACCTCACGCGCACCCGGTCGAGACTCCAGATGGCAGTGGTACGCGACCGCGATGCCGTGCGTCGCACGCCGCGCACGCTGCGTGCGGGCGGCGCGGTTGCTTTCCTCACTGATCAGGCGGGGCTCAACCTCGCATCCACCTTCGTACCTTTCTTCGGGCGTCCCGCGAAGACCCCGCGCGGGCCGGCGGTCTTCGCGCTCCGGCTCGATGCCCCGATGGTCTTCGGTACCGCGCTTCGTCTACCCACGGGCCGCTACCGCCTCGTGTTCGAGGAGGTAGCCGTGCCGGAGAGTGGCGACGTGGACCGCGATGTGGACGATCTGGTGGCGCGCTACACGGACAAGCTCGAGCAGTGGGTGCGCCGTGCGCCGGAGCAGTATTTCTGGCAGCACCATCGCTGGAAGCGCCAGCCGGAAGACACGCCCGAAGAGCTGCGCGATCCGGTGGAGATGCGCCGCGAATGATCGCCCTGACGCGAGCGGGGATCGCGGCGCGCCTAGCCGTGAGCGTGCCAGCCAGCGCGCGGTGGAGCGGCCGGCCGTGATCCGCTTCGTCTGGGCGCGTATCATCCACGATGGCCGGGCGGTAATCGCGCTGGCCATCATCGCGCTCCTGGTGGGCGCGGCACTCGCGGCACCGCTCATCGCGCGGCACGATCCCATGGCGATAGAGCTCTCGAATCAGCTGCAGCGCCCATCGTTCGTACACTGGATGGGTACCGACTTCCAGGGGCGTGATGTGTGGGCACGCGTGGTGTACGGCGCGCGCGTATCGCTAACCGTGGGCTTCGTGTCGCAGGCGATCGCGCTCACCATAGGCGTGGTGCTCGGGCTCATCGCGGGCTACTACGGCCGCTGGATAGACGAGCTGGTGATGCGACTCGCCGATATCACGCTCGCATTCCCCACGCTCCTGCTCCTGATAGCAATGGCTGCCGCCTTCGAGCCATCGCTCACCACCGTGTACGTCACGATCGGCGTGGTGGGGTGGGCGGGTATGGCGCGGCTCATCCGCGGCCAGGTGCTCGTCACGCGGCAGCTCGAGTTCGTGCAGGCGGCGCGCGCGCTTGGCGCCACCGATCGGCGCATCCTCACCTGGCATCTCCTTCCCAACGTCATCGCACCGGTTGTGATAGCGGCCACGCTCGGCGTGGCTGGAGCGATCATGGCGGAGGCAGCGCTGTCATTCCTCGGGCTCGGCGTACAGCCCCCCACACCGAGTTGGGGGTCGATGATCGCCTCGGCGCGCGATCTCATTCAGCTCCGCACGGCGCCGTGGACATCCGTATTCCCCGGGCTCGCGATCGGCGCGGCGGTGCTCGGCTTCAACCTGCTGGGCGACTCGCTCCGCGACGCCCTCGACCCACGCTTTCTCATGGAGACGTCGTCCACCGGTGACGGCGCTGCTGACGAAAAATGAGCTACGACCTGGCCGCTCTTCGCGAGCGCGAATTCCCCTGGGCTGCTCGAGGCGAAGCGATCTACCTGAACAACGCCTCCACTGGCCCGGTCCCCGCGCGCTCATCCGGGCAGTTGAACGCCTTCAACGAGCGCCGCACGAAGCCGTACACGATCTCGGATGACGACGAGATGGCGACGGTCCGGAAGTCACGCGAGCTCGCGGCGCGGCTCATCGGCGCTTCGCCCGAAGAGATCGGGTGCATGGTGAACACCAGCTACGGAATCAACGTGGCCGCACGCTCGCTACCACTGGCGGAGGGCGATCTCGTGTTGAGCTACGGCCGCGAGTTTCCCGCGAACGTCTATCCGTGGATGGCGCTCGAGCGGCGCGGCGTGCGCTTCGAGCAGGTCCCGTGCAACGCGGATGGTTTGCCGGAGGAGGACCGGCTCCACGAATCGCTCGACAGGGAGGGAGTGAAAGCGGTGGCCGTATCGTGGGTGCAGTTCGCCAACGGCTACACCACCGACCTCGCCGCACTCGGCCGCGAGTGCCATGCGCGCGGCATCTACCTCGTGGTGGATGCAATCCAGGGTCTCGGCGCGCGCACCATCAATGTACGCGAGTGCGACGTGGACATCCTGGCGTGCGGCGGCCAGAAGTGGCTCCTCTCTCCATGGGGCACTGGCTTCGTGTACGTGAAGAAGGAGCTGATTCGCGGGATGGAGCCGGGCGTGGTGGGCTGGATGGCCACGCGCGGCTCCGAAGATTTCAGCCGGCTCGTGGACTACGACTTCACTTTCTACGATGATGCACGCCGCTTCGAGGTGGTCACGCTCCCGTATCAGGACTTCGCCGGATTCAATGCGAGTC
Organism: Gemmatimonadaceae bacterium; assembly: GCA_035700125.1. Classification (GTDB taxonomy): domain Bacteria; phylum Gemmatimonadota; class Gemmatimonadetes; order Gemmatimonadales; family Gemmatimonadaceae; genus JADGGM01. Next base: position 13,842 of record DASSOX010000205.1, read on the forward strand.
TGGAGTTGCTGCTGGAGCTGGGCCCCGAAGCGGTGGAGCGTCACGTCGCCGGACTGGTGGACATCGCCGTGGAGTGGGCGAGTTCGAGACGCGACGTTCGCCTCGTTACACCAGAGGACCCGGCGCGGCGCGCGGGGATAGTCTCGATGATACCGAAGGGGGACGTTCGAGCCGCCTCGGAGAGACTCACGCGCGCGAAGGTGGCGCACTCGCTGCGAGAGGGCGCCATCCGCTTCGCACCGCACTGCTACAACACCGAGGAGGAAGTACGAACCGCACTCGCCGTGATGGCGGGGGAGCGGAGCGCGTGAAGGGGCTGCTTGCAGGCCTGGTCGCCTGCGCGCTGTCCGCACTTCCGAGTGCGGCGCGGAGTCAGGCGGCCCCAATCCCCGCGCCTGAATCGGTCTTCGGTTTCTCGGTGGGCGCTGACGGGAAACTGATCGACTACGAGGAGTCGATCGGCTACTTCGAGAAGCTGGCCGCGGCGAGCGACCACATAAGGCTGATAACCGTGGGGAAGACGGCATACGGGCGCCCATGGACGGCCGCGATCATCTCGTCGCCGGAGAACCTCGCGAAACTCGATCACTACCGCGAGATCAATTCGCGTCTGGCACATCCGGCCGGCCTGAGCGATGCGGAGGCACGCGCGCTGGCCTCCGAGGGACGGGTCTTCGTGGATATCAGCGGCGGCCTGCACGCCTCCGAGATAGCCGGCTCACAGCACACGATCCAGCTCGCGTACGACCTTCTCTCGAGCACCGACCAGCCGGAAGTGAAGAAGATCTTCGACAACGTCATCTTCTTCCTCTGGCCGTCCATCAACCCCGATGGGCAGGATATCGTGGTGCAGTGGTGTGAGGAGCACCACGGGGAGGATAACCCGCCGCCCATGGAGCTCTACCAGAAGTACATCGGGCACGACAACAATCGCGACAGCTACATGCTCAACGTGGTGGAGTCGCGGGTCGTTCAGCGGACCTGGAGAGAGTGGGAACCGGAAATCATCTACGTTCACCACCAGTCATCGCCTTTCCCGACTCGGATCTGGGTGCCGCCCTTCGCGGATCCCGTGGGGGTCTTCGTGCCGCCGATCCCCGCTCGAGAGGTGAACGTGATCGGAACGGAGATCGCGCTCGCGTTGGACGCGAACGGCCAGCCGGGTGCGACGAGCATGGGCGACGGCTTCGATGCCTGGTACGCGGGCTACATCGACTACATGCCGATGTACCAGAACATAGCCTCGTGGTGGACGGAGACGCAGGGCGGAGGATGTCCTGCGCCGCGCACTACTACGCTCGAAGACCTGCCGCAGGAATACCGCGATCTGCGTCCGACGCCACTATACCTCAGCCCTTGGGACGAGGGAACGTGGCATCTGCGCGACGCGGTGGACTACATGCTCACTGCCTCGATGGCTACTCTGCGCTGGGCCGCCGACAACCGTGATCAGGTGCTCTACAACCGTTACCAGTCGGGACGCGACGTCATCCGGAAGTACAGCAGCAGCGCCCCCTACGCATACATCATCCCGAGGAAGCAGCACGACCGGATGGCGCCTGTCGAGCTCCTCCGGCGCATTGCCTTCATGGGCGTGCGCGTGAGCGAGCTCACGCGCGACGCGACGTACGATGCCGTCACCTATCCGAAGGGGACCTGGGTGATCCCGATGGATCAGGAGTATGCGGAACTCGTGCGCGCACTGTTCGAAGTCCAACACTACCCCGATCTCGGTGACGACCTTCCCTACGATGCCGCTGGCTGGACGCTGCCCTTCCAGATGAACGTCAACGTAGTGGCCGTGACGGAGCCGCTCTCGCCTGACTTCCGCGTGGCGCTCGAGCCGGTGAATGGAACGGCGGTCGATTGGCGCTCCGCACCCGATGCTCCGTTCACCACCAACGCAGCGGCGGCGGGGATCGTGCCGTCTCCGACGTTGGTTACCGGCAGCGGGAACGCGCTCGCTCTCGATGCGGCGCAGAACAATTCCTTCCGTCTGATCAATCGGGCTCTGGCCCGCGGTGGGAAGCTGCGCTTCGAGCCAGGGGCGGCTGGCAGGAGCGGCCGCTACCTGGTCACCGGCGTACCGCGGAAAACGCTGGATGCATGGGCGGCGGATCTCTCTGTCGCTGCGGAAGCCGTCAGGCCGGCTGCAAGCGCCGTCGCTGCTCCCACGAGAATCGCACTCTTCAAGGCGGCGCCCGGCGTCATCGACCAGGGTTGGACGGAGTGGCTGCTCGACAACTACGGATTCGAGTACTCGTTGGTCACGCCGGAGGAGCTGCAGGCCGGCAAGCTCGCTTCCCGCTTCGATGTGATCGTCATGGCGTCGCAGGCATTCGGCGGTAACTCGCGAATGCGAGGGCGGGGGCGCGGGCCGAAGCCGGATACCGTGGCCATCGCCCGAGCGGTGCGCGGCGTAGACGAGTTTGTCCGCGGCGGCGGCACCATCGTCGCCTGGAGCCAGGGCGTGGACCCCGCGATCGAGGCGCTCCATCTCCCGGTTCGCGACCTGGTGGCCGACGTATCGCGCCAGGACTACTTCGCTGGCATTTCCATAATGGAGGTGGCCACTGACCCGGCGCATCCACTCATGGCCGGGATGCCCGCTCGCGCCGACGTCGTGGTCAATCGCGGCCCCGTCCTGACCACGCTCGACGGCTTCGAGGGAGCGGTGCTGGCGAGCTACGCTGCCGACAGCTCCCCGCTACGCTCCGGATGGTTGAACGGCGAGAAGTACATGTACGGCGCAGCGGCCGCACTCGATGTAAAGCACGGCAAGGGGCATGTCGTGCTCTTCGCCTTCCAGCCGCAGTGGCGTGGTCAATCGACCGGGACCTTCCGAACGGTCTTCAACTCGCTCTTCTACGCGGGTACGCTGGCCGAACGTGCGAGAGGGACACCCGGCTTCTGGAGCGCGGGCGCGCCAGACTGATTCCAGTGAGCCATGAGATGGCCCGAGCCACTCAACCGATCAGCCGTACCATCGCGTAGTCGCGCGCGCCCTTTCTGAGGAGGAGATGGCCGCCTGGAAGGATCTCGCTCTTCTCGATGCTGCGGTCGCTCGCGCCGAGCCGTCGCCCATTCACATTCAGTCCGCCCTGCTCGAGAAGCCGCCGTGCCGCGCCCCTGGACGGCGCGAGCCTGGCAGCGACGAAGAGATCGAGAACTTCGATCGCTCCACCCTCCGGCGTGGGCAGCTCCACGAACGGCACCTCGGCGGTGAGTGCCTCGAGAGCACCCGCTGATAGTGAACGTGCTTCGCCCTTCCCGAAGAGCAGCGCCGACACCTCAGCTGCCGCCTGCGCCGCATCGGCGCCGTGCACGCGCGCGGTGACATCGTTGGCCAGCGCCTGCTGCGCCGCGCGTCGCTCGGGGTACTCTTCAGTCTCGCGATCGAGCGCCTCGATCTGCTCCCGGCCGAGGAGCGTGAAGAAACGCAGGTACTTCCCCACGTCGCGGTCGTCGGCGTTGATCCAGAACTGGTACATCTGATACGGAGAGCTGCGCGCCGGATCGAGCCAGACCGCGCCCGATTCGGTCTTCCCGAACTTCGTGCCCGATGCGGTGGTCACGAGCGGAAGGGTGAGCGCGTGCGCCTCGTGCGCCTCGGTTCTCCGGATGAGCTCGACGCCGGCGGTGATGTTCCCCCACTGATCGCTCCCGCCGATCTGCAGCGTAGCCCCCTCGCGCTGGTGCAGCTCGAGGTAGTCGTACGCCTGCAGGAGCATGTAGCTGAACTCGGTGTACGAGATCCCGGCTTCCATGCGCGACTTCACGGATTCCTTCTGGAGCATGTAGTTGACCGTGAAGTGCTTCCCAACGTCGCGCATGAACTCGACGGCGCCGAGTTTGAGCAGCCACTCGGCGTTGTCTCGCATGATGGCCCCGCGCGATCCCGAAAAGTCGAGGAATCGCTCGAGCTGGGAGCGGATGCCGCGTGTGTTCGCCTCCACGACCTCGGGAGTGTTCAGCTGCCGCTCGGTGGTCTTCCCACTCGGGTCCCCGATCATCCCGGTCCCTCCGCCCACGAGCACTATCGGGCGGTGGCCCGCCCGCTGGAGGTGCACCAGTCCCATTACCGGCACGAGATTCCCCACGTGCAGGCTCGGGGCGGAGGGGTCGAAGCCGCAATACGCCGTCACGGCCCCGCGCGCAAGCCACTCCGGGAGACCTTCGGTGTATTGATTGAGAAGCCCGCGCCAGCTCAACTCGTCGAGCAGCCGCACGGTGGGGAGGGTAGTGGAGGACATCTTCAAAAGATACCGTGACACCGAATATCCGTACACCGTCACCGCACAACATACGATCGACCCGGTCACCGGCGCACCGGCACGCCCCGTGCCTTGCGTTGCCGCATGGCGCGGCCGTTGTTAGGTTCCGACTTCCAACCCCAAAAGCTCAGTTGCCCCATTTCACACACGAGCCCATCGGCGTGACTCCGGCCGCCGAAGTCCATGGCTGATCTGCCGTTCAAGCGGAGCTTCTGGAAGAAGCGGCCGCGTCTCACCCGCGCACTGCTCCTCGCCTGCGTGTTCGGCGTCACCTTCGCCGTGGGGATCGCCTACGCGTCGTGGACGCTCGTCTGCCGCGGGGATGCCTGCCCCGACGCCCGCCGGCTCGAGGCCTTCACGCCGCACCAGACCTCCAAGCTGTACGCGGCCGACGGGCGCTTCATAGCGGAGCTGGGCCTCGAGCGCCGCACCCTCGTCACGCTCGACGAGATCCCCAAGACGGTGCAGGAAGCGTTCATCGTCACCGAGGACAAGCGCTTCTACGAGCATCACGGGATCGACTGGGTCCGCGCATTCGGCGCCGCCTTCCACAACGTGCTCGCCGGTGGCTACGCCCAGGGCTTCTCCACGATCACCATGCAGCTCGCGCGGAACATCTTCACCGAGAAGATCAGCCGCGAGAAGACGCTCACGCGCAAGCTGAAGGAGATGAAGATCGC
>DASSOX010000206.1:0-7838 GCA_035700125.1 Gemmatimonadaceae bacterium
CGTGGCGCGCAGGTCGCGCAGGTCGGCTCCGTTTCGTCCTATCTCGTAGAGTACGCGCGAGTGTCCCAGCGGGCGGTCGCGGCCGAGGAAGTGGTCCTCGAGCGCCCCCACTCGCTGGGTGACGAGGCGGTTGAAGCGCCGGATGGCGGCGATCCGTGCATCTGGCATTCTCTGACTTTAGTCAGAGACATGGGACCGCGCAATACCGCCCGCCTCGAGCAGCTCGAAGAGATCCTTTCCCCCGTTCTCGCGAACGTGCGCGAAGCGCTCGACGGGAGCGAAGGGCCGGTCGGCACCCTGCTAGAGGATGATCCGCGCCCGCGGTATCCAGTCGGTGCGCTCACCGTGGATCAGGTGCCCGATGCAAGACCTGACCCCGCAAAGTAGAATTCGAGCGACTTCCATCCGAGATCCTGCTTGCCAGTAACAACACCGCATCCCAGCGCCACTGTTCCACGCCGGAGCCGAATCCTCGAGCGGGCCCGCTCACTCGCGCGGCGTTTCCCGTCCGGGTGGCTCTTCACGCTGCTGCTGGGCGCGGTCTCGCTCACGACGGCCGTGCCCGCGCTCCCCGCTCAGGAGCCCGGCTCCAACCTCCGCATCTCGGTGATCACCATCGGCCCGGGCGCGGAAGTATGGGAGCGCTTCGGGCACAACGCGATCATGCTGGAGGACACGCGCACCGGTCAGGCGGTGTGGTACAATTACGGGATGTTCGACTTCGGTGCGGCTGACTTCTGGCCGCGCTTCATGAAAGGCGACATGCGCTACTGGATGCAGGGCGGGCAGGTGCGTCTCGAGCTCCCGTTCTACTTCGAGAGTAATCGCACCGTCTGGGCGCAGGAGCTGAACATCGAGCCGGCGCAGCGTCTCGAGATAAAGCGCTTCCTCGAGTGGAACGCGCTCCCCCAGAACAGATTCTACCACTACGACTACTTTCGCGACAACTGCTCTACCCGAGTGCGCGACGTGGTGGACCGCGTTATCGGCGGTGCGATCAAGGCGCAGACGGAAGACATCCCGGCTGGTACCACCTTCAGATCCGAAACGCGGAGGCTCACCGAGAGCAGTCTCCCGGTATACGTGGGGATCGAGCTCGGGCTCGCCCGCCCCACCGACGAGCCGATCTCGCGCTACGAGGAGATGTTCCTCCCGATGGCGCTGCACCGCTATCTGCGCGATATAGAGGTGACGGGCCCCGATGGCACCACTCACCCGTTGGTGAAGTCGGAGCGCACGCTCTACACGTCGACGGCTACTCCGCCCCCCGCCGAGCCGCCCGCCTGGTGGCCATGGTTCCTGCTCGCGGGGCTGGTCGTGGGCGGGTCGCTCTACGCACTTAGCAGATCGTTCGAAACTTCCACTCCGGCTCGCACTGGCTTCCTCGTGCTCGGCGGAGCGTGGACTCTCTTCGCGGGGCTGGGTGGACTGGTGCTCGCCGCACTCTGGGGGCTCACGGACCACTGGGCCACTTACTACAACGAGAACCTGCTGCAACTCTCGCCCGTCGCCCTCCTGCTCGTGTTCACGCTCCGGCGGGTCGCGTGGCGCCCCCTCGAACCGCACCCGATCGCCGAGCGTCTGGCGATCTTCGTCGCGGTTTCTTCGCTCGCCGGCCTCGCGCTCAAGCTCCTCCCCGGCCCGAGTCAGGTGAACTGGGAGGTCATCGCCTTCGCGCTCCCCGTGAACCTGGGCCTCGCCGCCGCGGTGATCGTACAGCAACGCCGCCGTCGGCCGCCGGCAGCCGACCTGGCATAGCGATCAGCTCCGCCCCTGGAACGCAGTCATCCTCGCGGAGGCAATACCAGTCGTCCGCGGAGGCAATAACAGTCATCCCCGCTTACGCGGGGACGACCGCGTTTGGTGTGCAGTTCCTGCTTCCTGCTTCCTCTCTCTTCTCAGTTAGTCACGGTCTGCGTGTGCTCCTTCGTCGCTCCTATGAATGCGGCGATGTCGGCCTTGAGCTGCTTCGCCGAGGGCTGGTTCAGGTACGCCATGTGACCGCTTTCGTAGTACTTGAACTCGACCCGGTCGTTGTACGTCTTGTCGAAGCCGAGATGCCTGAAGGTGTACTCGGCGTTGGCGAAGGGAGTGGCCATGTCGTAGTAGCCCGCACCCACCATGACGTGCAGGTAGGGGTCCTTGGCCATCGCCTCACGCAGCGCGTCCACTTCGTTGGGGAAGCCGAAACCCGCGCCGGTGTAATCCCAGCGCCCGGTGTGGCCGCCCATGTAGTACTGCAGGTCGCTCTCGTACTTGAGATCGTTGTGCAGGTACCGCATGAAGGCGGACATGAACGCACCCGATGGCGCGACGTCCGACGGGTCGTAGTCCTGGCGCTGGTTCGCGGCGTTTCCGTTGATCCCGGTCATGCGGCTGTCGTAACGGCCCACCATCTTGCGCTCGTCGCGCAGAAGCTCCGTGCGGTAATGGCCCGGATCGATGCGCAGATTGGTGTTCAGGATGAACTGCTCGGACACGCCGGTGAGCTGCGCCAGCTTCTGCGCGACCGCCTTGCGCTCGGCGTCGGGTAGGTCGTTACCCTTGGCCAATTCCACCATGTAGTCGCCGAATGCGTAGTCGCGCGCCGCCTGCACTACCTGCTCGAGCGACTTGCTCTGCATGTCGGCCGGCAGCTTCTTGTGATACCAGGCCGTGGCCGTGTAAGTGGGGAGGAAGGTCGAGTACGCGATGTCGTTGATGGGCGACGGGGCGATGTACTGCCAGTCGAGCACCGTGCCGAGGAGCATGATTCCGTTCAGCTCGATCCCTTCGTTCTCCTGCAGCTCCGAGGCGAGCCCCGCGGAGCGGAAGGTGCCGTAGCTCTCGCCGAAGAGATACTTGGGCGACGCCCAGCGATCGTACTTGTCGAGGTAGTCGCGGATGAACTCTCCGAACATCTTGATGTCGTTCACGGCGCCGGTGTATTCGGTGGCCTTAACACCCTTACCCGGACGCGAGTAGCCGGTCATCATCGCATCGATCTGAACGAGATCGGTGACGTCGAGCGGCGTATTCGGGTTGTCCACGAGGTTGTATGGCGGCGCCGGCTGCGTCCCGTTCGGCCCCATGTCGGGGTGCTTCGGGCTCATGATCCCCATGTCGAGCCAGATGGACGCCGAGCCGGGGCCACCGTTGAAGAAGAAGGTGACCGGGCGCTTCGCGGTCTCTTCCCCGTCCTTCGTGTAGGAGATGTAGAAGACGGTCGCCTTCGGCTTCCCATCCTCGTCGCGGAGCACCATGGTGCCCGCGTTCGCCGTGTAGGCGATCGGCTTGCCGTTGATGGTGATGGTGTGCTTCGTGGTCGACACCTTCTCCACGGCGGGGACGCCCGTCGTGTCCTTCTTCGCGCTTTCACTCTCCTGGCCGCGTCCTCCCGGTGCTCCCGGCCGCTGCGCGACCAGGGGAGCGGCCACGAGAAGTGAAGCCGCGATCGCTGTGATCGACGCTCGTGCGTGCATGGCTGACCCTCCACTCTTGTTGTCGGTGAGTGCGTACTCCCGGGCGATCGAGGGCCGGGTACGGATCGCCGTCGCATCGGGTGGAACTGGCAGGCAGCGCCGGGCCGTGGTCCTCGTGTCCAGCACATTATCGCACGAGGGAGGGAAAATGTTGAGGGGGGAGGGTCGGTATCGTATGGGGGCCCAAACTTTCACGCGGCCAACGCGCCGCCCACGCGTACGTTGGCCCCGTCCTCAGGGCTTCGCGGTCGCTACGGCCGGTACGCGCGTGGCCAGCATGCCGCCGCCTGCCGCCAGCTCGCCGCGCCAGCGCCAGAAGATCCACGCTACGACGCCGACGGTGATCGCCAGCCCGGCGCCGAACTCGCTCGTAAGCCAGGGTGTCGGGCCGGTGTCGACCGTTACGCGGTCGAAGAAGCCCTGCACGAAGAGATTGTGCGATGCGTGCATGAGGGCCGCCGGCCACACGCTTCCCGAGCGGAGCCGGAGCCACGCGAGGATCACGGCGAGTGCGGTGACCATGAGCGTAAAGCAGACGAGCGAGTACCAGGTGGCCGTGCCGGAGTTGTAATCCGCGAAGATGATCAGCGGGAAGTGCCAGAGCGCCCAGATCGCTCCACTCAGCACCGCCAGCCGGCCGAAGGACATCGACTTCGCCAGCGTCGGCACGAGGAAGCCGCGCCAGCCGAGCTCCTCCCCTGTGGCGGAGACGAGACTCTGGATCGTGCCGAGCACGAGGAATGTCGCGGTGCCCGTCGTGAACCTGGCGAGATCAACGCCGCCGAGTCCCAGGAGCCAGACCGCGCCGTAGGCGACCGTCGCGTAGGCGACGGGAAGCAGGTATGCGAGCGCGAGCCAGCGCGGCGAACCGAGCCCCCAGCCTTCACCGCGGAGGTCGTGCTGGAAGATCAGACGCGTGATGAGCGCGCTCACGCCGGGGCACCACATGAGAGCAAGTACGTAGAGACCGCCGTGCGCGCCGAGGCTCCCCGCGTCTATGATTAGCCACCAGAAGATGGCGCTCAGCGCGAAGGTGAGAACGAGGAAGGTGGTCACCGCGGCGCGCGCGTCGTGGGTTCGCGTTTCCATGGAGCTCTCTCCCAGCCAGATCTGGTGTCGAAGGGCCGATCTCAGGTGCGAAACCCGAGGGTGCGCGCGAGGTTTCTCTGTCGCTCGTCCAGCGTGAGGAATCTCAGCTCGGCCGGGTTACCGGCAGCGTAGAGCGCCGTAGCCAGATGCCAGCAGTCTGCCCCGCAAACGTAACCCGCGCCAAGCACCCTCTCGATTTCCGCGTGCAGCGGACGGTCGGGGATGATCCAGGAGAGTGCTGCGGTCAGCTCTGCTCTGAACGGCACGTTCTCACGCACGAACGCCGACCGGAGCTCGGCCTCGAGGAGCTCCGAGGCCACGATCTCGTCGAAGTTTCGCAGGCGCCTGGCGAGTGAGGCCGCGCCGCGCTCCGCGAACGCGATGGCCACCACGCACGAGGTGTCGACGTACGCGACGCCGCTCATTCATCGCGCTCGGCGAGGAAGCGCGCCAGCGCTCCGGGGCGGCGAGCCACGGCACGCGGGCCTGGCGCGTCCGCCTCCGGTCTCACCAGGATTCCCCGCTCGGCGAGCAGCTCCAGGCGCTCGGTGAGCGCCGTGGGTTCGCGCGGGATGGGGCGGATCTCGGCCACGGGCTCGCCGTGTACGGTCACGACTATGCTGTCGCCTTCACGAACGCGGCGGATGATGGCGGAGAGCTTTGCCTTGGCCTCGTAGAGGGAATAGGTCTCTCTCATCCGCGGAATGTCGGCAATCTAGTCAGACTAGTCAACGCCGCGCGTGCCGGGGTTCCGATCCTCAACGCCCGGCACGCGCCCACCAGTTCTGCATCAGGGTCAAGCTTGGATCCTCGGGAGGTGGGAGAACGAAAACGAAGCTCCGTCCGTCGGGCATCGCGTCGAAGTCGAAGTACGTCCTGCGACCCAGCGGCGGCACCGGCACGACGACACTCGGTGCCGAGGTGGCGCCGCTCACCATGGTCCCGATCGCGACGGCAAGCACCGCTCCGTTGGGCGCGGCATAGTAGAGCTCACGCCCGTCGCCGCGCCAGCGCGGCATGCGTCCTCCGGCCGTAGATACGCGGATCGGAACGCCGGACGGAGGCAGCGACCGCAGATAGATCTCGTCGGAGCCGGTCACGTTCGACTGATAGGCGATCCAGCGGCCGTCGGGGGAATACCGTATCGCCGACACGTCACCCTGCTCGGTGAAGAGCGGATGCGTGGTACGCGTATGTACGTCGTACACCCATGGCTCGACGCGGGGGCCGCGCAACAGGAAGGCAATGGATCGACCGTCGGGCGACCAGTCCTGGGGCGCCGCCGGGCGCGTTGCATCCGGCGACTCGAAGAGCCCACGGACGCGATTGGTGCGCAGGTCGAGGAGGTTCACCCCGTAATGCCCGTAGGAATTCGCGAATGCGATGGCCGTGTCGTCCGGCGACCATACCGGATAGATCATCGTCTCGCGGAGCGAGTCCGGCACGGAGGTCGCTACGTTGGTGATGCCGCGGGCAAGATCCAGGGTCCATAGCGCCCACCCGCCGAGAGCCAGACGCCGCCCATCGTGGGCGAGCCGGTAGGTCCAACTGTCCTCCTCGATGGTGAGCGAATCGGTCGCCGCACTCCCGCGACCGACAGTGGTGGCCACGCGACCACCGTCCACAGGCCCCGTGTGTGCGACGAGCACCCCGTTGAGCGATGCTGCGACACTGAGTACGCCGTTCGGGTGTGAGATTCGATCGAGCAGCCGATGGGGAAGGCCGATCAACGCACCGGCGCGCAGGTCGATGCGCTGGGCGGTGAGCGACTCGTCCGACCCGGCGAACAACAGGTAGTCAGGCGCCGCGAAGACCGACGAAGTCCGGTTGTTGTCGTGCAGCAGCGTGACGGCATCACTCTCCAGCCGACCCAACCAGGTGTGGTCGCTGGAGCTGATGAGGAAGTGCTCGCCGTCGGGAAGAAATTGGACGGTGCCCTCCGTCGTGGAAACGATCCCGCGCAACGCCAGCCTGGTGCAGCTTCCGCCGGCCGCCGGAACGCGGTACGCCTGTGTCGCGTCGAGAGGCACGTAGAGGATTACATTCTTCGTGCTCCATGATCCGCTGTTCCCAGTCGGTGCCGTGCAGAGTGAGCGCACGGTGCCAGACCCGAGGTCGATGACCTTGAGCTGGTGGTTGGCGAAGAAGCCGATTGCCTTGCCGTCGGGCGACCAGAACGGCGCCGATGCGCCGTCGGTGCCAGGGAGCGGCGAGTCGGTGAGCTGATCGAGGGGGCGGATCGCCAGCTTCGTCGCGGCGCCTTTCCCCGTGCGGACCACGGCGACAAGACGACCTCCATCGGGAGACAGCGCGAAAGAAGTCCCCCACTCTTCGCCGCTCGACGGACGGAGCGTCGAGAGCACAATGCCGCGGCCCACCGAGAGCGATCGCGCGCGCTGCCATCCGTACGTTATCCCCATGCCGACGAGCAAGGCCGTCAGCATGAGCGCCGCCATCGCGATCCCCGGGGCGCGGCGTGATCTGCCCGCGGCGGTGCGTGCCGGGCGTGCGGCTCCGCTCACGGACTGCGTCGAGAGCGCGGCAGCGAACGCCGACGCCGAGGAGAATCGGTCGGCGGGAAGTTTCTGCAGCGCGACGGCGACGGCGTCTTCCAAAGCTTCCGGAACCGTGGCGCGCTTTACCGACAGTGCCTCGGGCGAGACCGTGAGCACCTTGGCCACGATCGCCTGCGCGTTGGGTCCGGTAAAGGGTGGTTCGCCGGCGAGCATCTCGTACGTCACGGCGCCGAGCGAGTAGACGTCCGAGCGCGGCCCGATGTCGCGCTCGCCCATAGCCTGCTCGGGGCTCATGTACTGTGGAGTTCCAAGCGACAGCCCCGTCTGAGTCATCCGCTGGCCGCCTGCCTGCTGCACCGCGAGCGCTATCCCGAAATCCGCGACGAGGGCATGGCCATTCTGAAGAAGGATGTTCTCAGGCTTGATGTCGCGGTGCACGACACTCCTTTCGTGCGCGTAGGCCAATGCATCGGCAACTTCGGTTGCGATCCTCACCGCGTCGGCGATGGGAAGCTGCCGCTCGCGCTCGAGTCGCGCGCGGAGCGTCTCGCCCTCCACGAAGGGCATCACATAGTAGAGCAGCCCGTCCGCGCTCCCGGAGTCGAAGAGCGGCAGGATGTGCGGGTGCTGGAGGTTGGCGGTGAGCTCTATCTCGCGGAGAAATCGCTCCGGCCCGAGCAGCGCCGAGAGCTCGGCGTGCAGCACCTTGATCGCGACGCGGCGATGGTGCTTCAGATCTTCGGCCAGATAGACCGTAGCCATACCGCCCGCA
>DASSOX010000207.1:0-7178 GCA_035700125.1 Gemmatimonadaceae bacterium
TGGAACTGGTGGGCTTCTGGACACCGGAGTACCTGGAGGCCAAGGCGCGCAAGGTGGAGGCGGCGCGGCTGGATAACCTGGTGCTCGTGGTGTATCGCGGGCTGGCGGTTGGAGGTAAAGGGGAAGCTGCGAATTCGGGAGACCCGAGTGGAAAGTCGGAGCGGGGCGCCGCCCTCGACTCGCTCACCGCGGCGGCGGGGATGGAGCGAGTGGTGTGGTTCACCCACAAGCCACGTGCGGCAGAGGTAGTGAAGGCGGCGGAGCGGTGGGCGCGAGAGTGAGGGAGAGCTGGAGCAAGAGCGCGAGGTAGTGACGAGGGTCCTGGCCAACCCGATCGCTTGCTGGCACCGGGCACTTACTGAAGGCGCGGCCGGCTTATCAAAAGTTATCGCGGTATGATTTGATAGCCTGCAGCGCTGTCAAAACATTAGCTGCTCCGCACTGGGCATCTTGCGACTATCAAAGCGCCCTCATGAAGTACGGCCGCGGCGGGATGCACGACCTCCTGCGCGATCGGGACATCGTCTCGATCCCGCACGCATCCCGCGCGCTCGGCATCACCTGGCCCACGGCGAAGAGCGCGTTGCAGCGCCTCGAGTCGCTCGGGATCGCCCGCGAGATCAGCGGCAGGCGGAGAGACCGCATTTACTCCTACGGAAAGCAGCTCGAGATCCTCGATCGCGGCACGAGCGAGTAGACCCTCAGCCGCATCGGCCACCGCCGAGCGCGCTCTCCCGCGTACTCGGCGCGAGGAATGCAGGCGACGTCAATACAGACGACGTCGATGAGAAACCGTGGAGAAGGCGACGTCGCTCCGCCAGGAGGTACGCGATGCCAACCGAGTCGAATCTGCTGGAACAGGTCCTACCCCATCAGGAGCCACCTAACGTCCACGTCCATCCACCGCTGGTCTACGTGGAGCCCGCGTGGGAGTACAAGCACCTCAGTCGAAGCGTGACGGAGGAGGAGCCGCTAAGTGAGGCCGAGCTCAATGCGCTGGGCAACGATGCCTGGGAGCTCACGGGCGTCTTCACGGACGGTCGCTCCGTGCACTTCTACTTCAAGCGCCAGACGAGGTGAGCTGAATCGGCCGAGCCGAGTCGACTGTACTCCCGCGCGAGGTAGAGCCCGAGCTGGAACTCGGGGTGGCCGTGGCGGTGGATCGTGACCACGCCGAGCGGCTCCGCCGCGCGAGAATAGCGAGCCATCTCCGCCGCGACATCGTTGCGGGCACTGACGCGTTCGACGAGCACCACGTCGCGGCCACGCGCCTCCGTCTCGGGGTACAGAAAGCGGAAGTGGTGCGGGTGGTCGCAGAGACATACGACCGGTATGTCGGGTCCGAGGGCGTGGGCGATCTTCCCGGCGGCGATCCAGCTGGTGGCGGCGACGATGCGCTGCCCGTCCCCTGTCACGCCACGTTCGGCGAGCGCGGGCCTTAGCTCGCTCCAGTCGACCACTTCCCACGAAGGGTCGCCCCGCTCGAAGAGTGCGGGCGCCAGCCGCGCCATCCACCCCGTGGCGGCATGCGTTGCAGCGACAGCAAGAATGATCAGGAATCCCGCCGCCGACCCCACGAGCCAACGACGCGTGGCTCTGTTCCCCTCTGCGAGACGCCGGTCGACCGCCGCGCCGAGAAGCGGGAAGAGCAGGAAGTAGCCCGGCGCGGCCCAGTGGGGGAGCCCCGGGTTGCCGCCTAGCGAGGGGAGGGTGAAGAAGAGAATGGGTCCGACGGCCAGACAGCAGAGGAACCAGCGCTTCGGATTACGCGGTCCTTCCACGAGGCCCTTTGCCAGGAGCCAGACGAGCGGCACCCAGATCCAGGGGAGGAGGTAACCCGCCTGCCCGCCTACGGTCTGGAGAAAGGAGAGCAGGCCGAGATGATGCGGAACGCCTCGCGCGCCCTGGAATCGGAACGACACCCAATCGTTCCTCTCGTTCCAGATGAGCACCGGGAGGAACAGCGCCACCGCGATCGCGGACGCGAGATATGGCTCGGGGCGGAGGAGCCACTTTCGCCGGTCGGAGCGAGTGAGAAGAAAGAGCAGGGTACCCGCGGCTAGAAATACACCGTGGTACTTGGAGAGCATGGCCAGGCCCGTGAAGACGCCCGCCGCCAGCCACCACCTCGTGGGATGATCCACCGTCTCTTCGTGGAACAGTACGCGCTCGAGACAGAGCACCGTTGCCAGCATGAAGAACACGAGCGGGCCATCCGGGAGAACCCATCCACCGGTGGTGACGCTGAAGACCGGGGAGAGGTTGAGCAGCAGGGCTGCATAGAAGCCCGCCCGCTCCCCGAAGAGTCGCGCCCCCAGTCTGTACATCATCCAGCTCGTACCGGCGAAGAGCAGGATGAAGGGAAGCCGGACGAGGAGTCGGTTCTCGCCCCCGGCTACTCGCGCGACGGCGCCCGCGAGCCAGAACGAAAGTGGCGGGTGGTCGAAGTAGCTGAGGCTCCAGTCTCGCGCGACCGTGACGGCGTACGACTCGTCGACCGCGAGGCCGATGCTCGCCGCCAGCAGCAGTCGCACGAGTAAGCCGACGCCGATGAGGATGAGGACGGCGTCTCGTGCGCGAGGGTTCCATGCGAGCGCGTAGAACCCTCGCGGGGTGGGCGGCTCTACCGCCGTCATGCGCGGCTGCTCTGCCATGCCTTCGCTGCCGTCTGATTTGCTCGCCTTCTCTTATCCGGTCTGCTCCTCCGCTATTGTCGTACCTCGATAGCCGGGGACGGAATCGAGCCACCGACACGCCGAGCACTTCGCCCGGGATGGCTGTCGGGTCCTTAACGACCTTGTGGGCTTGCGATCGATCACGACGCGGTTGAGTTCCAGAGCTGGACGCTCCGCTGGTGGAACCTCCAGCTCTGACGCGATCACTCGCTCCGCAGCGCTATCATCGGGTCTACCGCGCTCGCGCGACGTGCGGGGAGCCAGCTCGCCAGAAGCGCGCCTGAAGATCGAGCAGCTCGTCGAAGGACTCGACTTCGGCGAATTGCTTGCCTGGCGGCGATCTAAGCAGCACTCCGCCCGCGGCCGCCCGATCGAGTCGGCGGCTTGGTACCGGTGCGCCTAGGCGCCGTTGACCGGGATCGCTTCGTCGGTCGCAGGAAGCTCTCGGCCGGGATGCTGAGCTCCGCGTGGAGCCGCCGCATCATCTCGACGCTGAGAGGCCGCTTCCGGTTCAGGATCTCCGACACACGCCCGCTGGTACTCCCAAGGATCCGCTGTAGATCCGCTCTTGTCAGTCCACGCTGCTCCATGCGGAGCTGAACCGCGTCGATCGGGTCGGGGGCCTCGATGGTCCAGTGCATGGCCTCGTATGCCTCGACCAGAGTGACGAGCACCTCGAGCCGATCACCGCGTGGAGTGTTCGGGACCGCATCCATGAGACGGTCGATCTCGGCCAGCGCGGCCTCGTAGTCGGCTTCTGTCTTGATCGGCGTGATTTCCATCGCTCCTCCCGCTCGGCAGCCCACGCTAGATCGTCCCGGCATCGATCTCATCATACTCCGCGTGCGTCCCGACGAACCTGATGTAGACCACGCGGTACGGGTAGTTGATGCGCACGACCAACCGGTATTTGTTGCCGCCGATGTTGAAGATTACCCGTCCTCCTTGGAGGATCGACGCGTCTCCAAATTGCGCCTTCACCTCGGCGGGCGTTGCCCAGTCGGCGGCGCTGATCTGGGCGTACCAATCCTCGAGCGGAGTCTTCGCTGCCCGGTTGCGCTGGTGCGCCTCCCAGAACTGGCGGAGAGTCCGCCTTGCGATGATCCGCATGAAGGAATGTACTATACTCCCAATTTGGGAGCAACCCATCCCGTTCCGGGAGTACGCCCCTTCCAAAGCGGCCGCAGCGAGCCATGAGTTTCTTGGCTGTGCGAGCTCCGCGCCTAGAGCGCGATGGTTAGGCTGCTATTGCTCCGTCACGTCTGCTCTTGCAGGTACCGGAGCGCTCATTGTCAGCACAGAGCAGCACGATACTGCCGTCCTCGAGCTGCGCTGCGGCAAAATCACAGTGGTACTTCGTGCCGCTCGCCTCCATCAGTTGTCCACGACCATGATATACCGCGAGCGGACGCCAATATTCATGCAGCTGTGCGCGCAGATTCTCCCGCATCACTCACTCCGTAGCGCCACCATCGGGTCTACAGCGCTCGCGCGACGTGCGGGGAGCCAGCTCGCCAGGAGTGCGACGACGGCGAGCAACACAGCGACACCTCCCATGACGGCGGGATCGGTCGGGCGCACGCCGTACAACAGAAGGGAAGCGAGCACGCGCGTCACGGCCAGCGAGCCGAGCATGCCGAACATCGCTCCCCACACCGCGAGACGCATCGCGTTCCGCACGACCATTCCGATCACCTCTCCGCGGCCAGCTCCGAGCGCCATCCGGATGCCGATCTCGTGGGTGCGCTCGCGCACCGCGTAAGCCATGACACCATAGACACCGATCCCCGCAACCACGAGCGCGAGCCCGGCGAAGATGGCGAGGAGCGCCATCAGCAAGCTCCATGGCGAGAGATATTCCGAGACTACCTGGGGCATGGTGCGCACGTCCGCCACGGCGATGCTTGCATCGATCGAGGCGACGGCGTGCCTGATGGGAGTTGCCAGTGCAGCGGGCTCGCACCTCCGCGCCTGCGGCGGGCAAGCGACACGAACCACCAGAGTGAGGTTCTGGTAACCGAGTTGCAGCTCCGGCTGATAGATGGTGGATGAGGGTGCGCGTTCCATCTGATCGCGCACGTCGGCAGCGACACCGATGATCCGATAGCGCATGCCGTAGAGGTCGAGCCCCTCCCCTATCGCATCCTCACCGGGCCAGTAGCGCCGTGCCAGTGTTTCGCTGATTATCGCCACCCGCGAAGCGGCCGAGTCGTCGTGCGCGGTGAAGTCGCGCCCGGCGATGAGTGGAATCCCCAACGTCTGGAAATAGCCCGGCATGACGATCAGACTCACGGCGGTCGGCGCTTTCGCCCTCGGGATGGGTGGCCTACCGCTCACGTTGAAGGACGCGAAGTTGCGATCGTGGCTGAGCGGGAGCGTGCTTATGGCCGAGACGCCACGTACGCCCGGCAAAGCACCCACCTCGGAGCGAAGTTTCGTGTAGAGAGCTCCGGCGCGCGTCGCCCCATCGTAGCGATCCCTCGGCAGCTCGAGCGACATGGTGAGCACACGCTCTTTAGCGCCGATCCCCGTGTCGGTTGCCAGCAGATTGCGGACGCTCTGTATCATGAGGCCAGCGCTGACGAGCAGCACAAGCGCCAGTGCGAACTCGGACACTACGAGCACGCGTCGCAGGCTGCCACCCCGCGATCCGGTTGCGCCATGTCCGCCATCCTTGAGCGACGTCACCAGCTCGGGCCGTGAGGCACGCAGCGCGGGGAGCGCGCCGAAGATGAACGCGCTCAGGATGGCGAGCAGCACGGAGAAAGCGAGAGCACGCTCGTTCATGGCCAGCGCACTCCATCCAGGAACGAACCGGATGAGACTGGGAGGAACTGATCCCCTGAGCAGCGGCACGCCCCACCATGCGAGGAGTGCTCCGCCCGTGGCGCCAAAGAGCGCCAGGAGGACGCTCTCGGTGAGCAGGTACCGCGCGAGCCGCCAGCGTCCCGCGCCGAGCGCGCGACGAACCGCTATCTCCCGCTCGCGTGCGCTCGTGCGCGCGAGCAGCAGGTTCGCCACGTTCGCGCAGACGATGAGCATCACGGACAGTGCGGCACCCATGAGCAGCATGAAGAATGGTCGCACCTCGTACAGGATGCTGTCGCTGAGCGGCTCGGAGACGATCCGCCACCCCTTCGCCTGATCCGGCTATGTCTCCTCGAGCGCCGCCGAGAGAGCATCGAGCTCGCGCTGCGCCTGCACGGCGCTAACGCCGGGCGCGAGCCGCCCGATCACGCGGAGCCAGTGGCTGCTCAGATCGTTGGTTGCGGAGGCGTCGAAGGTGAGCGGGAGCCAGAGATCCCTGGAGGTCGGGAACTCGAAACCGGGGGGCATCACGCCGACCACAGTGTATGGCAAGCCGCTCAGCGTGATCGTCGAGCCGACCGCGTTCGGGTCACTGCCGAATCGCGTGCGCCAGAGTGCATTCCCGATCACGACCTCGTGCTCAACCGCCGCCGACGCGCTGTCCACCTCGAACGTGCGGCCGATCGCGGGCGCGACGCCGAGCGTGGAGAAGAAGCTCGGCGTTACCGTGACACCGCCTACGTGCTCCGCCTGCTCCCGCCCCTCGAGCGTACCGCTCCAGGAGCCGTAGCCAGCTAGAGACGTAAAGGAACGAGCGCGCTCGCGGAGCACGAGATAGTGACCCGCCGTGGAGTTGTCGCACGCCTCGCACTTCTCCGAGATGACGCTGACCGCCATCAGGCGATCCAGATCGCGGAAGGGGAGCGAGCGAAGGAGCACGGCATCTACTGCGCCGAAGATGGTGGTGCACGCCCCGATGCCTAGAGCCAGCGTGAGCACCACCGCCAGCGTGAAACCCGGGCTCTTGCGCAGGGAACGCAGGGCATAGCGAACATCCTGCGCCGTCGTCTCCAGCGGCCGCGTGCCGCGCGCGTCACGGCTCTCTTCCTTGATGCGCTCCACGCCGCCGAATCCGGCGCTCGCTCTTCGGAACGCTTCGTCCGGCTGCACCCCTGCGCGCACGTACTCCTCCGCCTGGCGCTCGATGTGAAAGCGCAACTCGGCATCGAGCTCCCGTTCCATGCTCCGCCGCCGGAAGAGAGCACGTGCACGATAGCGCAGGTCGCTCCACAGCTCGCTTAACATTGATCGCTGCCCTCCTTCGGGCGCATCGCGGCGCCGAGCTCCCGAATCTCCGCCTCAGCCCATGTCGAGCACGAGCGCCACGGCAATCGTGAGTCGCGCCCAATCCTCCGATTCGACGGCGAGCTGCTTCCGCCCCGCGCGTGTGAGCTGGTAGTACTTCGCCTTGCGATTGTTGTCCGAGACTCCCCACTCGGCTCTGATCCATCCTTGCCGCTCGAGCCGGTGCAGCGCGGGGTAGAGTGATCCCTGCGGGATCGTGAGTGCGGTGCGGGAGACCTGATGGATGCGCTCGGAGATCGCCCAACCGTGCATCGGCTGGAGCGAGAGCGCCTTCAGGATGAGCAGGTCGAGCGTGCCCTGCGGCAGGTCGAGATGCGGATCGGTCACATG
>DASSOX010000208.1:0-7673 GCA_035700125.1 Gemmatimonadaceae bacterium
CGCCATCGCATACCACAACCTCGGCATGATCAGCGCCGACCAGCGACTCTGGGACGACGCCGATCGCTACTTCACCGCCAGCGCCGAGATCGCGCGGCGCAACGGCGAGGTGCGTCTCGAGGGGCTCTGTCTCCTCAACCACTGCGAGGTCCACCTCGCGCGGCAGCACTACGACCTCGCGAAGCAGAGCGCCGAGGATGCCCTCGCCATCTTCGACCGACTCGACGCACGGCTCGACAAGGCCGACGCGTACAAGGTGCTCGGTGTGGTCTACCGCGACACCGGCAGGCACGCGCTAGCGGAGTCGCGTCTCACCGCGGCGATCGACCTCTCCGTGAGCACGGGTTCTGTACTGAGCCAGGCTGAGGCGACACGCGAGCTGGCGAGGCTGTACCAGGCGATGGGTCGGAACCAGGAGGCGCTCACCCTCCTGAACGAGGCGCACAGCCTCTTCGAGCACCTCGATGCGCGCGTCGACATGTTCGACGTGCTCGCCAAGCGCGGGAAGCTCGAGGACACCTACCTCGCCATAGTCCGCAACTGGGGCCAGTCGATCGAATCCGCGGACAGCTACACGCACGGACACTGCGAGCGCGTGGCCGGCTACGGGCTGGAAGTCGCGCGCGAGCTCGGCTTCGACGAAACCGCGCTCACCACCATCCGGCTCGGCGCTTACCTGCACGACCTCGGGAAGGTGAAGGTGCCGCACGAGGTGCTCAACAAGCCCGGCTCCCTCACGCGCGAGGAGTTCGAGGTGATGCAGATGCACCCCGTGTGGGGGATCGAGCTCCTCGAGAACGTGGAGTTCCCGTGGGACATCAAGCCCATCATCAGGTGGCACCACGAGAAGTACGACGGGTCGGGTTATCCCGACAGGCTGAAGGGCGACGAGATCCCCGTGAACGCGCAGGTCATCTGCATCGTGGACGTGTACGACGCGCTCACCACCACGCGCAGCTACAGAAAGGCGCTCGACAAGAGTGAGGCGCTGCGCCGGATGCAAGAGTCGAAGCACTGGTGGCGGCCGGACGTGTACGAGGCGTTCATGAAGACCGTCGGTGCCGAGGAAGGCGACGCGGCCAACCACATCGATGGCGACGGCGCTTGCGCCGAGGGTGACGGAACGGGCATCGTGCGGGGTGAGGCCGCGTAACGAACTACCCGCTCCGGGCGACGAACATTACATGCGCCGCTGCATCGAGCTCGCGCAGCTTGCGTTCGATTCGGGCGACGTGCCGGTCGGCGCGCTCGTTGTGCGCGATGATCGCGTGATAGGCGAGGGGTACGAGCGCGTTCGCGCACGTCTCGACCCCGCCGCACACGCGGAGGTCGAGGCGCTTCGCGCTGCGTGCGCCACGCTCGACACACTCGACCTCTCCGGCGCGACGCTCTACACCACCGTGGAGCCGTGCGTCCTCTGCTCGTACACGGTGCGCCAGACGCGCATAGAACGCGTGGTCTACGGCGTGAAGGCCGGATCGCTCGGCGGTGCCACCGGCCCTTCTCCGCTGCTCACCGATGCATCAGCGTTCGCGGGACGAGAACCGCCGAGCGTAACGGCCGGCGTCCTCGCTGAAGAGTGCGAGCAGTTGCTGGCGCGATACGGGAGCCGCGCGTAAGCGCCCTACCGGTACCGCGACAGTACCACCGAAACTCGCTACCCCTGCGGCTGCTCCCCCGACTCCGCCCACGCCGCGCTCTCCCATTCGCGCTCGAGCGCGCGACCGCCTGGACGGCGCGGGTCTCTCCTCCCCTCGAGATGCAGATGCGCTCTCCGACCTGGTACTGGCCCGCCGAGTCGCTCGCTTGGAGTGTGCCTCGTCGCCCCACCGCGGCCCGGGTTGGCGACAGCTTCGGCATAGCGCTCGGCCTTCGTATCGAGCTCCCCAATGAAGCTGCGCACAGCCGCGTCGCCCATGTCCTCCACCAGCCCGGGGATGAGCCCCTTGATCAGCACCAGCCGCTCCCCCGGCGAGAGAGCGCGCGCTTCCCGAACGAGACTCCGGATCGTTGGCCGGTCCAACCACGAGTAGAAGGGACTCTGTTTCGCATCGACAGCCCGCATGACTCCTCCCGCGTGAAGAACTCGTCTCGTGCCTACTGTCGGAAGTCTAACATCGCGCGCGAGGAGTTCGAGACCGAGGCCTTGAATGAGTTCTGACCACACCTAGATCGGCGAGCAGCAGTGCCACCGACTTGGGCGTCATCGCCGAGCCGCGGCCTGCGTGGATGGTGAGCTCGCGTGGCAGTATCCCTTGCCTCTCGCAGCAGGCGGCGATGAGGCGCTCGACCAAGGTGGCCGATTCACGGTGCGCGACCATCCAGCCGCCGACGAAGCGACTGAAGGCATCGAGCGCCACGTAGAGGTTGAAATAGCTCCAAAGCACTTCTACCTGGAAATCCTCGATCACCCTCGTACACTAAACTCCGGGTAGATCGGTGTCTCACTCGATATTGGCAGAGAGGGGAATCATCAATCAGCTGAATGTTGGGCGCATGGGAACAAGAGCAGCCAGATATCCTCACCCGGGCCATTCGGAGCAGACCGAATGTAACGAAAGCCCTGCTGCGGAGTGGTGCGGCATCGGAGCTATCGGTGGCGCTTCCAGAGGAGTGCCGCGATACTCGCTATCCGCCCAGCAGCGCCTTACGGACCAGCGCCGCCTGCTCGCGAACGGTTCGATCGAGGGAATCGAGGATCTCGTGGCGCCCAGCGGCGCGCTCCACACTGTGTAGTGTGTCCGCAAGCGCGGCCACTACGCCGTCGCACACGGCGGCGGTGAGGTCGCGCGCACGCGCCGGCGCCAGACGGAACTCGCGCGCGGCTTTCACGCGCGACCGAGGCGTCAACGTGGCCACCGTGAGCTGGCCGCCGAACCGGAGCGGGAGCTCGTCATCCAGGGCGGGATACGCGAGCGTGCAGACGACATCGTAGGCGGGTGCGAGTCGCACGGTCATGGGTTGCACGTGCAGCACGCTCACGTTTTTCGCGTGCGCGTCCCGGTTACCGATCGCGAGATTCGCCACCGCCCAACGGAAGAGCAGCTCGACATCTTCGAGCGGTGTCAGACCGTGACGATTGAGCACCGCCACCAGGTCGGCGTAAGTGGGTCCGCCCTGCAGCGCGTACTTCGCCAGTGATGTTCGCCCGGTGAGCTGGCAGCCGTCTTCCGCGTGCTGGCGCGCGACACTCCCATCTTCATTCAGAACGCGATCGAAGCGCGCCGTCTCGTACAGGCCCCCATCTAGCGCATTCGGTGCGTGAGATGCCGTCGGCACTCCGGCTGCACGCATGAGATCCATGGACGCCATCTCGTTCTGGACCAAACCCGGGAACCTGCCTCGCTCCCGCTTCACGAGCACCGTGCTCGGCGCGCCGGCCACCGGAAGCGCGTAGTACGGCTGGCTTCCGTGCGGCCCCGGTCCCACGGCGGGCCGGCGGTAGAGCACCAGCTTGTCCTGCGCGCCGCTCATCGACAGCCGGCTCTCGCGCAGCGTCTGCGCCAGCCGCGCTTCGTCCCGCGCCATGCCGAACGCCTCGCGCAGCTCCGCGGCGGTGCACGGCCGATACTCGGGCACCGGTGGCGGAGCGCTCCCCTCGGGCCAGAGCGAGAGAGCACCCGCGCACTCGCCGCCGAAGACGCCGAGCAGGCCAACGACGTCGCCTTCGGCACGGTGCACCGAGCGCGCGAGGAGCTCCCGGAGACCGCCTTCGGGGAGGAGATTCTCGAAGCAGGGGAAGGCCTGATGGTCCGGATACGGCTGGCGCCGCACCGGGAGGCGCACGCTCACCGCGGCCGCCGGATCATCGACGACCGCTTCGTCGTACACGAACGTCAGGCGGCCCGCGTCGTCACGGCTCAGGAGACCCACCCGGCGCGCATCCTTGTAGACGTGCACGCGGGATGTATCGGCGGCCGTGCCCGTGTCCGCGCTCATCTGCTACGCCGCCGTTCCGTTTCCGGCGGGGGCGGAGCGGCTCCCTCGCGCAGCGCGAGCGCGGGATCGCGCGGGACGAGAACCACGTCGTAGCCCATGCGTGCCAGGACCTCGAGGGCGGTCTGCAGGCGCACGCCGCGATCTCCGCGCTCGAGACCACGGAGGAGCTCGGGACTCACCCCCAGCGATGCGGCCGCCTCGGCCTGCGGGAGCTGACGGACGCCGCGCGTCCATTTCAACACCTCCCCCAACTCGGCCGCATCGAAGACACGCACGCCGCGGGCAAGCGTGTCCGCGCGTGGAGCGGGCAGATCTGGACGCGGCGGACGTGGAACGGCGCGGGGCATCGGCGTTTCGGGGCTTTTCCTGGTTTTCGGATGGCGCGTCCAGGCGTAGGCCACGGGAAGCGGCAGCCGGCAGATCTATTCAGCGCGCTTTCACGCGCTATACGGCGCAAAACCTATAACGCGTGGGTACACGCGGAATAATAATGGCAAGCTATTACGCGTGCAAGTACGCGACAATCGGAAGTCCGACCGCGGGCTCGTTCATCTCGCCGACCGGACGGGGCTCCTCGTCGCGTCCGACGGAACCGGCGGACAGCCATCCAGCGCCGCCAGATCGTTCCGGATCACCAACCCCAACACCTCCCGCGCACGGCTACTACGGCAGCTAGCGCCGTCAGCGTCACCACTCGAGCCATCGATCGTCCAACGGCAAGGCATCGCACCACTGGTCTCGCCTCACTCGCGAACCGTGCGCGCACTCCTCGGCTGCACGTAGTAAGGAGCCACTCCCGGCTCCGCACCGTCTGCCGTCTCACTACAGCGCGGCACGATGCGGATCGGCTACGGCTCCATCTTTCTTCTCGTTCTTTCCACTCTCTCCTGCAGTAGCGACGCGCTGGCGCCAGACAGGCCGTCCATCCCGACCACGTGACGCTCCCCACACGGTGGGCGATCGACTCGAGCGTGCTCGTTGCCACGCCGTACCCGGCCGGGAACGCGAGCTTCGAGAACCCGTCGCTCTTCACCAGCGCGGACGATCTGTACTGGGCCGCGCCCGCGGGCGTCATCAACCCGCTCGTCCGGCCGAGCGAAGGGTATCTCTCGGATCCCGACGCGCTGTACGATCCCGAGTCGTCCGAGATCTGGCTGTACTATCGCCATGTGACCACGCAGAATCTCATCTGGCTCATCCGCTCGGCCGACGGCATCCTGTGGAGCGAGCCGGTGCTCGTGGCGAGCGGCCGCAATCACCAGATCGTCTCGCCCACCGTCGTGCGGCGCGCGGAAGGCGATTGGCTCATGTGGGCGGTGAACGCGGGAGTCGATGGTTGCTCGGCGCAGAGCACCACCGTCGAGCTGCGCCGCTCGGCGGACGGCATCCACTGGTCGGCGCCGCAGAGCGTGTCGCTCGGGCAGGCCGGCGGCTTCGTGTGGCATCTCGACGTTCGCTGGATCGCCGATCGCAACGAGTTCTGGGCGCTCTTCCCCATGAAGACCGCCGGGAACTGCACCACGGGCGCCGTCTATCTCGCGACCAGTCCGGATGGCGTGGAGTGGCAGAGTTATCCCACTCCGCTGCTCGAGCGCGGCGTGCTCCCGGAGCTGTGGGACGTGGTCTACCGCTCGAGTCTCGATCACGACGCCGGCTCCGATGTGGTCGACATCTGGTACTCCGGGGCTCGCTACCATGGGAAGGCTTATGTGTGGGCCATGGCGCGCGAGCGACTCTCCATCCCCGCGATCCTAGCCCGCGTGACCGCCACCGATGGCGCGTCGCTCCTGGCGTCGAGCGCAGCGGCCACGCGACTGGAGGGTGAGCGCCCGCCCGCTCTCACCAACGCCACCGCTCCTTAGGGTAAACGGCGGGGTCAGGTCGCTTACAGTGGAACCAGGCCGGCCCCTGCATGCTTCCTGAAAGCATGCAGGTATTCGAAGTCGTGGTCGCGCTTATCCTCGTGGGCGCCATGCTCGCCGCGCTCGCCCGGCGGATCGGAACGCCTTACCCCGCGCTGGTAGCGCTCGCCGGCGCCGCGCTCGCGCTCCTTCCCGGCACACCCACGATCACACTCGACCCGGAGCTCGCGCTCGCCCTCTTCGTGGCGCCGGTGCTCCTCGACGCCGCGTTCGACTCCTCGCCGCGCGACCTCAAGGCCAACTGGCGCGCCGTCGCCAGTCTCGCGCTCGGCGCGGTGGCGCTCACCATCATAGCGGTAGCACTCGTCGCCCGCGCGCTCGTCCCCGGGATCCCCTGGGCCGCGGCCATAGCGCTCGGCGCCATCGTAGCCCCGCCCGATGCCGCCGCTGCCACCGCCGTCCTGCGGCAGCTCCGCCCGCCGCACCGGCTGCTCGTGATCCTCGAAGGGGAGAGTCTCTTCAACGATGCCAGCGCGCTCATCATCTACCGGCTCGCCGTGGGCGCCGCCGCCGTGGGCGCGCTCTCCGGATGGAGCGTGGTACCCATGCTCCTCGTGGTCACCGTGGGGAGCATCGTGCTCGGCTTCGCGCTCTCGCGCGTGATCCTCTTCTTCAACAGGTTCATCCACGATGTAGCTACTTCCGTCATCGTGCAGTTCGTGGGCACCTTCGCCGTCTGGCTCATCGCCGAGCGTCTGCACCTCTCGCCCATCATCACGATGGTGGTGTTCGCGATGGCCGTGGCGCGCGTCGCGCCAGACCGGATGCCCGCGCGTCTCCGCATTCCCTCGTACGCCGTGTGGGAAGTGGCGGTGTTCGTGCTTAACGTGCTCGCTTTCATCATCGTGGGTCTGCAGCTCAAGCCGATCGTCGCGCGACTCGACCGGCCCACCTGGATCCAGTACATGGGCGTCGCGATAGCGGTGATCGCGGTGGTGATCCTCGCGCGAATCGCGTGGGTCACCGGCGCGGCGGCGTTCAGCAGGTGGCGCTGCCGGCCGCACCCCGACGGCACGCCCGGACCCGCCGACGCCGTGGCACTCACGCCGCGCGGCGCCAGCGTAGTTGCATGGTGCGGGATGCGCGGCACCGTGACGCTCGCAGCCGCGCTCGCGCTCCCCACCGGCCGCGACGGCGTGCCGCCCTTCCCGCACCGCGATCTCATCCTTTTCACCGCGTTCTCCGTGGTGCTCGGCACTCTCGTGCTGCAGGGGATGACGCTGCGGCCGCTGATGTCGTACCTGCACCTGTCCGACGACGGCGCGGTGGATCGTGAAGTGCGACTCGCTCGCGTGGAGACGCTGCGCGCCGCCGTGAACGTGCTGCACCGGGCGCCGGAGGAGGAAACCGCCACGCTGCTTCGCCGGAGGTTCGAGCTGAGATTGCGACACGCCGAGTCGGAGGTGGACGGCGCGCCGCACGACGCCGTGCACGCGCCCGGCGAGCTGTCGCGAGATGCGGGGACGCTGCGCGATGCGATGGCCGCGCAACGGCGGCGGCTCTCCACGCTCCGCTCGAGCGGCACGATCGGTGACGATGCGTTTCATCAGATAGAAGAGGAGCTGGACTGGGCGGAGCTGGCCGCGGAGAGCGTGATGCGAGTCGAACACAGTGGAGAGTGATGCGCAGGAGGAGGAGCACTCCGCCGACGTAGCGGTGATCGGCGCGGGCGCGGCGGGGCTCGCGGCCGCGAGAAGCGTTGCCGATGCGGGGCGCTCGGTGCTTCTCCTCGAGGCGCGCGATCGCGTGGGCGGGCGCATCTGGACGGTCGACCACGGGATCGAGCTCGGCGCCGAGTTCGTGCACGGCGAA
>DASSOX010000209.1:0-6043 GCA_035700125.1 Gemmatimonadaceae bacterium
GCCGGCTGTATCAATTCACGATTCCAGACCTGACCCCGTCGGCGCGTCGCCGAACACCGAAAGCCGCGTATGTCACCACAACTCACCGAGCTCTTCGCCCTCCCCTGGGGCCCGTTCATCATCTTCGGCCTGCGCATCATCGACGTTTCGTTCGATACGGCGCGCGTGTTGGCGGTGGTGCGGGGAAACCGTCTGGTCGCTGCCAGCCTCGGCTTCATCCAGGCGCTGATCTGGATCGTGGCGGTGGGAAACGCCATCAAGTATCTCAATAGCTGGTACCATATCCTCGGCTACGCCGCGGGCTTCGCCACCGGCACGATGGTGGGGATGACCATCGAGAGGTTGCTGGCGTACGGGCTCTCGCAGGTTCGCATCGTGTCGCAGCACGGTGGTGTAGAGATCGCTGAGGCGCTTCGCGAGCGCGGCTACGGTGCGACCGAAGTTCCCGGCTACGGGCGCGATGGGGGCGTGGAGATCGTTCACTCCGTGGTGCAGCGCCAGCACCTGGACGACGTAGTGAGGATCGTGGACCAGTGGGACTCCAAGGCGTTCGTCACCGTGGAGGAGCCGCGCGTGCTTCGCGGTGGCTTGCTCGCCCGGCGCAGTCGGGTGAACATCCCCTGGATAGCCGAACGGATGGGACGACAGCGCGTGTGATCCTGCCGGCAGCGCGCGCGTGTATCAGGCAGGTCGTGCCGGCGACCATCACCCCGAGCGTGGCGGGAAGGGGGCAGCGTGACCACGGGACACACTGCGGCGGCAGCCGCTAGCGCTTCGACGGCGTCGTCGCGCAAGCCGCGCGACGACGAGATCGACGTCTGGGGGCTCACCCACCCAGGCAAGGTTCGGAAGAGCAACGAGGACCACTTCCTCCTCGGTTCGCTACACAAGCATCTGGACATCAGGGCCACGTCGCTCCCGGCCGCCGAGCAGTTCCGGGCGTGCGACGACCGGATCGGGTTTCTCGCGATGGTCGCCGATGGCGTGGGCGGCCAGCTCGCCGGCGAGGAAGCGAGCCGCATTGCGCTCGAGGAGGTGACCCTCTACCTCGCGCACAGCACCAGCTGCTACTACCGGTCGGATGCGCGCGCCAACGAGTTCGTGGACGTGCTCCAGGAAGCGGCGATGCGCACTCACGAGCGCGTGCTGCAGCGCGCCAGCCTGGACCCGGACTTCAGCGGGATGGCCACCACGCTCACGCTCTGGATGGGCATCTGGCCCTGGGTATATCTCCTCCAGGTGGGCGACTCGCGCTACTACCTCTACCGCCAGGGCGCGCTCACCCAGATCACGCGCGACCAGACCATGGCGCAGGATCTGGTGGACCAGGGAGTGATGTCGCGGTCGGTCGCCTTCTCGTCGCGCTGGGCGCACGTACTGTCGAGCGCCATCGGCGGCTCGCAGACGCTTCCCGTGGTCACCCGGATCGCAAATGGCTGGGACCAGACGCACCTCCTCTGCAGCGACGGTCTCACCAAGCACGTCTCCGACGAGCGGATCGCCGAGCGCCTGGCGGGGATGACATCGGCGCGGCAGGTGTGCGAAGCGCTGCTTCAGGATGCGCTCGACGCGGGCGGCACGGACAACATCACGATCATCGTGGGACGGTCGGTGGCGCGCGAGAGCCGCTGACCGGCCGGAAGAGGTTGCCCGGAACGCGACCGTCCTGAAACTCCGAGGGCCCTCCGCCGTACGGTAGCTCGCTTCCTTGCATCGAGGCAGCCACACGCCCCGTTGACAGGGGCGCTCGCGTCCCATATATGTAGAAGTCCTACATATAATAGGTCGAAAATCTACACATGGAAGTCCAGCCGCGCGGAGGAGAGTGAAAGTGAGTCGGCCCGGAAGCCCGGAAAAGAGCGAGCTCCTCAAGGGCACGCTCGACATGCTGATCCTCAAGACGCTCACCGTGCAGCCGCTGCACGGCTACGCCATCGCGCAGCAGATCCACGAGCTCTCCGATAGCGTGCTCACCGTGGAACAGGGCTCGCTCTACCCGGCGCTGCAGCGGCTGCAGAAGAAGGGGTGGGTCACATCGCGCTGGAGCGAATCGCCCACCGGTCGCCGCGCGCGCTACTACACGATCACCGCTTCGGGACGCAAGCAGCTAGGCCAGGAGATCTCGAGCTTCGACAGAGTACTCCTCGCCATCCACCGTGTGATGGAGGGCGCCTAGCGCGCGGGCCGCATGTCTCTCATGGACGCTCTCCGTTACCGACTCGGCGTGCTCGCGCACCCGCGGAGCCACGCTCGCGAGCTGAGAGAGGAGCTCGAGTTCCATCTCTCGCTCGCAGCGATGCAGAGAGAGAACGCGGCGCACGGCACGCTGTCCAGCGAGGAGGCGTATGGCGCAGCGCGACGCCGCCTCGGCAACATGACCAACCTCGAAGAGGAGGCGCGAGAGATGGCCGGACTCGGGTTTTTCGACGTCGCGATGCAGGACGCCCGCTTCGCGCTCCGCAGCTTCCGCCGCTCGCCGGCGTTCACGGCGGTAGCGGTGCTCACGCTGGCGATAGGGATCGGTGCCAACACGGCGATCTTCAGTGCGGTGGACGCGCTGCTGCTCCGGCCACTCCCCTTCGCGGAGCCGGAGCGGCTGATGCAGGTGAGTCTCACGGTCCCCGGTCACGGCGAGCAACCGGCCATGGATGACATGGTCTGGTCGTACCCGAAGGCGAAGGTCTTCCGCGATGCGCAGAGGGTCTTCAGCAGCGTCACGGTCTACACCGACTACCAGTTCACTGTTCGTGACGGTGGGGCGGAGCGCGACGACGGCGAGTTTGCAGACTCGCGCTACCTCCCCACCCTCGGTATCCAGCCCGTACTCGGTCGCAACTTCACCGCCGACGAGGACGGCCAGCTTGGCGCCGCACGCGTGGTGATGCTGGCCGACGCGTTCTGGAAGCGGCGTTTCAACGCCGACCCATCGGTGCTCGGCCGCTCGCTCAACGTCGAGGGTGAGCCGTATACGATCGTCGGCGTCCTCCCGGCCGGCTTCCGAGGACTCTCCGGACGCGCGGAGCTATGGGTGCCGATGGCGTCGCTCCCGGCGGAGGCGCTGAACGAAGCGTGGTCGCACTCCTTCTCGATGGTCGCGCGGCTCGCCCCCGGGGTCTCTCCCGAGCGTGCGATTCAGGAGGTGGCGGCGCTCGGCAGGGTGGTGGACGATACGTATCCATCGCGCATGGGTGGCGGTGGGCATTGGGGAGCCACGGCGCGCCTGCTCGACGCCACCCGCGTGGACCCCGTGGTGCGCCGCTCGCTGCTGATACTGCTCGGCGCCGTGGGGCTCGTACTGCTCATCGCGTGCGCCAACGTTGCGAATCTCTTTCTCGTGCGCGCCGCAGGGCGCAGTCGAGAGATCGCTGTCAGGCTGGCGGTTGGCGCGGGACGTCGACGCCTCGTGCGGCAGCTCCTCACGGAGAGCGTGCTGCTTTCCATCGCTGGAGGGGTAGCCAGCGTGTTCGTGGCGTGGTGGGGTGTGCAGCTTCTCTCCGCTCTCGATCCATCCACCACGCTGGGGGTACAGCGTCTGGGTGGACTCGGAGCCGTGGGCTTCGATTCCATTCGTCTGGACACCACAGCCTTCATCTTCGCCGCGCTGCTCGCGGTCGCGACCGGGCTGATCTTCGGGCTCGTGCCAGCGCTGCAGGCCACGCGTCCGTCGCTCACCGAAACGCTGAAGGCCGACAGTACGCGGACGCGGTCGCAAGGAGTACGCGGGCTCGCCAGCCGCAACGTACTCGCGGCGGCGGAGGTAGCGCTCGCGCTCGTGCTGCTCGCCGGATCGGGACTCATGCTGCGTAGCCTCGGGAAGCTCCTCGGCGTCCGGCCCGGCTTCGACGCGGAGCATGTGCTTACGCTGCGACTCAACACGAGCAATGGTCTGGGCCGCGACTCGCTCCCCGGCTTCTACGACCGCATGCTCCAGCGACTGGGCGCACTACCCGGCGTGACCGACGTGGCGCTCGGCGACTGCCCGCCGCTCAATGGCGGCTGCAACGGCACGATCCTGGTGCGGCGCGACCGCCCGCCCGCGGAGCCGGGGAGTGAGCCCCCGGTGGGCGTCCACTGGGTGACGCCGGCATGGTACTCCGCTCTGCGCGTTCCGCTTCTGAAAGGGAGAGTGTTCGGCGACGGCGATCGGCTCGGCGGGCGAAAGGTCGTGCTGGTGAGCGAGTCGGCCGCGAAGCGCTATTTCCCCGGCGAGGATCCCATCGGGCGCCCGGTGAGTGTGGGGCAGGGCGGCTTCTGGGACGATACCGCGTACGTGGTGGGAGTGGTGGGCGATGTTCGTTACGGTACCATCGACTCGATCGCGTCGCCGGACGTCTACCTCTCGTACTACCAGTCGCCGCGCGGGCGGATGATGATCTACCTGCGGACCGCGGGCGACCCGCTCTCGCTCGCACCTGCCGTGCGCCGGGTGCTGCGCGATGTCGCACCCGACGCGCCGGTGTACGACGTGCGCACACTCTCGTCGCGCGTGGCCGATGCGAGCGCGTACGCCCGGTTCAGCGCGATGCTCCTCGCGCTGTTCGCCGCGGTGGCGCTCGTGCTCGCGGCGATCGGCGTGTACGGTGTGATCTCCTTCGCGGCCGGCCAGCGGACTCGCGAGATCGGGCTCAGAGTGGCGCTCGGTGCGAGCCCGGGGAGCGTGGTGCGGCTGGTGGTGGGGCAGGGACTGGCGATCGCGATCGCCGGGCTGGTAGTGGGGCTGGCGGGCGCGCTGGCGGCCACACGTCTCATGAGCTCCATGCTCTACGACGTCGCCCCGTCAGATCCGCTGACGTTTGCCGGGATAGTCGTGCTGCTGGTAGCGACCGTGCTGCTGGCGAGCTGGATCCCGGCGAGGAGGGCGGCCGAGGTCCAGCCAATGGAGGCGCTGCGCGAGGGGTGATGGGCGGGGTTGAGCGTGGGGTCCGGGGTTGGTAAATTACTCGGACTCCGCCCACGCGCGGACGACAATTCGAGCAATGCCCCTTGGTGTAACTGGCAACACGCCTGACTCTGGATCAGGAGAGTCCTGGTTCGAGCCCAGGAGGGGCAACTGGATGGCCCAGTGCGACATCACTCGCACTGGGCCGTTTTCGTCGCCTCACCCCCGCACGGAATACCGCTCGAACGCCGTCAGCCGCTCCACGGTGCAGCTCTCCGAGCAGCCGCGGTACACGCTCTCTTCGAGCCAGGCGAGCTCGCGCTCGAGATCGGGCTCCGTCACGTCGGTATACCACGCCTTCGGCCGCCCGTCGTTGCCGTCGTTCCATCGGTAGCCGCTCGCCTTGAGTCGCTCCTTGCAGTCGAACGGGCTCCCCACGGCCCAGACGCGACAGGTGGGGCGTCGGGCCGACTCGAGTAGCTGCGCGAAGGGGAGCGCGCCCGTGGGGCCCCGGCTCGCGAGCACGTGGATACCCACGCGACAATCGTCCACGGCCCGGTGCGCATCGAAGAACTCGCCGGCCATGGTCAGCAGGATGTACTCGAGCTTCGTTCCCGAGCAGCCGTGCTCGCGCCATGGGACTTCCTTGCACGAGCAGGCCCACGGCTTCATCGCGAACGCGGGGAGCCGCCGCTCGATGAACGGACGGTCGACTGAAGCGTTGTGCGCTACGATGAGCGACGCCCCATCGAGCAGCGCCTGGACGCGCGCGTCGTCGATTCGCTTGCCGCGGACCATCTCCTCGGTGATTCCCGTCAGCTCGGTGATTGCATCGGGAATCGGACAATGCGGATCCTCGAGGAACGAGAGACCCTCGCCCACATCGTAGATCTCGCCGTCTTCCACGCCGTAGCGGAACGGCACCGCGGCAAACTCGATGATGGCATCCGACGCTCGGTCGAGACCCGTGGTCTCGACGTCCACGTAGAGTGCCGTCCTCGTCGCCGAGCCAGCGTGTTCCGCATACCGCGATCTCGGCTGGAAACGACGTGCTACCCTGTACCAGCCGGAGGCGGTAAGGGTGCGTGCGATGCCTTCCAGGGCTTCGAATTCCGAGTCCGAGGGGGCCGTTCGGAGCACAGGCGTAGGGGGTCGAGGAAGCGG
>DASSOX010000210.1:0-4649 GCA_035700125.1 Gemmatimonadaceae bacterium
GCACGAGACGCTCGCGGACGTGGAGCGGCATCTCGGTGATGTGGCCGGCGAGCTGGGTGTGGAGGTGGAGTTCGCGCAGAGGAACGGCGAAGGCGAGTTGGTGGAGTGCATCCAGGCGCTCATGGGTCGCGCGGACGGTGCTCTGATCAACGCCGGCGCGTACAGCCACACCAGTATCGCAATTCACGATGCATTTCGCGCGGTGGACGTACCGTTCGTCGAAGTTCACATAAGCAACATCTTCGCTCGCGAGCCGGAACGCAGGCACTCCACGCTCGCGAGCGGCGCACTTGCCCTGCTCTCCGGTTTCGGCACCTACGGCTACGAGCTGGCGCTGCGCGGGCTGGTAGCGAAGCTCACATCACGTGGCTGACCGGCGCGCCGACCGGCTGGCAGCACTTCGCCGCTCGCTCGAGGCGGCGAAGCTGGATGGCATTCTGCTCACGTCGTTACCGAACATCAGGTACCTCACCGGCTTCACCGGCTCGAGCGCGCTCGTGGCGGTGACGCAGTCCGAGCTCCTGCTCGTCACCGACTTCCGCTACGACACGCAGGTGCGCGAGGAAGTGGGCGACCTCGCCCGCGTGGACATCGAGGGGCAGAGTCTCTGGGATGGTCTCTGGCGCATCCTCGGCGAGATCCGGTCCGTGGAGATCATGGGCTTCGAATCCGCGTACCTCGTACACCGCGACTTCGAGCGGCTCCTGAATGCCGGATCGCGCTGGCAGTGGCACGCCACCGTGAGCATGGTAGAGGCGTTGCGCGAGCAGAAGGACGCCGGTGAGGTCGCACTCATCGAGCAGGCCGTGGGCGTTGCATCGCGCGCGCTCGAGATGGCGGTGCAGTCGGTGAGGGTGGGGATGACCGAGCTGGCCATCGCGGGCGCGCTCGAACAGGCGCTGCGCGACGAGGGAAGCGAGGGCTTTCCATTCGAGACCATCGTGGCCTCGGGGCCGCGGGCGGCACTCCCGCACGCGCGTCCGGGAGCGAGGCGCCTCGAGCGGGGGGACTTCCTTCTGATCGACTTCGGCGCCATAGTGGGCGGTTACTGCTCCGATGTCACACGAACTTTCGTGGCCGGGAGAGCGAATGCCGAGCAGCGTGAGATCTTCGAGGTGGTGCGCGGGGCGAATGAGGTGGCGGCATCCGGCGTGCATGCCTGGATGTCCGGACGGGATGCCGACGCGCTGGCACGGCACTACATTGAGGATCGCGGTTACGGCGAGGGGTTCGGACACAGTCTTGGCCATGGCATAGGCCTGGAGGTTCACGAGGCCCCTCGGCTGGCGAAAACGGCGGAGGCCGCGCTCCCAGCGCACGCAGTAGTGACCATCGAGCCCGGCATCTACAGGGCCGGGTGGGGTGGTGTCCGCATAGAAGACGACGTTGTACTCGATCCCGACGGACCGCGCGTTCTCACCGGACTGCCGCGAGAGTTGCTCGAGATCGGTTGAACCCGACGCGAAAGAGATCACTTTCACCTCGCATATGATCGACTTACGGTACGTCAAGAAGCTGGTCGAGCTGCTCGACGGCTCCAGTGTGGACTCGATCGAGATCGCCTCCGACAAGGGGATGAAGATCCGCATCTCCAAGACTCCGCAGCGTGGCGTCGTGCAGGCGGCGGCTCCTGTGCAGCTTCCGCCGGTGGTTTCGGTGCCTCCGGTCGCGGCGCATCCCACACCAGCCGATGGCATCGCCGCCGTACCCGCGCCCGCGGCAGCGCAGCCGGCACCGGAGCCGCCCAAGGAGAACCTGCTCGAGGTGAAGTCGCCGATGGTCGGGACGTTCTACCGGTCGCCCGAACCGGGCGCGCAATCCTACGTGAACGAGGGGTCGCGCATCGAGAAGGGTCAGATCCTCTGCATCATCGAGGCAATGAAGATCATGAACGAGATCGAGTCCGAGTACTCCGGCGTCATCCGAGAGGTCGTGGCCTCCGACGCGCATCCGGTAGAGTACGGACAGGTCCTCTTCCGGGTCGAACCCAATGGCTAACCCCACCACCACGCGCTCGCCAGCGGAGCAGCCCCTGGGCGCTCCGCAGGGTGCACCGGCCGCGTTCAACTTCAAGGCGGTGCTGCAGCGCATGATCCAGCAGAGTGCCTCCGACCTTCATCTCAAGGTCGGCAGACCTCCCGTGCTGCGCACGAACGGCGATCTCAGTGCGCTCGATCTCCCGCCGCTCCGCCCGGAGGATCTCAAGACGCTCGCGGAGCAGATCATGACTCCGAAGCAGGTGAAGGAATTCACCGAGCAGAAGGAGGCCGACTTCGCGATCGGCGTCCCCGGGATCGGGCGCTTCCGCGTAAACGTGTACCAGCAGCGCGGCACCATCGCCTATGCCCTGCGTTCCGTCCCTTATCAGGTACGCACCGCGGCCGAGCTGCATCTCCCGCCCATCGTCGAGGAGATCGCGCTCCGCCCCCGCGGCCTGGTGCTCGTCACGGGGATCACGGGCTCGGGAAAGTCCACCGCGCTCGCAGCCATGATGCAGCACATCAACGAGAAGCGCCACGCGAACGTGATCACGATCGAGGACCCGATCGAGTTCCTGCATCGCGACATCAACTCCAGCATCAATCAGCGCGAGGTAGGCGCCGACACTGGCGGTTTCGCGCAGGCGCTCCGCCGCGTGCTGCGCCAGGATCCGGACGTGATCCTGATCGGTGAGATCCGCGACCAGGAGACGCTCGAGGTGGCGCTCAAGGCCGCAGATACCGGTCATCTGGTTTTCTCCACGCTCCACACCACCGACGCCACGCAGACCATCAACCGTGTCATCTCGTTCTACGCGCCGCACCAGCAGAACGAGGTTCGCTTCATGCTCGCGAGCGCGCTCGCGGCGGTCATCTCGTTGCGACTCGTGCCGCGCTCCGACCGACCCGGGCGCGTCCCGGCGTGCGAGGTGCTGATCAACACCGCGGCCGTCCGCGATCAGATCCGCGACATGACCAAGTCGCTGAACATCCCGGACCTCATCAAGGATGGCACCGTCCAGTACGGAATGCAGAGCTTCGACCAGTCGCTCATGCAGTGGTACTCCAAGGGCGTGATCTCCTACGAGAGCGCACTGTTCTACGCCACCAATCCCAGCGAGCTCGCGCTCCGCGCTCAGGGCGTGGAAGGTTCGAGCGACACGAGCTGGGACGGCTTCCAGCGTGATGGCGATGGCTGACAGCGCTTCGCCTCCTCACGCTCCCCGATCGACTGGATCCTGAGCCGGAATGTTCAACAAGATTCTCATTGCCAACCGCGGCGAGATCGCACTGCGGGTGATTCGGGCGTGCAAGGAGCTCGATATCCAGACTGTGGCCGTCTACTCGGAGGCCGACCGCGAATCACTTCACGTGCGCTTCGCCGACGACGATGTCTGCATCGGTCCTCCGCCCGCCCGCGACTCGTATCTGAAGATCCCACGCCTGATCGCGGCGGCGGAGATCACGGGTGCCGACGCGATTCACCCGGGCTACGGCTTTCTCGCCGAGAACGCGGAATTCGCGGAGACGTGCGCGGCGTCCAACATCGCCTTCATCGGTCCCACCGCAGACCAGATCCGCGTGATGGGTGACAAGGCGGCCGCACGCAAGGCGATGGCCGAGGTGGGCGTCCCGGTGGTGCCGGGCACTCCCGGTCCCGTCGAAGACTCCGACGAAGCGCTGACCTTCGCACGCGAAATCGGCTTCCCCGTGATCATCAAAGCGGCGGCCGGCGGTGGCGGGAAGGGGATGCGGGTGGCCAACGACCCCGATGATTTCGCGCGTGCCTTTCAGCTCGCGCGCTCCGAGGCGCTCTCGGCGTTCGGCTCCGGCGATGTGTACGTCGAGAAGTATCTCGCGCGACCGCGCCACGTTGAGTTCCAGATCATGGGTGACAAGCACGGGAACGTGATTCACCTCGGTGAGCGCGACTGCTCCGTGCAGCGTCGCCACCAGAAGCTGGTGGAGGAGGCGCCCAGCCCCGCCGTCACGCCCGAGCTGCGCCAGGCCATGGGTGACGCGGCGATCCGCGGCGCGGCCGCGATCAACTACGTCGGCGCCGGCACCATCGAGATGCTGCTCGACGAAGATGGCTCGTTCTACTTCATGGAGATGAATACGCGCATCCAGGTGGAGCACCCGGTCACCGAGATGCTCACCGGCGTGGATCTCGTGAAGGAGCAGATCCGCGTCGCTGCCGGTGAGCCGCTTTCCATAACCGGGCTCCCGCCGCTGCGAGGCCACGTCATCGAGGTTCGCGTGAACGCCGAAGACCCGGCGCGCAACTTCCAGCCGTCGCCTGGTCGGATAGACGTCTTCCATCCGCCCGGCGGTCCTGGCGTGCGCGTGGACTCGCACGTGTACGCCGGTTACACCGTTCCTCCCTATTACGACTCCCTGCTCGGTAAGCTGATCTGCCAGGGACGCGACAGACCCGAGGCGGTCAAGCGCATGCAGACCGCGCTCGAGAGCTTCGTGCTCGAGGGCGTCACCACGACCATCCCCTTCCTCGGACGCCTGATGCAGAACCCCCGGTTCCAGGCCGGCGACGTGGACACGAAGTTCCTGGAGCGCGAAGGCGACCTGTTGCGGGAGCGGTAGATGAGAATCGATGTGTTGTTCGGGCCGGCGACGGGTGCGCCGGCCGCCGTGAACGGTCGCGTGATAGCC
>DASSOX010000211.1:0-12439 GCA_035700125.1 Gemmatimonadaceae bacterium
AGTCGCGACACCTCGGCGAGCGCTTCGTCACCGCCCTTCCCATGGCGCACGAGCCAGCAGCCAATCACCGTCCCCGTCCTCCCCGCGCCGCCCCAGCAGTGCACGTACACCGTGCGATCCGCCGCGAGCGCCGAGTCTATGGCGTCGAGGATGCGGCACATATTCTCGTCGTTGGTGATGCTCACATCCTTGATCGGAAAGCTCAGTCGCTCGGCGCGTATCCCGAACGCGATCCTACGCAGCGCGGGCTCGTACGGCTCGAGACCGTCCGCTGGCGCGGTGAGGTCCACGAAGGTGTTCACGCCCGCGTCCATGAAGGCGGCGAGGCGCGCGGATGTCTCGGCGGGATCCCTGGCGCCGGGGTATTCACCGGCGGTGAGGCGGGTGCCAGGGACGGTGTAGCTGTTGGGGATGGGGCCGGGGCTGGATGTCGTCATGGGCGTTGGTAAAGGTGGATGACGATGCGCTGACACAGTGTGTTTGGCCAGTCGCGCTCCTTACCTCCCGAGCTCGAGCCGCATTCCAACCTGCGCGCTCCCCCGCGGCCCGAGTCCGAGCACGGGTTGGGCGAATGCATGCTTCCTGTTGTACCGCCCCGCAGCTGCGGGCGCATCCACCATGGAGTAGATCCAGCTCCCCAGCACGAGTGCGGCCCCCACTCCGATCTTGCCGTCATTGCGGCCGCTAGTTTTTCGTCAACGTCCCCACCCGCTCCCACTCCGGATCCGGCTGCAGCACCACTCCGATGTAGATGGCGTCTTCGGACTTCTCCACCGACGCGCCCTGCCGCGCGAGCTGCGCAGCGATCTGCTCGGGGGTCAGCTTGTACAGCCCTCCCGAGATCGCGTCGATCGCCAGTCCCGGGATGCCGCCGAACACCAGGTTGCCCCACACCCACCCGCTTGTGCCCCGAGTGAGCGTGGCCTCGAACGGCTGGTAGCCGGCCAGCTCCATGCGGACGATGTGGTTATCCTTCCGGCTGATGTGGGCAACCACCGGCGTCTGTCCAACGGGGTTGTTGTCGATGGTCACCTTCGCCGCGCTCGGCGTAGACGAGAATCCGATATCCTGGCCACCGCCGTGGATGATCGTCGCACAGCCACAGAGCATCAGCGCTACGAGAGTACCTGTCACGCTTCGAAGCATCATCGCCTCCTGGTTGGGCCGCGGCACCGCGGCGTTTGCTGGGGTGCTGGTTCGCACCGCACCAACCAATCTCGGAGGGGGCTCTGACAGTCACCCGCTCACGATCCGTCGCGCTCCTGCCCGCCCCCCTCCCCCTCTCCCACAGATGTACGATCACGCGGCGCCCTGGCGCCAGCACGCGCGGATGGCAATGTTCGGTGATCCGTTGAGGAACCGTGCCTGGTGTCTCTCGCAACGATCCCGCGCGCTCCGTCTCCCCCACATCTACCTCACTCGTTCGCTCTCGCCGATGCGCCCAGCCCTTCTCGTTCTCGCCGCACTCCTTCCGACCGTCGCCTCCAGCTGCTCGTCTCGGACACCCGAGAGCACGCCACCCGCCGACCTCGTGCTCAGGAACGGCACGATCGTCACCATGGACTCGACGCGCCCGCGCGCTCAGGCGATCGCGATTGCCGGCGACAGCATCACCGCCGTGGGTTCAAACGCCGACATCGAGCCTTACGTGGGCCCTTCCACGAAGGTGATCGATCTCGGCGGGCGCCTCGTCATTCCAGGATTCAACGAGTCACACGGGCACTTCACCGGATTGGGCCAGGCGTTGAGCGAGCTGAATCTGATGGGCGTTCCCACCTGGCAGGAGATCGCCACCATGGTGGCCGACGCGGCGAACGCCGCAAAGCCCGGCGCCTGGATCCAGGGGCGCGGCTGGCACCAGGAGAAGTGGAATGAATCGCCGGGCCGGATCGTGAAGGGCTTCCAGACGAACGACCTGATCAACCAGGCCGCGCCGAACAACCCGGTGATCCTCGTTCACGCCAGCGGGCACGCGCTGATCGCCAACGACGCCGCGCTGCGGCTCGCCGGTATCGGCCCCGATACGCCGAACCCGCAGGGCGGCGAGATCATCAAGGACGAGCGCGGGAGGCCGACGGGTATCCTGGTGGACGGCGCGCAGCGGCTCGTGAGGCGCGCGCTGGCGAAGTCCCTCTCTGCGCGCTCCGCCGCCGAGGCGGATTCCGACTTCACGCATCGAGTTCATCTTGCCACGCAGAATGCGCTCGCCAACGGCGTCACGACATTCCAGGACATGGGCGAGTCGTTCGCCACCATCGACGCTATAAAGCGCATGGTTGACGCCGGTGACATGCCGCTGCGCCTGTACATTCTCGTGAGCCCGGGCGCAGTCCAGCCGGATGATGTCGACGCGCTCGTATCGCACAGGATGGTGGACCATGGCAACGGGCATCTCACGGTTCGCGCCATCGGTGAGATCAGCGCCGACGGCGCGCTCGGATCACGCAGCGCGTGGATGCTCGAGCCCTACGACGACGATCCGACGAACTCCGGTCTCGAGGTGACGAAGATGTCGCGCGTTCAGGAGATCGCCGAGATCGGACTGGCGCACGGGTTCCAGATCTCCGTACACGCCATTGGCGACCGCGCCAATCGTGAGACGCTCGACACCTTCGCCTCCGTGTTCAAGGAGCACGGCGTGAAGAGCGACACCTTGCGGTGGCGGATCGAGCACGCGCAGCATCTGAACCCCACCGACATCCCGAGATTTGGCGAGATGGGTGTTGTGGCGTCGATGCAGGGGATCCACGCCTGCTCCGACGCGCCGTACGTGGTGCCGCGGCTCGGCCTGAAGCGCGCGGAGGAAGGCGCCTACGTGTGGCAGAAGCTCTGGAACACCGGCGCCGTGGTCACGAACGGCACCGACGTGCCGGTGGAAGCCATCAGTCCGATCGCTTCCTTCCATTGCAGCGTGACGCGCGACATGGTGGGCACCGACTCCGCGTTCTTCCCCGATCAGAAGCTCAGCCGCGAGCAGGCGCTTCGGACGTACACCGTTAACGGCGCCTTCGTTGCGTTTCAGGAAGAGGAGAACGGATCTCTCACGCCGGGGAAGTGGGCCGACATCGTCGTGCTCTCGCGTGACATCATGACCGTGCCGCCCGACTCGATCCTCGGAACGAAGGTGCTGTACACGATCGTGGGCGGGAAGGTGGTCTACACGGGAACGGACTCGACGACTACGCAGTGATGCTGTTGCCAGTGAACGGGGACCCATTTTCGAGTCTGAAATCATGACTGCACCGGTACAGGTCACCAACAACGCCGCAGACAGTCAGTTCGAGCTTCACGCAGACGGTCGCGTCGCCACGCTCGGCTACTCCGAACGCGACGGCAAGATCTACCTGATTCACACAGAGGTCCCGAAGCCACTCGAGGGCCGCGGCTACGCGAGTGCACTCGCCAGGACGGCGCTCGAGTACGCGAAGGACAACGATCTCGTTGTGGTCCCCTACTGCACGTTCGTCCGCGCATATCTCCAGCGCCACCCGGAGTACGCGCCGCTGGTCAAGCAATGAATGAAGCTCCGCCACCGACGCTCGCGCGCTACTCCGTGACTACTCAATCGCCCTCCCCTTCCCTCGCCTCTCTCCCCGCGATCGCCGACGGTACCTCGCTCGCCGATTCGGTCACCGGCTCCGGCGCGCCGAGCAGCATCGCCTCGAGATCGAGGTCGTGAAGTAGTCGCCGCATCACGTCGTCACCGATCACGTCCTGATCGCGAAGCGCCACCAGCGCATCCTGCTCGCCCCGGATCATCTTTGCACGCAGCCGCCGGTACTCGGCGGAGCGCCGGTCGTCCAGCTCGCCCGCATCGTGCGACGGCGCCGCGGAGAAGTGGGTGTGCGCGCCCGCGTGCTCCCGGCCCATGAAGTGGCGCTCCTCCCTCGAAGCCCAGCGCCTGGCGCGCTGCCTGTGACGCTGCCGCAGGTAGCGCGCGACTTCGGGATACGGGCTCGCAACCGCCTCGTCATCGAGCGCGCGAAGCCCCGCCTCGACGGCCACGAGCCGCGCGTGCGCCTCCTCATCTTCGGCGCGCCCGTCGGGCTGCAGACGCAGCGCGCGCAGCAGCGGGCCCGCGGTGACTCCCTGCAACACCAGCGTCCCGAAGATGACGACGAAAGTGACGAAGATGATCTTGTCGCGCGCCGGGAATGGCGTCCCGGCGCTCGTCGCGAACGGGAGCGCCAGCGCGATCACGAGCGACTCTCCGCCGCGCATCCCGACCCACCCAACGAAGAACACGGCTCGCCAATCGCGCCGTGGAACCTTGCTGTGGAATAGCCATCGCCCCAGCGCGTTCGAGACGTACGTACTCGGCCACACCCACACGAACCGCACG
Source organism: Gemmatimonadaceae bacterium (assembly GCA_035700125.1). Classification (GTDB taxonomy): domain Bacteria; phylum Gemmatimonadota; class Gemmatimonadetes; order Gemmatimonadales; family Gemmatimonadaceae; genus JADGGM01. The sequence goes on from DASSOX010000211.1 coordinate 4,343, forward strand.
AGGATGACGCACGCGGTGATGATCCCGGCCTCTCGTAGCAGCCCGCCGAGCGGCTCCGACGCGAGCGCGCGCGCGACCACCGGGAGCTCCAGCCCAATGAGAATGAAGATGAGGCTTTCGAGCAGGAAGCTGGTCACACTCCACATCGCCTCGTTCTGAAGTCGCGTCTCCGGCAGGAGCACGCTCGGCACACGCCGGCCTATGTAAATCCCCGTCGCGACCGCCGCTACGACTCCAGACGCGCCCACCAGGTCGGCGGCGAGATACGATGCGAAGGGCGTGACGAGCGAGAAGGTGTTAGTCACCACCGGCACCGTCCGCGACAGCCGCGCGAGTTGCAGCATCACGAAGCCCACCGCAATGCCGATCACGGCTCCGCCGGTGCCGGTGAGCAGGAACGCCGGCACCGCAGCGCTCGCGGAGAAGGTGCCGCTGACGGCGGCGGCAACGGCTACCCTGTACACCACGAGTGCGGTGGCGTCGTTGAGAAGCCCCTCGCCCTCGAGGATGCTGGAGATGGACCCGGGTCCACGGAGCGAGCGCGTGACCGAAAGCGCAGCTACCGAATCCGGAGGAGCGACGATGGCGCCGAGCGCGAACGCGGCAGCCCAGGTGAAGCCTGGGTCGAGTGCGCGCGCCGTGGCTGCCACGGCGGCCGCGGTCACCAGCACCATGAGCACCGCCAGCCGCAGAATCGGACCGATCTCTCTGCGGAAGTCGCGGAACGAGAGCTGCCGGGCGCCCCAGTAGAGGAGCGGCGGAACGAAGATGAGGAAGAGCGCGTCGGGCTCGATCTCCACGCGCGGCAGCCCCGGCACGAACGCGATGAGAAGCCCGCCGATCGCGAGGAGCACCGGGTGCGGCACGCCGATCCGTTGCGCCGCGATGCGGAGCACGGCGGAGACGGCGAGAAGAAGTAAGACGAGCTCGATACCGGACATGATGCGGGGTCAGGTGTTGAATATCGGTCAGCTCGGCCGCACACCCTCCACGACCCGGCCGTCGACGCCCACCGGAATCGCTCGACTCACCTCGAGCCCGGCGCCCGCGAAAAGCTCGCGGAATTCATCTACCGTGCGTTCGCGGCCGCCGGTCATCACGAGCATCTGCACGTCGAGGAACTTCGCCGCCGCCGACTTTTCGCCCGCGTCGATCACGCTCTCCATCACGAGCACCTTTCCACTCTCCGCCATCGCGCGCTCGCAGTTGGCGAGGATGGTGGTGGCGGGCATGTCATCCCAGTCGTGGACGATGCTGCGGAGCATGTAGATGTCGCCGCCCGGCGGCACGGCCCTGAAGAAGTCGCCTGCCACCAGCTCGACTCGCTCCGCTACGCCGGCCTCCTCGAAAGTGCGCGCCGCCGTCGCAATGACTTTCGGCTGGTCGAAGAGGATCCCGTGCAGATGCGGATTCGCCTTCAACACCCCGGCGAGGAGTATGCCCTGCCCTCCGCCCACGTCCACGACCGTGAGAGCATCCGAGAAGTCGTACCCCTCCACGATGCTCGCCACGTGCCGGCGTGAGATCACGGTCATGGTGGCGTCGAACGCCTCGCCCGCCTCGGTGTCCTTGCGCAGGTAGGCGAAGCCCGGCATGCCCAGCACCTTCTCCGCGGGAGTCTCGCCGCTCATCACCCCGTAGAGCAGCTCGCCCCACGTCTTGTACGACACGCCGCCGAGAAAGATCGCCATCGGCCGCAGCGACTCCGGGTGGTCGGAGCGGAGCAGCTCCGACATCGGCGTGAGCGCGAAGCGGTGCCCGTCGAGCTCCTCGAGCACTCCCACGGCGCCGAGCGCGCGGAGAACCCGGTAGAGGCGGTCGGAGTTGGCGCCGATCTGCGCGGCGAGATCGTCGGCGCTTCGCGGCCCGAGCGTGAGAAGGTCGGCGATGCGAAGTACAGCCAGAACATGAACGAGCTGCGTGAGCTGATAACCGCTGATCATCCGGAAGAGCGCATCGCGCGCCTCCGGTCGTGCGGTGGCTGTCATCGGAGCTCCTGGTGGTGGTTTGAAACCACCAATTGACGTCACGGCTCGATTTCGTACAATACCCCATCCTCTCGACCGGACGACCACGAATGCGAGCCCTCTCCACCCACCTCCACTTCGTCCTCCGTACACTTCGTAGAGCGCCGGCGTTCACGGCGATATCGGTGCTCTGCCTCGCGGTCGGGATCGGCGCGATCACGACTATGATGGAGGTCGTGGATCTCCTCCTCTTCCGCCCGCCGCCGCATGTGAGCGCACCCAGGGAAGTAGTGCAGCTCCGCTTCGACTTCGTGTTCCCCGGCCGCCCGCACCCGGCGAAGCAGGCGATCAGCAACGGCGTGGTATACTCGCACTACCTGGCGCTGCGCGACAGTCTCCCGGAGCTCGCTGGCGTCGCCGGCTACCACACCGCCGAGCTCTCCCTCGAGCGCGGCGACGCCGCGCGACCGGTGACCGCTGGATTCATCACCGGCAACTTCTTCGCGCTCCTCGGCGTGCGGCCGGAGCTGGGACATCTCTTCGACAGCGACGAAGCGCGCACCGCCGGCGGGGCGCCACCGGCGATCATCTCCCATGCCCTCTGGAAGTCGCACTTCGGCGGCGATTCGTCGGTGATCGGTCGAACGGTGACCGTCGGAAAGGAGCCGTACACCATTACCGCCATCGCGCCCGACGGCTTCCGAGGGGTGGAGACGCTGAAGCCGACGGATCTCTGGCTCCCGATCGGCGCGGCCGAGCAGGAGCTGTACGGCGGAAGGCACGAGGAGTTCTTCGCGATGAGCGAGGGGCTCGTGCAGGTGATAGCCCGGCTGCGCCCCGACCTCGCGCCGGAGCTGGTCACCACGAAGGCGGCCGCGATAGTGCAGCACCAGTATCTCGCGGTTTTCGGACCGCGCTTCGCCGACACGCGCACGGTGGCGAGCGTCTCGGCGCTCGTCCCCGGTCTCCACGGCGAGCGAAGCACTGACGTCTCGGTGGCCCTCTGGCTCACGGGCGTGGCGGCGATCGTGCTGCTCATCGCGTGCGCCAACGTCGCCGGCCTCCTCCTGGTGCGCGCAGCCGATCGCCAGCGCGAAGTCGCCATCCGCCTCGCGCTCGGCGCCACGCGCACGCAGCTCGCGCAGCTCTTCCTGGTGGAAGGATTGCTTCTCGCGCTGGCTGGCGGCGTGCTGGGGATCGCGATTCGACAGTGGGGCGGGAGCGTCATCCGCGCCTTCCTCCTTCCGCAGCTCGGTATCCTGCACGGCGCGCTCGACGCGCGCGTGCTCGGGATCTCGGTGCTGGTGACGATCGCTACCGGCCTTGCGTGCGGCTTCGTTCCGGCGCTCCATGCACGCCGGCGAGACATCGCCGGTGCGGTGATCGGCGCACCGCGACCGGGGCGCGCGCCGCGTCCGTACGTGCGCGGCGCGCTCCTCGTGGGTCAGGTAGCGCTGGCGATGGCGCTCGTGGCAGGCGCCGCGCTATTCATCACGAGCTGGTGGAACGTGCGCGCGATTCGACTCGGCTTCGCGCCGGATGAGCTCATAGTGGGGCGCATGCCGCTCCCCGACATGGGATACTCCACGGCCGAGTCGCGCGTGATCTACGAGGAGATGGCGGAGCGCGTGCGCGCACTACCCGGAGTGAGGGAGGTGAGCGTGGCATCGAGCGCGCCTTTCGTTAGCACGTAGGACGCCCCGGTCACCATCCCCGGTGTGGATCGTGCCGAGATGAGCAGGGCCATTACCGGGCCGGTGGGTCCCGAATTGTACGTGGTGTCGCCGTCGTTCTTCGCTGCCACCGGGACGCGGATTCTCCGGGGGCGCGGCTTCACCGACGCGGATCACGAGGGAGCGCCGGCGGTGACGGTCATCAACGAGAGCTTCGCGAAGGCGTTCTGGCCGGCAGGCGATGCGATCGGCAAGTGCGTGCAGATCCGGAGCTGGGGCCCGCCGCACGGCGACGTGCCGTGCAGCGAGATCGTGGGGATCGCCGCGGACGTGAAGAGCGAGAGTATCCGTGGCGACCCGGGCCCGCAAATGTACGCGCCGCTCGCGCAGCGCCCGGACATCGCACCGGGCGAGCTGCTCGTGCGGAGCGACGGTGACCCCGCCGCGCTCCTCCCCTCGGTGCGCCACGCGATGCTCGGCGCGGCGAGCGGTCTCCCATTCGCGGACGTGAAGGCGATGTCCGAGTACCTCGAGCCGGAGATGCGCCCGTGGCGACTCGGCGCGTCGATGTTCACTCTCTTTGGCGCGGTGGCGCTCGGCCTCGCGGCCGTGGGACTGTACGGCGTGTTCTCGTACGCCGTCTCTCGACGTACCCGCGAGATGGGAATTCGCACCGCGCTCGGAGCGCGATACAAGGACATCATCGGTCTGGTGATGCTGGATGGGCTTTCGCTGGCGGTGGCGGGGATGCTCATCGGCGTGATCTTCGCCATCGCGATCGGGAAGGTGCTCGGTGCGCTGCTCGTCGGCGTGAACGGCGCGAGCCCGGTGCTCCTCGGCGCGGCTGGCGCGCTGGTGACATCCGTGACGCTCCTCGCCGTCGCCCTCCCCGCCCGCCGCGCCGCAAGCGTGGATCCGGCGGTGGCGCTGCGGGAGGAGTGACCAGCCCCCCGTCGTCACTGCTCTCCTCCGTCAGCTCCGAGTTAGCGCCTAGCTTCTAGACATATAACAGCTATTATATGTCTAGAATGTCCACTCCTAGACAACTCTCTCGTATTATATGTCCAGAAATGGTCATTCTAGACATATAATACCGCCTGTTTGTCTGATTTGGCTCTGACCTCTACCAGCGCTGACGATGGCCCGGATCAGTGAAGCACGAATAGCTGATCAGCTACGCACACTCGAGGAGCTCGTCCTGGCACACCCAGACGGGGTATCCCGATCCCTGCTGGGAGCGGAGTACCAGAGGATGGTGGGCCACACTCTGCCTCAACGCACGTTGGCCAGGCGGCTGGATCGCCTCGTCCGAGCGGGCCGCATACGCGTTCACAATGCTGGAAGGAACACCCGGTATGTCGCGAGCGCCGCAAAGTCCGAGTCGCCGACCGGACAATCCGCCACCCCAGTCACAACGGTCGATACGGGAACGGTCGGCGAGGAGCATGTGGAAGGGGCCCACGACGACTACCCTCCTCTGACGAAATCCGCAGCCGAGGTACGCGCACTGGTGCGCAAGCCTCTGAGTGCACGGAACCCGGTAGGCTACGATCCGGCGTTCCTGGAGAGCTACTCGCCGGGAACGACATGGTATCTGACCGCCGCGCTCCGCGCACACCTGAACACAGCGGGCCACACGCCCGACGGGCCTCGTCCGGCAGGCACCTACGCGAGAGAGATTCTCGGTCAATTACTCATTGACCTGTCGTGGGGCTCCAGTCGCCTGGAAGGCAACACATATAGCCGACTGGACACGAAAAACCTGATCGAGTTCGGCCAGCGCGCGGAGGGCAAGGACGCATGGGAAGCCCAGATGATCCTCAACCACCGTGCCGCAGTAGAGCTCCTCGTGGAGGAGGCGGAGCACATCGGCTTCAATCGCTACACGTTCCTGAATCTGCATGCGCTACTCTCCGAGAACCTGCTGCACGACCCGAGTGACGAAGGCAGGTTGCGACAGCGGCTGGTCGGAATCGAGGGATCCGCGTACACGCCTCCCGGAGTTCCCCAGAAGATCCAGGAGTGGTTCGACCTCTTCCTGAAGAAGGCCGCCGCTATTCCGGACCCGTTCGAGCAGGCGTTCTTCGTCATGGTCCAACTCCCGTACCTGCAGCCATTCGCAGACGTCAACAAGCGCACGTCGCGAATCGGCGCGAACATCCCGCTCATCCGCTCCAACCTCTTCCCGCTCTCTTTCGTCGATGTACCGCAGCAGGCGTACATCGAAGGCCTGCTCGCCATCTACGAGCTCAATCGGATCGAGTTGCTCCGGGATGTGTTCGTATGGGCGTACGACCGCTCGGTGCAGCAGTACAGAGTCGTGAGCGATGCGATGGGACAGCCCGATCCGCTGCGACTACTGTACCGAGCAGAGCTGCGAGAAGCAGTGCGCGAGACAGTGCATGCCGGCCGAGCGCCCGAGCGCACGGAACTGCGACAGTGGGCGGAGTCACACGGAGTACAGCCGAGTGATGCGCAAGGTTTCGCAGATCGAGCTCTCGATCTGCTTCTGGGACTTCACGAAGGCAACCTTGCGCGATATCGCCTACTCCCGAGTGAGTTCCGCGAGTGGAGATCGCGACACGGTGCGACTCCGAAATCGTAGCGCGATCTGCACGTTCCGGATTGCGAACAGCAGCTGTGGTGCTGCCTCGCAACGTGCGGAGGTGCTCCGAGTTTCAACCTCGAGCTTCCCCCTCACCTCCCCAGCGCAACCCTCACTCCCAATCGAGCCTCTCGTCCCGGCTCGATACCCACGATCGGTTGGGTGCGTGTGTGCTTCTCGTTGTACCGACGCGCCGCGCCCGGTGCATCCACCAGTGAGATGACCCAGCTTCCGACTGCCAGCACCGCGCCGAGGCCCATTTTCAAATGGTTGCAGCCGCCCGTCAGCAGCTCGTCGCAGGCGACCAGCTCGTGGACGACCAGGCCTGCGCCCACCAGCTCGGTGGCCATCAGCGCGACTCCCTTCTTTGTCTCGCCGGCGTACAGCTGCCCGCCGCCAGCGATGAGCAGCGAGAGAACGAAGGCCGTGGAAGCAGACCTGGGCTCGAAGGCCAGCGAGTCGGGGATCGCCGCCAGAGCAGGACGCAGCAGTATCGGCATGCCAGGCGACGAATTAGTGGCATCGCCACTTGCCAGCACGGATCGCTGCGCGATGTTGGGGAGCGTCGGCAAGCGATGTGGGTGGGCTATGGTGTCAGCCGCGACGTAGCGCATCCGGTAGCGGCTGTCGGCGATCGGCTCCGTACCCGCCGGCTGGAGCTGCGCCCGGAGCGCGAAGGGCGAGAACATCGCAGCGGCGAGCAACGCGAACAGCGGTCGGCGAGGCAACATGTCGACACCCCTCTTGTCGTTGGTGTGTGGTGAGACACTCGTGCCTGCTTCACAATGATCGCAATTCACCCCCTCATCCCGCCAGAACTTCGAGCTGGCGGCTTCCAGAGGTTCACCCCAGCGCCGCGTCGACCATGGCCTGCGCTTCCTCGATGATCCTTGCTAGCGCCTCCCTCCCCCGGAAGCTCTCCGCGTAGATCTTGTAGATCTCCTCCGTCCCGCTCGGACGCGCTGCAAACCAGCCGGTGGCGGAGCTGACCTTCACGCCGCCGAGCGGCGCGCCGTTACCCGGTGCCGCGGTGATGACGCTCTCGATCTTCTCCCCCGCCAACTCGCTGACGCGCAGATCGCTCGCCGATAGCGATGCCAGGCGCTTCTTCTGCTCGAAGGTGGCGGGCGCTTCGACCCGATCGTATACGGGATCTCCGAGCTCGTTCGTGAGCTCGCGGTAGATCTCTCCCGGATCTCGCCCCGCCTTCGCCGCGACCTCGGCAGCCAGGAGCGAGACCGCGATCCCGTCCTTGTCGGTGCACCACGCGCCGCCATCGCGCCGCAGCAGCGACGCGCCCGCGCTCTCCTCGCCGCAGAAGCCAAGCGATCCATCCGATAGTCCGTCCACGAACCACTTGAAGCCCACCGGCACCTCGTAGAGGCGCCGATCGAGCTTCTCGCATACCCGATCTATCATCGAGCTGCTCACCACCGTCTTCCCCACGCCCACATCGCTCCCCCACTCCGGACGATGCCGGAATACATGGTAGATCGCCGCCGAGAGATAGTGATTCGGCGGGAGAAGCCCGCTGCTCCGCGTGACGACCCCGTGACGGTCGTGATCGGTGTCGGCGGCGAACGCGATGTCGAAGCGATCCCTCAGTGCAAGCAGTCGCTGCATGGCGTACGGCGATGACGGATCCATCCGGATCTGCCCGTCCCAGTCGAGCGTCATGAAGCGGAAGGTCTCGTCCACCACGTCGCTCACGACGGTGAGATCGAGCCCGTAGCGCTCGGCGATCGGCCCCCAGTAGTGCACGCCGGCGCCACCGAGCGGGTCCACGCCGAGGTGGAGACCGGCGGCACGAATCGCGTCCATGTCGATGACGTTGCCGAGGTCGCTCACGTAC
>DASSOX010000212.1:0-2965 GCA_035700125.1 Gemmatimonadaceae bacterium
GCCGTGGCGATTCTCCATTCCGGAACCGACCCAGTTCAGTCTTACGCAGCCGCGTGAGCGAGGGGCATATTGGTTGGTCCGTCACACTCCACGCATCACTCGATCATGCGAAGATTCTCCCGCCTTGCCGCCTTCGGCCTCGTCCCGTTGTTCCTGGCCTGTGCATCGCCGTCCGGCGGAGCGCCGGAACAGGTCGCCGCCACCGACCGGGTAGTGGCAGCACCGGCCGAGCGCACGATGCCGCCGGCCGACAGCGTACCGACGCTCGTGGTCTTCATCACGATAGATCAGATGCGTGCCGACTACTTCGATCGCTTCGCGAGCCAGCTAACCGGCGGTCTCGCGCGACTGGAGCGCGCCGGTGCGCTCTTCACCAACGCATTTCAGGATCACGCCATCACCGAGACAGCGCCGGGACACGCAACCACGCTTTCCGGCCGCTTCCCGCGCCACACGGGGATCGTGGTGAACAGTGCCGGCGTGCAGGATCCGCAGGCGCCGGTGATCGGTGCGCCCTCGCTCAACGCGTCGCCCTTCCGCTTTCGTGGCGGAACGCTGATAGACTGGATTCGCATCAAGGACCCGCGCAGCCGCGCACTCTCCGTTTCGCGGAAGGACCGCGCCGCCATCCTTCCCCTCGGCAGGGCGCACCAGGACGTCTACTGGTACGATCCCACCAGCGGGCGCTTCTCCACGAGCACCTATTACGCCGACACGCTCCCCGAATGGGTGCGCGACTTCAACGCGCGTCGCATCCCGCAGAGCTTCACGGGGAAGAGCTGGACCACGCTACTCGCATCGGGCTACCCGGAGCCCGACAGCCAGCCGGTGGAGAACCACGGAAAGGACTTCACCTTCCCGCACGTTCTCCCGACGGATACCGCCGAAGCCGTGCGCTCGCTCCCCGACTTCCCGTGGATGGATGAGGTCACGCTGGAGATGGCGTTGAGCGGACTGCGCGCCCTAGACCTCGGACGCGGGCCGCAGACCGATCTCCTCGCGGTCTCGCTCTCCACCACCGATGCAGTCGGTCATCGCTATGGCACCGACTCGCGGGAGCTTCACGATCAGATCCTCCGCCTCGACCGCTCGCTCGGCGCCTTCCTCGATACTCTCTTCGCGATCCGCGACTCGGCGAAGATCGTGATCGCGTTGACGGGCGATCACGGCGTCGCTCCGACGCCGGAAGTCTACGCCGCGCGCACCGGGACGAAGACACGCCGCGTTCGCACTTCGAACGTGATCAAGCCATTCACCGAAGCGCTCACTGCACACGGCGTAGACGCATCGGCCTTCCGCTACTCCGAGGGGATGCTCGTGGTGGACCGTCCCGCACTCCGGCGCGCCGGCTTCGACCCCGATTCGCTGGTGGACGCGTTCGCGAAGGAGGTGAAGAAGATCCCCGGCGTACTGCGCGCCGATCGCTATCCTGAAATCGTCAGCGACTCGCTCGATGATCCCATAGCCCGCCGCTGGTACCACCAGATCCCCGACGATCTGCCAGTCGCACTCGTGGTGACACTCGACAAGTACAGCACGGGCAGCGGCAACGCCACAGGCATCCACGGCTCGCCTTACGACTACGATGCCAACGTCCCGGTCCTGTTCTACGGTCCTCCCTTCGTTCCGGGCCGCTACACCCGCTTCGCCCGCGTCGCTGACCTCGCCCCCACTCTGGCCTGGATCACCGCCACGGAACCGACGGAGAGATTGGATGGGGTGGTGTTGTGGGAGGCGATGAAGAGCCAGCAGAAAGCAGACAGCAGAAAGCAGTGAACGGCTCGTAACGGTACAACCCTCATCCCCGAGGTGTTTCACTGCTTTCTGCTTTCTGCCTTCTTTCCACTCCATGCCCCCTCTCTCCCACGCCTTCGACGAACTGCGCTTCGGGCCGGATCGAATACTCGATCTGCACGAGCTGCTGCCGAGCGGCCAGCAGGCGGTCGCCAGGGCGGAGGCGTGGTTGAGGGAGAAGCAGGCGGGGGGAGCGAAGGAAGTGCTCGTGATCACGGGGCGCGGCAGGAATAGCGAGGGCGGGGTACCGGTGGTGCGTGAAGAGGTGCGGCGCCTGCTCGCGCGGCTGCGCAGAGGAGGGGTGGTGAAGGACGCGGTGCAACACACAGAGGGGTCGTTCGCCGTGATGCTTGCGCCGCTGTCGGCGCTGCGTGATGCGCCGCGGAGGAGGCGCGATCCGGCGCCGCCACGCGCGCGAGATCCCGAGTCGCTGCTGGAGCTCGAGCCGCGCACTCGCGAGCTGCTCCGGAAAGTGGCGCTGCGCGCGCTCGAGGAGCTGGGCATCCGCGATCCGGAGCCGTTCGTGCAGCGCGAGATGCTCGACCAGCTCTCCTGCGCGGTCCGTTCGCTGCCCGACTGTGCCGACCGCGAGGAGCGGCTCAGGGCCGCGCTCGCGATGCTCCTGGCGGAGTACGACGATCGGTGATCGGTTGCGCGCACCTGTCGCGGGCATGGTGCGGGGTGGTAGACTTGCCAGGCTGGCCTCGGATAGCTGCACTTTCGACGCGGCCTTCCACGGTCGAACTCCACGAGATCGTCATGGCAGAGTTGACGCACAGCGCATTCGACATCCTCCTCGCGGAGCTGGACCAGGTGCTCGCGGAGTGGCGCTCGATAGTCGAGCCCGAGCTCGGTGCGCACCTCTCTCCGGCACGGCTTCTGGACTCGCTTCCCGAGATACTCCCCCGGCTGCTCACGCTCGCGCGATCGGGAGCCGTGGAGATCGACGAGCATCTCAAGCAGCGCATCGCGGTGGACCACGGCTTCGCGCGTCGCGAGGACGTCGTTCCGGTGGAGCGGCTCGCCGAGGAATGGGAAGCGCTGAAGCAGGCGTGTCAGCGTGTGCTGACGCGGCACGGCTTCGTCGGCTCGCTCGCCGAGGAGGCTACCCGGCGGATAGATCTCCTGATAGACGACGCCATTGGCTACACGCTCCGCGGCTACTACCAGC
>DASSOX010000213.1:0-17534 GCA_035700125.1 Gemmatimonadaceae bacterium
CCCGGCGCGTGGATGCGATGCTTAACGGCATGAAGTAACGTCCTACTCCGCTCGGAGCGCGACCATCGGATCCACCTTTGCCGCGCGGCGAGCGGGGATCCAGCTCGCCAGCGCGGCTATCCCGATCAACACCAGCGACACCGCGACGAGCGTGAGCGGATCGCTGGGGGCTACGCCGAAGAGAAGCGAGCGGATGAAGCGCGCAACGAGCCCGAAGAGCGCGAGCCCCACGGCGATCCCCACCACGGTGAGGACGATCCCCTGACGCGTGACCAGCCCCGCGACTTCGCGTGGTGTGGCGCCGAGCGCGATGCGAACACCCAGCTCGCGCGTGCGGAGACTCGCCACGTACGCGATCACGCCATAGAGCCCTATCGCGCCGAGGAGCAGTGTGACCACTGCGGCCACGCCGATGATGAGCATCGTGAAGGAGAGTTGCGCGAGCGAGCCGCGCACCACCTCGGTCATCGGTTTGACGTCGAACAGCGGAAGTGTGGGATCGAGCTCGTGCACCACGCTCTGCACCGGCCGCACCACCGACTCGGGATCGCCGGCGGTGCGCACCACGAGCCCCATCATCCGCGCCATCTGGCCGAAGGATGTGTCGGCCGCGGGTGATTCGACGAAGTAAACCGTGGAAGCGGGCGGCGCCTGCAGCGAGCTGTCGCGCACGCTCCCCACCACACCGACCACCCTGTACCAGGGTCCGTTGGGGAGCGTCTGGAAGCGCTTCCCGATGGCAGCACGACCGCTGGCGTCGTGCCAGAAGTGCTCGGCGGTCACCTGGTTCACGATCGCGTCGTAGCCGTCCTGGCGCGCGTCGAGCGAGAGGAAGGTCCGTCCAGCGAGGAGCGGAATTCCCATCGCCCCGAAGTAGCCGCTGTCGGTGGTGATCATGATCTGCAGCGGCGGGATCTTCGATTGGGCGCTGGGATCGCCCTCCACCCAGATCGGGCTCGTGTTCTGTCCATGCTCCTCGAGCGGGAGTCGCGACGTCAGTCCTACGGCACGAACGCCGGGGAGTGCGGCCACACGCTGGGTGAGCTGCGCGTAGAAGCGCGTCACCGCCGAGTCGCCGGGGTAGCGCGACTTTGGCGGCGAGAGCCAGAATGTGGCTACCTTGTCTGCGCTCCACCCCGGCTTCACCGCGTGCAGCTCGCGGAAGGTGCGAATGAGGAGCCCCGATCCGGCGAGCACCACGAGTGCAACCGCGATCTGCGCGGCCACCAGCGCACCGCGGACGCGTTGCCGCGCACGCCCGGAGGTGCCGCCGCGGCCGCCCTCGCGGAGGGAGCTGGTGAGCTCGGTCCGCGAGAAGCGGAGCGCGGGGATGATGCTGCACGCGAGCGTGATCAGTACGGTGACCGCGAAGGTGAAGGCCGCGACAGTTCCATCGATGCGGACTTCGGCGAGACGCGGCAGCTCCACCGGCCCGGTCGTAACGAGGAGACGTACTCCCACGGCCGCGATGGCGAGTCCGAGTATCGCCGCGATCAGCGCCAGCACCGCGGACTCGGCGAGGAAGTGCACGAGCACGTGGGAGCGTCCCGCGCCGATCGCGGCCCGCACTGCGAGCTCGCGCTGGCGTCCGTCCGCACGCACCAGCACCAGGTTCGCGACGTTGGCGCATGCGACGACCAGGAGAAGCGCGGCGGTCGCGGCCACTATCCAGAGCGTGTTGGCGATGCCGCCCACCACGTCGTCGCGCATCGGGGTGAGCACCGGCTGGGGCTGCGCCTGCGCGAGGAGCATCTGCGTGGTGACGCCGGGCGCGAACATCGGTGACACCTCCACCACGCGCGGCAGCACCGAGCGGAAGTCACGCTGAGCATCCGCGATGCTCACTCCCGGCTTCAGTCGCGCGATCGCGTCGTAGTTGAAGCCGCCGGGGAAGGGAGCGTTCGGGTCGAGCGCGAGCGGCAGCCAGATCTGGGTGTCGGAGGTCGGGAAGCGGAAGCTCTTCGGCATGACGCCGATGATCTCGTGCGAAGTGCCGCTGACCTCCAGCGTGCGGCCGATGATCCCCGGATCGCCGCCGAAGCGCGAGCGCCAGAGTCCTTCGCTGATCATCACCACCGACGGGCCGTTCGGCAGATCTTCCGCCGCGCTGAAGGAGCGTCCCAGTTTGGGAGGCACTTCGAGGAGCGGGACGAGATCCGCCGAGATGAAGCCGGCGGTGAGCCGGCGCGGCTCGATGCTCCCCCGTGGATCGGCGACATTCGCGGATCCTTCATCGTAGGCCGCGATGCCCGAGATCGTGTGCGCGAAGCGCTTGTAGGTGAAGTAGGTGGCGGAGGTCTGCTCGCTGTGCTTCAGCGAGAGCGGCGGGAGGTCGTGCCAGGCGCCGACGAGCTGCCCCGGGTGCCCGTATGGGAGCGGCCGGAGGAGAATGCCGTCCACCACGGCGAAGATCGCGGTAACGGCGCCGACGCCGATAGCGAGTGTGAGCACCGCTGTAACGGTGAATACTGGAGTGCGGCGCAGCGATCGCCAGGCGTAGCGGATCGGCGAGAGGAACGACACGGGGACCTCCGCTGGGTTGTAGGCTCTGCAGGCCGTACGTTGGCGAAGGAGGTGGGGTTTCCCCGGGTCGGGTCAGGAAGGCGTGCCGCCGCAGGCCTCCGCGCGTTCCATCAGGAGCGTGCGCTCGCGCGCGTTGCGCGTGAGCGATGCCGCGCGCTCGAACTCGGCGCGCGCCTCCTCCTTCCGGCCGAGCTTGAAGAGCAGGTCGCCGCGGACGCTCGGAAGGAGGTGATAGCTGGAGAGTGCTCGCTCGCTCGTCAGCCGGTCCGCGATCTCGAGGCCGGCTTCGGGCCCGAACGCCATCGCCACAGCCACCGCGCGATTCAGCTCTACTACGGGCGATGGCGCGACGGTGGCGAGCGCCTCGTAGAGCGCGGCGATGCGCCGCCAGGCGGTCTCCTCCGCCGTGCGCGCTCGCGCGTGACAGGCGGCGATCGCTGCCTGCAGCGTGTACGCACCCGGCGGGCGTCCCGTGCGCTCGGCGCGCTCGAGCGCCGCGAGCCCGCGGTTGATGAGGACGTAGTCCCAGCGCGCACGATCCTGATCGAGGAGGAGGATCGGCTCCCCCGAAGGTCCGGTGCGCGCCCTCAGACGCGATGCCTGGATCTCCATGAGCGCCACGAGTCCATGCACCTCGCCCTCATCGCTCGCCAGCTGGGCCAGGATGCGTCCCAGTCGCAGCGCATCCTCGCAGAGCCCGGGACGAACCCAGTCGTCGCCCGCGGTGGCCGAGTATCCCTCGTTGAAGATGAGGTATATGACCTCGAGCACCGATGACAGCCGCTCGGCGAGCTCCGCTCCGCGTGGTACTTCGAAAGGGACCTTCGCTTCGCGCAGCGTCTTCTTGGCGCGTACGATGCGCTGCGCGACGGTGGTCTCGGGGACGAGAAAAGCACGCGCGATCTCATCGGTGGTGAGACCACCCAAGAGGCGGAGCGTGAGCGCCACGCGCGCCTCGGTGGAGAGCACCGGGTGGCAGGAGGTGAAGATCAGACGTAGGAGGTCGTCGCCGATGTCGTCGTCGAGCGACGCTTCGATGTCCGCTACGTCGCTCTCCTGCTTCTCGTCGAGCTCGTAGCCCAGCTCCTCGTGCTTGCGGTCGACGAGCTTGTTGCGGCGGAGGAGGTCGATCGCGCGGCGCTTGGCGGCGGCCATGAGCCAGGCGCCCGGGTTGTCGGGGACGCCGGATTCCGGCCACTTCTCGAGCGCTATGAGCAGCGCGTCCTGCGCGATGTCTTCGGCCGCGCCGACGTCGCCCACCATGCGCGCAAGAGCGGCGATGACTTTCGCCGACTCGATTCTCCAGACCGCGTCGATCGCCCGGTGTGTAGCAGCGGTAGCCGTCACCCCGGACAATCAAAGGGAAGCGTCGCTTCCGGGCAACGGGGGTGACGACGGGGTCAGGTCTTCGATTTCGACCGCCTCAGCCCGGCCGAAATTGAAGACCTGACCACGTCGTCAACTAACGGCGGCGCAGTTGATCATCCAGGGGATCCCGAACCCGTCCACGAGTATCCCGAAGCGCTCGGGTCGGAAGGTCTTCCCCGCTTCTGAGCATAGCCACGATTTCTCCGCCAGGAAGCTCAGCGTAGAAGTTGAAGGCTTCCTCGCATCGTCCATCGAACAAGAGGTATGTGCGAGTCTGCATCAGTTGCTCTCCTGCTTGTCGCGCCGGTGGATAGCGATGGGTCGGTGACGCGCGGGTGAGCGCTTCACGACGCCAGAGGGTAGTCGGGGGCGGTGATCGGCTCACCATCGTACGCGGGGGCGTCGTACATCCGGCGAATCTCGCTCTCGCCATCGCCCGCCACCTCGAGAAAGCGCCGCGCAAGCTCCTTCGCCTCGTCGAGCGAATCCACATCGATGATCGCGTAGCCCGCGACCAGCTCCTTGCTCTCGGTGAAGGGACCGTCCCTGACAGTGTACTTCCCATTCTCGAGTCGAACCCGCGCGCCCTGCGAGCTGGGGAGGAGGCCGTCCGTCTGGAGCAGTACTCCCTCGCTCACCAGCTCATCGATGAACCGCCCCATCGCCTCCATGTGCTCCTGGCTGGGCGGAGTGCCT
This sequence comes from Gemmatimonadaceae bacterium, assembly GCA_035700125.1. Taxonomy (GTDB): domain Bacteria; phylum Gemmatimonadota; class Gemmatimonadetes; order Gemmatimonadales; family Gemmatimonadaceae; genus JADGGM01. Next base: position 4,588 of record DASSOX010000213.1, read on the forward strand.
TCGGCCCTGGCGGGCTTGTAGATCGTCATGAATCGCATTCTCGAGTCTCCGCTTGAATCGTCTGGTTCTGGTCGTGGTGGGCGTCGCCGACGATGTCGTTCCATCGATCGGTTCTACGACTGCTGCCGCGCGGCGACCTCGGCGCGCAGCCGCTCCTCCTGCGCGCGCAGCTCCGGCGTGAGCTCCTCGCCGAAGTCCTCCGCCTCGAAGACCGGCCGGATCTCGATGTCCGACTCGCTCTCCATGGGATTCGGGCAGCGCTTCACCCACTCGATCGCCTCCTCCATCGACTTCACCTGCCAGAGCCAGAAGCCGGCGATGAGCTCCTTGGTCTCCGAGAACGGGCCATCGATTACCGAGCGCTTCGAGCCGGCGAAGTGTACGCGCACGCCCCTGGAGCTCGGATGCAGCCCCTCGCCGGCGAGCATGATCCCCGCCTTCACGAGCTCCTCGTTGTACTTCCCCATCTCGGTAAGGAGCTTCTCGCTCGGCATGATGCCGGCCTCGCTCTCCCCGGTGGCCTTCACGATCACTATGACTCGCATGGTTCGCTCCCTGTTGAGTCTCTCGCGTTCTGGTCGTCTGCCGGGTCCGCCACCGCCCTCGAGCCGCGGCGTCCTGGTTGGCTTCTACCATCACGTCGAACGAGGAGCCGGCGGATCGACATCGGGGTTCGGGCAATCCTTACGGGCTGGGATCATCTCGGCTGCGGAAGCCTGGTTTGCAAGGGAAGGGGCTACCCGCTGTTCACGCGGAGATCGCGGAGGACCGCGGAGGGCGCGGAGATGAAAGGCACACGCCTGGAGCTCTCTACGCGAGAGCTTATAAAGGGGGAACTGCTCCCGCCTACTGAGTCCTGCCCACGCCGGCAGAACCAGAGGCGCGGGAGCAGTTCCCCTCCGCGCCCTCTCAGTTCCTCAGTACCTCGACGAAGCGATCTCGACATCCGATGTGGACCAGGCGCGGCGGAACTCGGCCATCGCGCGGTCGGACTCGGCGACCTTTTTCTGAGCGCGGAGCGACTGCGAGAGGCCGAGCAGCGACCAGCCGTTGCTCGGGAAACGCTTCAGATCCTCGCGGTACACTCGCTCCGCCTCCGTCGGTCGTCCCGCGGCAAGGAGAGCGGCGCCGAGGTCGTGCCGCACGGGGACGCTCCAGTCGGGCGGCTCGCCATAGGTGAGGCCATCCTCGATCGCTGCAGCCTCGCGCAGGTGGGCGACCGCAGCGGCATGATCGCCTCGAGCATCCGCGATGCTCCCTGCGAGTACGTGCTCGGCGATGCCGAGTATCGCGGGTGACTCGTTGAACTCGAGTCTGACGCCGGCGAGGCGCGGGTCGGTGGCCGCGGTGTGCACGAGCGCGAGCTCGGCCTCCGCTTCGCGGATCTTTCCGGTGGCAGCCAGCGCGCGGCCGCGCGCGTAGTGCCACATCCCCATGGCGTGCGGGAGCTCTCCCGGCGGAGCGGGAGTGCGGAGGATCTCGTCCCATCGGCCGAAGCGAACGCGGAGCTGCAGCCGGCGCGTGATGTGGTGCTGCAGGAAGGTCATCCCCGGAGCGCCGAGCGCTTCGGGGGGCACGGTGGACGCTTGCCTGTCGGCGGCGGCGATAGCCTGCTCGGCGCGACCCGCCATCGCCGCCGCGAAGGCCAGGAAGTCGAAGTTGTGCGGGTAGTAGCCGGCGGTGTACGCGCTGACACCCGGGCGCTGGTCGCGGATGTACGACTCATCCGCGTGCACGGCGTGCTCGTTAGCCCTCACCGCGTCCATGTAGCGGCCGACGCGGATGTAGATGTGCCCCGGCATGTGTACTATGTGACCCGCGCCGGGCATGAGTGCGGCGAGCCGCTCCGCGCACGGCACCGCGCGCTCCGGGTGGGCTGCCTCCACGGCGTGGATGTAGAAGTGGCATGCGCCCGGGTGCCTCGGGTTCGACTCGACGACTCGCTCGAGATGCGAGAGGGCCTGGTCCATCCCCGCTTGCAGCGAGCCGTCGCGGGTCCAGTAGTTCCAGGGGCGGAGGTCCATCAGCGACTCGCTGTACAGCACGGCGATGTCGTGGTCGCGCGGATGCGCTCGCGCGACGCCGGCCATTGCGATCGCGTATGCGGAATCGAGCGCCTCTCGTGGATCGGCGACGCGTTCGGGAGGTGCGTAGCGCGATGCGAGCGCGTCGATCAGCATGCGCTCGACGCCGGATGCGTGCGATCGAAGCGCGAGCGCGCGCTGCAACGACCCATGCGCCGCCACGCCGCTGGCGGAGTCCATGGGGAGGTTGATGTTCGGGCCCCACGCCAGCGCCTCGCCCCAGTAACACATCGCGCAGAGGGAGTCGATCCGCTGCGCCGCGCGAAACGCACGGATCGCTTCCGGGTGATTGAAGGCGTAGTAGAGCCGCAGGCCCTGATCGAAGTACTCCTGGGCAGCGGGCACGGTGGTGGTGATCTCGCGATGATGATCGCCGAGATTGTCGTAGAGCGGGACCGTGTCGGTGGGCGTGACGCTGGGCTGGCCGGCCAGGACGAGCGCGGCGGTGAAAGCGTGCAGGAGCATGGCGCACCTCCTAACGGGGCGACATGCGGGCCGCCCCTGGGTGTGTGAAGTTCCTGGCGCGGCGCGCCGGGGGCAGCATGCTAGGAAGTACGCTTGCATCTGTCAACGGGGTCAGGTCTGAAACCGTGAATCGATACAGCCGCTACGCCGGCTGTATCGATTCACGGTTTCAGGTAACTACTCAGGTAGAGCGATCACGGGCTGGAAGGGGTGGCCGAGGAAGAGATCCCTGAGCACGTCGAGTGGCGAGTGGCCCTGCTTACGAGCTGTGTTCAGGTAGCCGCGGATAGTGGCGAAGTGCCTGGCTCCGTCCTTGGTGCGGAAGCCGCCGGAGATCTTCTGCCTGAGCTTCATCATGCGCAGGTCGCGCTCGGCCTCCGAGTTGTCGAAGGGCACGCGGAAGTCGTGGAGGAAGCGCGTGACCATCACGCGCTGCTTCCCAAGTCGCTCGAGGAGATTCCGTCCCGCCGTCCTCGGCCTCGGCCCGCCCCTCTTTCCAGCCGGAGCGGGCGGCGGCTCCGCCAGATCGCCTTCCTCGAGCAGTGCCGTGTAACGCCGCTCGTAGCGAGCGAGAGCCCGCTGGTCGAGCGACGTGCGGCCCTGCTCGATGGCTCGCTCCTTGGCCTTCTTCATCGCTCGCAAGAGCCGCTTGAACTTCCCCGCCCACTCCATCTTCTCCTCTTCCTCGACGAAGGTGGCATCGCGCAGCAGATGTGCGCAGCAGAGAGAGTGATCGCACGGGTAGCGAGCGTCCGTGTACGACTCGCACCCGTCGTGCACGGCCACTCCCTCGTAAGTGGGAAGGAAGCCTATCTCCTCGAACGCTCCCCGGCCGCGCTTCGGGTGTACCGTGTAGTGGCTCAGGAAAGGCGTGGAGAGGTCGTGCAGGTAGTTGAGCTTCTGCTCTACGAAGCAACCCGTCTCGTCCATGTGCGAGATAGCGGATTGGTGGATGAGGCCAAAGATCTCTCGCTCGGTCTCTTCGAGACCCTCGGCCGCTCGCCGCTCGGCCCCGAGCAGGGTGGCCTGGCTCACGGGAAGACCGCTCACGATGCCAACGAGCTCGCTCGCTCGTTTGAGGGGGATGAACTGGCCCGCAGTCAAGTAAACCGAGAACGCGAGGACCTCGCTCCCGTACTGCACGCTTGCCTCCACTCCTTCGGGAAAACTGCCCGTGGAGTATGCCCCGCACGCCTCGCACTTGCGAGCGATGAGCCGGTGCTCGGTGACCAGGGGCCGTGCCGGAACCATGTCGAAGACCTGCCTTCGATCGACTACCTCGCTCGCGGTATTCTCAGTGAGCGCCCTGCCGCAACTGGTACAGTGCGTGGCCGAGTGAGGGAGGATGACATCCGGCACCTCGCTCATCTCGAGGGTCCGTCCCGGGTGGCCCGGCTGCCCACCGGGCCGCTTGCCGCTCTTGCCTCTTAGACTCTTTGGGCGTCGCAGGCCGCGAACCACGTCCGAGCTCGGAGGCTTGGAGCTGTTGTGGCTGTCCTTCTTACGCGCCGCCTCCAGCGAGCGTATCCGTCGCTCGAGGGAGGCCACCTGGTCTTCGGTGATGGCCTCGGCCATGGTCATGGTGACAGCCAGGCAGCGCTCGAACAACGTGCGCACCACCGAGACGACGGCGCCAGGGCCTATGAGGTATGCTCTACGTACCTCTGGCTCGAGGCTCGCTTGGAGCTCCTCCCATGCCTTCGCTGCTCGCTCTTGCTTGCCACTCTCCACCGCAACTACTCCGGCTGCTCTGCCAATGCCGCGACACCACCGCCAGCATCGGACCACTACACCCTCAGCCAGCATCAATTAGCCAGTACCTGAGTAGTTACGGTTTCAGACCTGACCCCGCCGCGGCGTTCGTGACTTTCCGTGGGCGACACGGCATATTGGCGCCGCCATGACGCAGACACTCCCGCTCGCCGACACAACGGGTGTTGCCACTCCACCGCGCGGCCTCCACCGTGTGCTCGGGATGGCCTTTGGCCTCGCCATCGCCGTCGGCGCCACGGTCGGCGGCGGGATAGTCCGCACGCCGGGCGAGGTCGCGGCGGCGCTCCCGAACGCAGCGCTGTTCATCGCCGCGTGGGTGTTCGGCGGGGTCAACGCGCTCCTCGGCGCAAACATCTTCTCCGAGCTCGGCGCCATGATGCCTCGCGCCGGCGGTCCCTTCGTCTACGCCCGACGCGCCTTCGGCGACGGGGTCGCGTTCTTCGTTGGATACGCCGATTGGCTGGCATGGTGTCTCGGCGCCGTAGCGTTGACGATGATCGTGGGCGAGTACATGGGCGCACTCTTCCCGCCGCTCGCCGGTCATGCCATCGCGGTCGACTTCCTGACGCTCGCGTCGATCGTGGCCATCCAGTGGCTCGGCGTCCGCTCGAGCGGTCGGACGCAGGAGATCACCACCGTGCTGAAGGCGGTCGCTCTCCTGGTGCTCGTCGTGGCGGCTTTCGTCCTACCGCGCCCGGAAGTGGTCGCGCCACCTGTCGCCGCGCCGCAGGGGATCGCGCTGGTTCTCGCCTTCGCTGTCGCGATGCAGGGCGTCATCTTCACGTACGAGTCGTACTACGCCGTCATCTATTGTGGCGAGGAGATGCGCGACCCGGGGCGCGAGATCCCGCGCTCGATGTTCCGCGCGGTGTTCCTCATCATCGCGATCTATTTGCTGGTGAACCTCGCCTGTCTGGCAGTGCTTCCAATCGGGAGGATCGCTGGCGATCCCTTCGTGGGCGGTACGGTGGCGCGCGTGCTCTTCGGTTCGGCGGGTGATACCATCATTCGCCTCATCATGATCGTCTCGGTGGTCGGCACCATCAACGCCATACTGATGGCGCTCTCTCGCGTGCTCCTGGCGATGGGGCGTAGCGGCCTCTTTCCACGACAGGCAGCGCTCGTGAACGAGGGCGGCACTCCATACGCGGCGCTCGCCGTGAGCGCGATCGTGATCGCCATCTTTCTCGCCACCGGTTCCTTCGCCGCCGTACTCGGCCTCTCGGCGCTCTTCATCGTGGTGAAGTACACCGCCTGTTTCACGGCGCTCTTCGCGCTTCGTCGCCGCGAGCCCGACACCCCGCGTCCGTACCGCGCTCGGGGATATCCACTGCTGCCCGCGCTCGCCCTTGCCGTCGCGCTCGCGCTCATGGTAGCGCTGGTGGCGAGTGATCTGCGCGCATCCGCGATGGTACTGGCGCTCCTCGTGGTAAGCTGGCCGCTTTCCTACCTCGTACGACGCGCCACTCGCACGGAAGCACCGCCCGCCGTACCGCCCGCCGAGTGAGGCACCTCGGCGGCGAGCCGGTCTCCGCGGCTCGCCCGCGGCGATGCGCCGCTCCGAGTAATCGAGCAGTACAACCATCCGGAGGAGTGTCTTGACTGTTCCACCCACCGAAGCAGCGAGTGCAGATGATCGGCTCGACCGATCCATTGGTCCGTGGGCCCTCGGTGCCAACGCCGTCAACCTCACTGTCGCCGCCGGGATCTTCGCTCTCCCCGCCGTGGTCGCGGCGATGCTCGGTTCAGCGGCGGTGCTGGCCTACCTGATCTGTGCTGCGCTCATAGTGCTGGTGCTCGGCTGCTTCGCCGAAGTCGGGAGCCAGGTGACCACCTCGGGCGGCGCGATCGCGTACGTGGAGGAGGCATTCGGTCCGTTCGCCGGCTTCCTGACCTGGGCGGTGTTGAGTGTCGGCTTCTCGGTAGCGTCCGATGCCGCGATCGCTAACGTGATGGTGGACTCGCTCGCATCCATCCTCCCCGCGCTCGGTGGTCGCGCTACGCGTGTCGTTCTTCTCGCGGCGACCTTCGCCCTGCTTGCCGTGGTCAATGTTCGCGGCGTGCGCCAGGGGACTCGACTCTCGATGGTCACCACAGTCGCGAAGCTGCTTCCGCTCGTGCTGATCGTGGTACTCGGTGCATTCCTCGTTCAGCCACACAACCTCGCCTGGGCCGGCTGGCCATCCGGTTCGCAGCTCGGTGCGGCAGCGCTGGTGCTCTTCTTCGCCTTCACCGGCGCGGAGGGCGCACTCATGCCGAGTGGCGAGATTCGCGATCCGGCACGCACGGTACCGCGCGGGATGCTGGGTGCGGCGGCGACGATCGCTCTCCTCTACATAGCTCTGCAGCTCACCGCCCAGGGGGTGCTGGGGAACGAGCTCGCCGCGCACGCGGATGCGCCACTCCTGACCGTGGCAGACCGGATAGCAGGTGCACCTGGCAGGGGAGTCGTACTCGTGTGCATCGTGGTCGCCATCTTCGGCGCTCTCGCGGCCGACATGATCGGCGCGCCGCGCGGGTTCCTCGCGGCGGCGGAGAGCGGGATGCTGCCACGCTCGCTCGCGACGCTGCACCCGAGGTTCCGCACGCCGTGGGTCTCGATCATCACCTTCGCCGCGCTCACCTTCCTCGCATCGGTGAGCGGCGCCTTCCGTTCGCTCGCGGTGCTCTCGAGCATGGCGCTGCTCCTCGTTTACCTCGGCGTGTGCCTGGCGGCGCTCAAGCTGCGCTACACGCGGCCGCGCCCCGCCGGTGCCTTTCGCATGCCCGGTGGTCCGGTGCCCGCGCTGCTCGCATCGGCCACCGTCGTCTGGCTCCTGGCGCACTCCACTCTGCACGAGGCGATCGCCATGGCGGCGTTCGTTGCGCTGGCGATCCTCTACTACATGGTGCGGCGCGGCTCGCGTCGCGACTTGCGTACCGGACCAGCCGTCGCCAGCGAGGTGTGACTCGCGCTCGGCGCCCGATCAGAAGTTGCGCGACGCCGTGAGCATGAGGCTTCGCGGCGCGCCCGGGATTCGCTCCTGCACGTCCACGTATCTCGCCTGGAAGACGTTGGATATCCTGGCCTGCAGCGTGGTGCCCGCGATCGCGTAGGCGAGTCGCAGATCCACCACGGTGGAGCTTCCGCGCGAATCGAGCGGGTAGACGAGCACGCGCTGTACGCGGCTGCGGTAGCGCATGTCGACTCCGACGAGACCCTGGAGCGCGTTCACGGTGAGCGTGACGTTGTGTGGTGAACGGTAGGGGAGTGGACCGCCGAGGCTCTCGTCGCGGCTGTCGAGGTACAGGTAAGTGAGATCGAAGGAGAGCAGCTCCGGTATCGCGGCGAGCCGCGTCTCGAAATCGAGCCCGCGTACGCGCGCACGAGTGACATTGCGGAACTGGAACTCCAGCGGCACCGCTGCCGGCGCCGGCCCGATGAGGTCGCGATACCAGCTCTCGAAGAGCGCTCCATCCACCCAGAGCCAGGACTTCAGCCGCGATGTAATTCCAATCTCGCTCGACCACGAGCTCTCGCCGTGCAGATCCGGGTTGGGTACCACGTTGAAGCCCGACTGGAAGGTGGACACGTACTGCTCGATGGCCGCGGGCGCCCGATAGCCGCGCCCCACCGACATGCGCGCGGCGAGCGACGGCGTCACGCGGAGCGAGATCCCCAGCTTGGGGCTCAGGCTCTGCTCGGTGCTCGAGCCGTGCGCGTGATGATAGTCGAAGCGAGCGCCGAGCGAACCGGTGAGGCGATCGCTCAGGCGTTGCTCGCTCTGCGCGTATACGCCGTAGTCGTCGAGCGTGGGGTGCCCGACGAAAGTCGCCGAGGTGTCGCTCACCGGTCGCCCGAGGAAGTTGGATGTCACCGTGGTGTGCGACGCTTCGGCGCCCACCGTGACGGTGGAGCTCGGCGATGGCGCGATGGTGAGGCGCGCGCCGCTTCCGATCTTCGTGGCGCGGTGGTAATCGCCGTTGTCGTGATAGTGGTTCCGGGAGTCGTCGTGCTCCAGATACGGCGCGAGCTGCAGCTGACTCTTCCCGCCGCTCAGCGCCATGATGGTCGCGCCCGCGCTGAGCTTTCCGTAGTGCGCCCAATCTCCCGACGTTCCAGGGAGCGCCTCGTATGGGTGCGCCGCGTCGCGCCAGGTGAGGAAGTTGCCGCTCCTCTCCGATGAGTAGGTGGCGTACGCCGACGACGGGTGATCGCTCTTCACAGGATAGACCAGCCGGCCGCTGAAGAGCCAGCGGGAGTTGGAGCCATCCTCGTGGTAGCCGGTGGAAGCGTCGCGGCCGGCAAAGAGTCGCGCACCCAGCGCACCGACGCGCCTCGAGTGCTGCAACGAGAATCCCTTGAAGTCCAGATGATGATCGGAGTAGCTGTAGCCGGATGGGAGGTCGTACGCGCCGTAGTGTGCGCGCACGCTCGTGACGGGGCTCTCCCCTATCGGCGCGGTGATGACGTTCACGACTCCACCGAGCGCGTTGCTCCCGTAGATGGCGGAATACGCGCCCTTCACCACCTCTACCCGTTGCACGTCGAGCAGAGGAAGCGCCTCGAAGTCGGTCTCGCTCCCGTCGGCGCTGAGCACCGGGTGGCCATCTACCATCACCAGGACTCTGCTTCCCACTCCGCCCTGAAGACCTCCCGCGCCGCGGATGTCGATGGATCCGTTGTTGAACGTCACGCCGGGAACCCAGGTCAGCGCCTGGTCGAGCGTGACCACGTTGCGCCTGGCCACCTCGGCACTCGTCACGACCGCGACGCTCGCCTGCGATTCACCGATGCCGCGCGTGACCTGGCTGGCCGTGACGGACACGGGAGCGAGCTCGATCGCGGCGCGGGTCATGACGATGTCGAGTCGCCGTGTCTCGCCAGGTTGCACGATCACGCTGTCGCGCGTGACCGGACGGTAGCCGATGAGGAGGACGCGTATGGAGTGCGCGCCGGGCGGTATGGAGGCGAGGTGGTAGTCACCGCGCGCATCGGTGCGCGTCTCGAGGAGCGTGCCGGGGACGAGGATGATCGCGCCAGGGAGCCCCGCTCCGGTCAGCGAGTCACTCACGCGACCGCCGAGCGCCGCGGCGGGGCGCTGTGCCGCGAGCGGGGCGCCCAGGAGGAGCGCCAGGATGGCGAGCAGCGTCGGTCGCAGCCGGAGTGACGTCATCGCCAGCGTCGAGCGGCGTCTCCGGGAGGACACCAGCTTCGTGAGTGGGGGGCGGAGCTCCGCTACTGCGCGCGCGACCAGATCGAGTGCGTCGCGACACCTCCCGCCGTCGCGTTCACCTCGAGCTGCTCGCTTCCGCCGCTATTCATCAGCGTCACCGTACCGGTGGACTGCGGGATCTGAGGATCGTCGGACGTCTGGCTCCAGCTCGAGCCGTTCACCGAGTACGTGCCGCTGTCGGAGGCGACCGTGTCGACCGCACCGCCGGTGTTCAGCACTATCAGCACCGTGTAGGTCGAGTCTGCGAGGTTCAGGGAACCGGTCGTGGCGGGCGGTGTGAGCGCCGGCTGCGGTACGATCTGGAAGGAGACGAGCGTCCAGTCACCCACCAGGTCGGCATTGCTCAGCTGGTTTCCCGTCGAGTTGTCGCTCCCGCAAGCACCCGCAGCGAACATCGCGAGCGGTAGTGCGAGGGCCGGGAGAGTGCGTACGAGCTTACGGAGCTGCTTCATGAGCCACCCCTTCTGTCTGCCTGCGGATGCGCACGCCGACGGCGTCGGCGTCGTCAGCACCATCACGCTGCTATCGCAGCAATCCGTGTGCTACGAGCGGTCACTGGCGGTAGGCCGCCCCGGCGTCTACGATGTCCAGACGAGTCGTTCTCTTCCGTTTCCCTCACCCCGAGGCCCCCGCATGGAAATCGAGTTCTTCGGCGCCGCTCGCGAAGTCACTGGCTCCTGCCACATAGTGCGCACTGGCGGCAAGACGATTCTGCTCGACTGCGGCCTCTTCCAGGGGAAGCGCAAGGAATCGGAGGCGAAGAATCTGAGACTTCCAGTGCCGGTGGATGAGATAGATGCGGTGGTGCTGAGTCATGCGCACATGGATCACGCGGGCCGTCTTCCCTATCTCACCGCGAAGGGCTACAACAAGACCATCTGGTGCACCGCGGCGACGCGCGACCTCGCCGCCATCATGCTCGCCGACTCGGCGCACATCCAGGAGATGGATGCGAAGTTCCTGAGCGAACGGAATCGTGAGGCGGTGCAGCCGCTCTACGACGGCGATGACGCACGCCGCTCGGTGGAGCAGATGATCGGAGTCCCATACAGGAAGGCTGTGGACGTGCTCCCGGGTGTGACCGCCACCTTCAGCGACGCGGGACACATCCTCGGCTCCGCTTCCGTGGTACTGGAGGCGCGCCACGGCGGAAGCAGCACTCGTCTCGTCTTCTCCGGTGACATAGGGCGATGGGGGCTCGCCATCATTCGTGATCCCCAGCCGCCCGAGCGCGCGGATGCGGTGATCATGGAGTCCACCTACGGCAACCGCGATCACGAGTCGGTGGATGGAGCGCGCGCCAAGCTCGCGGAGGCCGTCACCGATACCGCGGCGCGCGGCGGCCGGCTCCTCATACCGGCCTTCTCTGTAGGGCGCACGCAGGAGATCGTCTACGGTCTGCACGTGCTCGCGCTCGCGGACAGGATCCCGAAGATCCCGATCTACATCGACAGCCCTCTGGCCAGCGACGCCACGGCGATCTTCGAGGCGCACCCGGAGGTGTACGACCGGAGCGAGGATCTCGTTCGCACCAGCGAGCGGCTCTTCCGCTTCGGCCTCGTGAGGTACACGCGCGATGTGGAAGAGTCGAAGAAGCTCAACACGATGAACGGTCCCATGGTGATCATCGCCGCCTCGGGGATGGCGGAAGGTGGGCGCATCCTGCACCACCTCCTGCACGGTGCCTCCGATCCGCGCAACACGATCCTGGTGGTGGGCTTCATGGCCGAGCACACGCTGGGACGGCGCATCGTCGAGCAGGCTCCCTTCCTCAAGATCTTCGGCGAGGAGGTGCCGCTGCGCGCGCAGGTGGAGATCATCAATGGCTACAGCGCGCACGCCGATCGCACGGAGCTCCAGCGCTGGCTCGATGCGGTGAAGGGGACTTCCCCCTCGCTCGAGCGCGTCTTCCTCGTGCACGGGGAGCCCGAAGCGCAGGACGCGCTCGCTGGCCAGCTGGAGGGGCACGGCTACAAGGCGAGCTGCCCCACGCCGGGGACGAAGGTCCAGGTCTGAACGCTCACCCCACCACAGCTATCGTTCACCCCTGAACGAGGGCCCGTCACCACAATTCGCTCGCGCTCCCGGTGCTCCGGTGCATTTTGTCAAATAATCCGTTGACAAATTGCACGGTACCACTCCGGAGGGTGAGCCATGCGAGCGGCAAAGTCAGGCGAGCGGGAGAGAGTTGTGGATCGCCGGGTCCTCGATCGGGCGATCGTGATGCAGGCAGTCTGCATCGCGGTGATGTTCGGCGCGGGTGCAGTGCTCGGCGCCTGCACGGACGCCGAGCCGGTGAGTCCGCCGGCGCGGAAGGCGAATGCGGTCGAGCTTCAGCGCAGCGAGCCACAGAACGTCACTGAAGGGCAGCGGATCTTCCGCTACAGCACCTTCGGCGACGAGAAGTTCTGGACCGACACGCTGCACATGAACCAGGTGATCGAGGATGTGGTCAGCCCCGCGGTCGCGCTCTCGGTCGGTCTCAAGGTGGATGCCGATGCGCTCCCCACATCGGTGGTCGAGGCGATTCGCGAGAACCTCGTCGACCTGAACGATCCGGCGACCACGGCGCTCCTCCTGAAGCTGAATGCCGTGGTGGGCGTGAAGGCGGAGGTGGACGACGCGAACCACATCACGCGAGTGGGGATCACGTGCGCACTCTGCCACTCCACGGTGGACAACTCCTTTGCCCCCGGAATCGGGAAGCGGCTCGATGGGTATCCGAACCGCGAGCTCAATCCCGGCGCGATCATCGCGCTCTCTCCCGCGCTCACAGACGCGCAGAAGGCAGTCTACAACTCGTGGGGACCGGGTCGCTACGATCCGCGCTTCAACTTCGACGGGAAGAACGGTCCCGTGCCGATCCCGCCGGCGTACGGGCTCGAGGGGGTACATCGCGTGACGGTCACCGGTGATGGGCACGACCTCATGTACTGGAATCGCTACGTGGCCGTGACGCAGATGCACGGGCAGGGGAACTTCGTGGAGCCACGGCTCGACATAAGCATCCACCAGTCGCCGGATCTGGTTGCCCGTCAGCTCGGCGCGCTGCAGGCGTACCAGCTGAGTCTACAGGCGCCGCCACCGCCGGCGGGGAGCTTCGACGCGGCGGCCGCCGCGCGCGGACGCGATGTGTTCTACGGAGCGGGGGACTGCTCGAGCTGTCACACCGGAAGCACCTTCACCGATGCCAACCAGCGGCTCCACGACCCGGCGAAGTTCTTCACGGATCCGAGCTACGCTCTCCGCAGCGCGACGAAGATGTGGCGCACCGCGCCGCTACGCGGCGTGTGGCAGCATCCGCCGTACTTCCACGACGGCAGCTCGCCCACGCTGTCGGACGTGGTGGATCGCTACGACGCGAACTTCCACCTCGGCCTCACGCCGCAGCAGAAGGCGGACCTGGTGC
>DASSOX010000214.1:0-8661 GCA_035700125.1 Gemmatimonadaceae bacterium
ACGCGGAAGGTGGGATCCTCCTCGGCCAGCTTCGCGAGCGCGATCGAGAGCTTGTCCTGGTCGGCCTTGGTCTTCGGCTCGATGGCCACGTCGATCACTGGCGCCGGGAACTTCATCGCCTCGAGGATGATCGGCCTGTCCTCATCGGCGAGCGTGTCGCCGGTGCGGGTGTCCTTGAGTCCGATCGCGGCAGCAATATCGCCAGCGTGAACCGTTTCGATCTCTTCGCGCTTGTTCGAGTGCATCTGCAGGAGACGGCCAACGCGCTCACGCTTGTCCTTCGTCGCGTTGTACACGTACGACCCGGCCTCGAGAACACCGGAGTAGACGCGGAAGAAGGTCAGCTTACCGACATAAGGATCGGTGGCGATCTTGAACGCCAGCGCCGCGAAGGGTGCATCGTCCGAAACCACGCGCTCCTCGAAGGTCTCGTCGTTGAGCGGAAGGTGACCCTTGATGGCCGGCACCTCGGTGGGCGAGGGGAGATAGTCGATCACCGCATCGAGTAGCGCCTGCACGCCCTTGTTCTTGAAGGACGCGCCGCAGAGCACCGGCACGAACTGGTTGGCGATGGTCGCCTTGCGAATCGCGCGCTGGATCTCGTCGAGGGTGAGCTCGTCGCCGTTGAGGTACTTCTCGAGCAGCTCCTCGTCGTGCTCCACCGCCGCCTCGATGGCGGCATGACGCGCCTCTTCCACCGCCTGCACGTACGACTCGGGGACCGGCTCCTCGGTGAAGGTCTTGCCGAGCGTGCTCTCATCGAAAATCACCGCCACGCGACGCAGCACGTCGATGTGACCCACGAAAAGCTCGCCCGATCCGATGGGGAGCTGGAGCGGGTACGCCTTCGACGACAGCCGGTCGCGGATCATCCGCACGCAGCGGTCGAAGTCCGCGCCGACGCGGTCCATCTTGTTGGCGAAGATGATGCGCGGCACATGGTAGCGATCCGCCTGGCGCCAGACCGTCTCAGTCTGCGGCTCCACGCCGGCGACGGAGTCGAGCAGCGTCACCGCACCATCGAGCACGCGCAGCGACCGCTCCACCTCGACCGTGAAGTCCACGTGGCCCGGGGTATCGATGATGTTGATGCGATACTCCGTGCCCTTCCGCGGCCAGAAGCAGGTGGTGGCGGCAGACGTTATGGTGATGCCACGCTCCTGCTCCTGCTCCATCCAGTCCATGGTGGCGGCGCCATCGTGCACCTCACCGATCTTGTAGCTCTTCCCCGTATAGTAGAGGATGCGCTCGGTGGTGGTGGTCTTGCCGGCATCGATGTGAGCCATGATGCCGATGTTGCGATAATGCGCTAGCGGTGTTTTGCGTACCATATGAGCTCAGCTGTCGCAGCGAGAATCGATCGTGTAAATGCCAGCAAAAATGCGGATGAACCGGTCGCTCCCCATGGAGCCGGTATTCATCCGCTGCCGCCGGGTGCGATCGCCACTGCTGCACGAACGGGGACCCAAGGGCGCGCCGGGCTGGCTTACCTGGCCCGGCAGTTACGTTGTTGACCACGCTACAAACTGCTCAGGTGGCGTGGTTTAGCCTGTTAAATGTAAATGGTCGAAGTATGGTGTCAATGGGGAGAACAGCTACGAGCAGAACGGCTATGCTCTTCCCTGACTCCCCGCCAGCAGGACCGACCGCACGTAGCGCGACCACCCTCTCACGTTTCGAAGCTGGTTCAGCGCGCGGCGGCCCAGCGAGTCGGGGCGAATCCCGCCCACGAGCAGTTCCTCGTTGCGATCCCACGGCCGCACCGAGCCGTGGCCGCTCCAGCGCGGCCGTATGCCCAGGCGCCACATCGAGCGCGCCACGAACACCGAGGGACAGAGCACCTCGGATGGCAGAAGGCTGTACACGAAGTGCCGTTCAACCCGATCGAGCATGGAGTCCGTCATCGGCGGACGGAGTGCAGCGAGCACAGTCTCCGGAACGGGTACGCCCACCAGATCGTGGGCCAGTCGCAACGTCCAGTAGCAGCAGCTCGCTCCCCTGCTCTTTCGCGCCAGCGCCACGAACGCGTTCCAATCGATGTCGCCCGCGTCCATCAGTGCACGCAGGTCGCGGAAGGTGCGCCATGCACCGCTGCTCATCATGTGCGACCAGGCGAAGTGCAGGCAAAGGTGCAGCAGCTGGTCCTGCCGGCTCGGGACGTACGCGCGCCGACCGCGCATCGTCACCGGCACGGCCCTGTGCCACAGATCCGCCATGGGGAAGTCGAAGGGATTCCCCTCGAAGAAGAGCCCCGTGTGCACCTCGAGCTGCATGTCCAGACCACGCCCATCCACCAGTGTGGGCAGATGGTGGTGCCTGCGATAGAAGCTCTCGAACTCCTCCATCTCGGTGGAGACCCACCCGTTGCCGATGAGAACATCGCGCGCGCGCAGTGCCTCGTCCTCGTGCACGAGCACGTCCACATCTATCATCGGCCGCCGCACGAACGAGCCGTACACCGTGAGCGCGAGCGCCGCGCCCTTGAGCAGCATCACGTCTATCCCGGCATCCGAGAGCGCCTCGAGCGAATCGGCGAGCCGCTGCTCCAGATGCATCATCCGGAACTCCGACACCATCGCCAGCCGCTGCAGATGCGACGCCTGCGGAGGGAGCTTCCCCGGCCCATTCTCGATTGCCTGCAGCTGCCCCCAGAGCACCGGCGCTGCGCGCTCCCGCTCGGCCAGCCATCCGAGCTTCTCCCAATCGAGCTCGCCCCGCAGCAGCTCGTGGATGCGGCGCGCACCCATGGAGCTCGCCGCGGAGCGGCCGTCGGACGTCGCAACCGGCGCGCTGCCGGCAGTGAGAAGTAGCAGCTCCGCTTCGGGCGAGAGATTCGAGAGTGTCATGGCCAACGTGCGTCAGTACTGCGCCAACGTGCCTGCCCGCCGCGCATAGTGCAACCCCTCGGAGAGCGCCAGCAGCCCCACCGAGGTGAGAAGCACCACGAAACCGATGAGCGTGATCACATCAGGCGCCACCGCCGAGAAGGGCATCCCTTCGAGCAGCGTGCGGCGCAATGCGCGGAGTCCGTAAGTCAGCGGCACCGCCGCCGAGAGCTCCTGGATGCCCGTGGGGATCACAGTCGTCGGGTAGTAGACGCCGCCGAGGAGACCCGAGAGAATCAGTACCACGGACGCGAGCGGGCCCGTCGTCCGGAAGGCCAGCATGAGCGCTGCACCGATGAGACCGAAGGGAAGATAGGCGAGAACAATGAGGACGAGGATGAGGAACGAGCTCCCGATCTGTCCCCAGGCCAGGTGTACTCCGAAGAGCATCCCCGCTATGAGCAGGACCACGGCGCGAACGGTCGTCCAGAGGAAATTGTAACCTATCAGCCCCAGAAGAAGCGAGGGGAGCGGCGCGCGCGTGGCCAGCAGCGCCTCGAGGGTACCCGTGGACACGCCCGACGAAACGACGTTGGGAATCGCGTTCACCGCCACCGATATGTACGTGTAGGCGATCATCCCGACGAGCAGGAACGCGAAATAGACACCGCCCTCGGTGGAGATGGATTTCGCCATGGTGGACTGGAGCGCGCGCGCCACGAAGAAGAGCGGCACCACCGTGAAGAGGAGCGAACCGAGCGAGAGCACCATGGAGAGCCTGTAGCTCAACGCCGTGTGAAAGCTCGCCTTGATGAGCGAGCGGATCTCACGCATCGCTGCCACCACTCATGCCCGCATTCTCCCTGTTCGCGCCCCGTTGCTCGACCACCCGCTCTATCAGATCCGCGAGCGACAGCTCCACGTACTCGAAGCGTGCTATCGGCACGCCCTGTTCGGTGAGGAACGCCACCACCTGCGCCGCGCGCTCCAGTCCTCCGGGTACGTCCATCTCCACCACCGTCCAACCCGGATCATCGCTCTCGCGCGCGCTTATCGCCTCCACCACACCGCGCTCGGCCAGTGCGGCGATTCCGGGATGTGCCGGGTCGCTCGTCCAGAGCCGGTAGCGATCGTTCCCCATCTCGCTGGCGATGCTCTGCGCGGTTCCCGCTGCGAGCAGCTCGCCGCGGTTCAACACTGCCACGCGATCGCAGAGATCCAGCGCCTCCTCGGCGTTGTGCGTGGCGAGGAGCACAGTGCACTTCTGCCGGCCCGTGATCTCCTCGCGCAGGAATGCGCGGAAGCGTCGCGCCGAGATGGGATCCAGACTTCTCGTGGGCTCGTCGAGCAGGAGCACGCGCGGCGATGCTATCAGCGCGCGCGCTATGAGCAGCCGCTGTTTCATCCCCGATGAAAAGGAGCCGACCATCTTCTCGCCGGTGTCGTCGAGCCCCACCACCTCGAGAAGCTCGCCGGCCCGCCTGCGCGCCGCACTCCGATCGAGCCCCTGGAGCGACCCATAGAGCTCCAGGTTCTCGCGCGAAGAGAGGCGCCAGTAGAGACTGCGCTCATCCGCTATCACCGGCGAGAGGACGCGTCGCACTTCGCGCGCGTTCTGCACCACGTCGAAGCCGGCGACGGTCGCGGTGCCGGCATCGGGAAGGATGAGGGTAGCGAGGATCTTGAAAAGCGTGGTCTTCCCCGCGCCATTCGGACCGAGGAGACCGAAGAACTCTCCCTCGCGCACGCTACAGCTCACGCCGCGCAGCACCTCCTGGTACTGCGTGCTTCGGGGATGGCGGATCGTTTCCAACCAACCGCGTCGTGCCGGGAAGCTCTTCGCGAGGCCATCGAGCACCACGGCCGCCGCTGGTTCCGAGAGGCGCCCGTGCGCTTCGGCGGGTGCCGGGATGAGACTCTCTCTCACATCCCCTCGCCCGCCGCCACCGGCGGGGCGCTTGCCGCTCCGTGCCATTCCTGTAGCTGGGCCACCACGTCGTTGAGCCGATCGAGACCGGCCACCGTCTCGAGACGGTACACCGGAACAGTGGAAGCCAATGTAGCAGCTCGCTCGAAAATGCGCGCGGCCTGCGCGCCCCCGAACATCGAACCCATTGCCGCGTGCCGCACGAGCGCGAGCGCCGCGGTGACGTCGGGAAATGGAACGCGCCTCGCCGCGCCCTGCATGGAATGCTCGCCGGTGAGCGGGCTCAGGACGTAGATGGCCGAGAGGGGAGCCGATTGGAACATCAGCGACTCCTCCGGGATCTCGTGCACGAGGTGCTTGTCGCCGGTCATCGGCTCCCCGCGCCGTACATCGAAGAGCTCCGCCGTGTCGTCCCAGAGCTTTACCTGATGGACGCCAGGTATCGCGCGCGCGGGTGGGCCGGGGTCCACCGGCAGCACGTCATCGGTCATCAGGCGGTAGCCGGCGCGCGTGAGCGCCAGCGCCAGCGTGGACTTGCCGTGAAACTTGGGCGCGACGAAGGCTATGGAGCCGCACTCGGTGGCAACGGCGCTGCCGTGCAAACAGAGACGGCCGCTCGCGTGGAGCGCCGTCGCAAGTACGCGCCCGGTCACGTCAGCGCGAACGGAGTTGGGCCCGGGCCGAGGCCCAGCGACCCAGCGGATCTTGGATCCGTCGGCGGATATGTCGTAGGTGCCCGTGTCGTCGAACTCGAACCTGAAGCCGGCCGCGTGCGCGAAGAGCCGCAGGCTAAGCTCGGGGTTCAGCTGGAACTCGCCAAGGAGCTCCGCTCGCTCCATCTCCTCGACTCTGTCCACCGAGCGCAACGTCCAGCTGGCCGTGGCGGAGGACAGTTCCCTGAGCTCGGGAAAGGCGATATCGGAGCGAAGACATCCGCCGAAGATCGAGTAGTCGGGCATTCAGAGGTGGGTAAAAGTGAAAGGAGGCCACCGGCGGAGCCGGTGGCCTCCTTCCTGTGGAGCGTCAGACTGAGGGCCGAGGGCACTCAGGTGCGCCCGGCAGACCGCAGGCATTGTTACCAGTGCCCGGGGTCACTCCGCAAATGGTGTAACCGTCGGAGCTCCCCTCGAAACCGATCTGCGTCAACTCGCGGAACGTACCGAACCGCTCCACTTTTGGCTTCTGATACACGCGACGCCTCCCGTGTCGTGTGTCACCGGACCACTCGCCCGGCAGAACCACGGCCCCCATGGCCGTGAATGGTACAACTTGCATCGACCTGCGCTACCTCTACCCAACCACAGTAGCCAAGGGCTCCTCAGGAACCCCGCCATCGGGTAAATCGGCTGGACGCCTTCGCGCCCTCAACCATAGTTCCGCCTGCAAACTCAGAAACAGGTTTACACCGACCTGCCCGCTGGCCTCCCCACGGGTATACGCCGTGGCCGACCGTCGAAGCTCATCTGCATCGATCATTCCAGCGGATTCCAGCTCCGAACATCGTAAAAATTCTTCACAGAGAGGGGGATACCCCTCCCTCATTGAACGATCAAAATACGCGCCCGTAGTCCCTGTTTTCGCTGGCCGCGGCGCAAGGACGTGCTCGGGTAACAGACCTTTCACTGCCCGCCTCAGTAGCAACTTCGTTTCCACCCCCGACGAACGCTCCCACCGTGGCCTGGAGAGCGCTAATTCGATGATCCTCGCGTCGTAAAGAGGTGAACGGAGCTCTATGCCCTCCTCCAGCGCCATGGCCGAAGCCAGACCGAAGACGCGCGGGAAATAGGGGTACGTCAGATACCAATATGTTTCGTGGCGGACACAACTGATGCGGGAGTGCGGCAACGCAGCGTGCCGTTCCCGCGCATCCAGACCGGCCAGACTAACCACTTCCGGACGCAGCCAACTTGGCGCGCGCCGCTCGAGATAACCTCTCAGCGCGCGCCCGTTTCGCATCGCCGTTGCGACATCGTGTGCCCGCTCGGTCATGAGCGGTTGCACCGCCTGTCGGAAGAAACCGCGGAAGCCGCTCCCGGTCATCCGCTTCGCCTTCCACTCACGACGCAACTCGAGCCAGTGGCCGCTCCGCAGCAGGTCCGCAAGATACACCTCGGACACCTGAAAGAGCTGATCGCCACCTACACCGTCGAACGCTACGCGCGAGCCCACCGCTCTGCTGCCACGAGCGAGCGAGCGATGCCACATCTCGAATGCGTGCCCGAATGGCTCGTCACGCTCCGCTGCGCGCTCGGCGGGCCTGTCGAAGAAGGGGATGTCGGCGATGTGCAGCCAATGCACCGGCACATCCCAGTGATCGGCGATGTCCTGGATCAGCTCATCTTCCCTTCCCGGATCGCCCGGCGGGTAGCTGATGGAAACCGGGAGGATCGAACGCGTGTCGCCATGCGCGCGCAATGCCGCGGCTCCGGCAGCGAACACCGCTGGCGAATCCCAACCGCCACTCAGCCAGATGCTCATCTCGCCGCGCGACGGAGCGCGCTCCAGCACCGCACGCTCGAGTCGTGCGCGCAATTCCACGGCGGCTTCCTCGAAGGAAGGAATCCCCGATCCCTTCGCGCGCTCCGGTGGGCTCCAGTGTCTCGAGAGCCTCGGTGCGCTCCCCTGTGCAGCCGCGAGCGTGAAGCCAGCGGGGAGATTGCGTATCGCGGTGTAGGCCGTCTCCACATCCGCGCCGAATAATCCTCCGGCCGCGGCAGCGACCTCCGAGAGGTCGATATCGTGTGGGCAGCCGGGGAATGCCAGCACTCCGCCGATGGAAGACGCGATCACGAGCGTGCCGCCGACTTCGGCGAAGAACAGCGTGCGCTTGCCCCCGAAGTCACGCGCGGCGCTGATGCGCCGTGTCCTGCGATCCCACACGATAAAAGCGAAGTCGCCCTCGAGATGCGCGGCACAGCCTTCTCCCCACGCGCGATACGACGCGAGGATCATGTGCGTGGCGCTGTCGCCCGTTATCACCACGCCTTCGCTCTCGAGCGAACGCCGAAGATCGTCGCGGTAGTAGATCGCCGCGTCGGCCGCAACCACCACATCGTCCTCCGCGAGCACGAGCACGCCGCCGCTCGGGGAGATTTCCCGCTCCCACGCGTAACGCGACACTCCGACGAGAGCGCCGCTCGCTTCATCACGCCACACAGCCACATGATCGGCGCCCCGCTTATTCATCGCGCGCAGGACGCGCTCACCCACATCGCGCGACGGCGCGCCGCCGGAGCGGGCTGGTGCGAAGACGCCGACTATCGCGCTCATCGCGCATCTACCAGGTGCACCTCGGAGAGCTCCACGAAAGAGCCCACGTGCGCCTCGTTATCGCCGAGCACGCGATCGCCGTATTCGACCCAAGCGTGCGCGGCGAAGCGGCCGTTGCGCATCCGGACACCGACGCGAACATGGCTTCCCGTGATCCCATGGCGCTCCAGCACTCTGTTCAGTGCGACGGCACGCACGAGGCAGAGCGGACGAAAGGCGCCGAACTCCGCGGCGCGCCCCACGGCCAGCGCAAGAGCCTCCGCGCGTGACAACACGGACGGGTCAAGGGGGACGGAAGACGCCGCCGCGATTGAGTTCGGGCTGGACGAAGCCAGGGATCCGATGCCAGCGGGAGCAGGGACTCCGCTGCTGGTCGGAGCAGCCATCTCGATGCCGCCCGCGCGCTGATCGGAACCGGTGGAGTGGGAAACCAGCTGCCCCGTGGGGCGACTCCATACCCGGAACTGTGCGACGAGCAGCGCGAGCTGCGCCTCGAGAAGGTCAGCCCACTCGCGCCGACTCAGCCTGGTCAGTTTCCTGAGATGGGTTCTCGACACTGGTGTCATCGTTCTGCTCCGCATTCCGCGGGAAGACTAGGCGGTGGGAGGCGAGCTCTGATATGAGCTCGGTCACATCCTG
>DASSOX010000215.1:0-29762 GCA_035700125.1 Gemmatimonadaceae bacterium
CGGATTCCCGTCCAGGTCGAACGTGGAAGTGTTCTCGGAGCTCTGCACGTACTTGTCGTACTCGACGCGCGCGCCGAGGTCCGCGCGGAACTTGGGCGTGAACTGGAAAGAGCCGCCGATCACGCCCGAAACGATGCTCGTTTGTCCGGAACCGTTGGTGTAGCCCGACATGAAGTTCTGGAAGCCGTTCTTCGTGACCGCGGTTGGCGTCCCGCCGGGAGTGGTGACTACGGCGTCGAGGAAATGCGGGTTGTCGGCCACGTCGGTAAGCACCTGCGTGAAGTACCAGTTGTTGATCTGTGAGTAGTTGGCCACGTACGCGCCAAGCGAGATCGTGTTCTCGCCGAACTGCTTGTGCAGCTGCAACTGGTCCTGCACCGCCGAGATCGGCTTGGCTACGTGGATCAACTGGCCGGGGGCCACGAGCCCGTTGGGCGTATCGAAGGGCATCGGGTTTCCATTCACGTCGAGCTGATTCGTGTAGGTCAGCTGGATCGTGGTACCAGCTGGCAGCCCGAGCGCCGCCTGTCCCTTGGGGCCCGTCACGAAGTCGGCGACGCTCATCGCGTTCGATGGAACGAGCGCATTCCACTCCTGATGGTTTCCCATCACCTGGGCGGTATTCCGCAGGTTCCAATCGTTCGCGAGATCGAACGAAGCATCTGCGGTGAGCCAACCAGCGGTGGTACGAAGGCCGTTGCCGAGTGGCAGCGTGAGGTCACCGACCGGCGTACGCACGCTGAGATCGAGCGCCTCGTTGGTGTTCATCGAGCCGTAGTCGCTGAAGCCGGCTACGAACCGGGGATCGGTGGGGTTGGTGAAGGGGAGATCGAGAATGAACTGGTTACGATCGTCTATCACCTTCCCCGAGACCCGGATGTACCCGTTGTCGAGCTTCCGCGTGATGTTCGCCTTCACCTGGCCGCCGCGGATCCCCGGGAAGCCCGGGTCGCGCACGCCGTGGTCGTAACGGTAGAAGCCACCGACATTGAAGCTCCAGTCGTTGCCGATTGGCCCGTTCACGTCCACGTCGTAACGCGCCAGCCCCTTCGTGCCCGCCGTCACTCTCATCGTTCCGGTGAAGGCGTCACCGCCCGTCTTGTTGATGAAGTTGATGATGGCACCCGGCGTGTTAGACCCGAAGAGCGCCGAGCTACCACCGCGCACGACTTCCATGCGCTCGATGTTGAGGTCGGGACGGAAGAGGTTGTCGGCGTTCATGAAGAAAGTGTGCATGGTGGGGAATACCGGCATCCCGTCTTCCATGAACATCACGTACTCCACGCCGAGCACGCCGCGCATGCTGATGTTCTCGTTCACCTCACCACCCGAGCTCTCCACGCGAGTGAAGCCCGGCACGTAACGCAGCATCTCGGTGGTGCTTCGCGGATTCGACCGCTCGATTTCGGCGAGCGGCATCGAGGTGATGGCCACGCTCGACTGGATGTTCATGCGCGGCGTCTGCGTTCCGGTCACGACCACCTGCTGCAGTTGCAGCGGATCGTGCACGAGGACGAAGTCGTGCGTCGTGGTCTGGCCGGCCGTGACGGTGATGCTGTCGCCCTGGCTGCGGTAGCCGATGATCCGCGCGCGCAGGAGCCGCCTCCCCGCGGGCACACTTGTGATCTGGTAGGCGCCGGCAGCGTCGGTCATGGCGCCCACTGTGGTCCCCTCCACGAATACCTGCACGTTGCTGAGCGGCCCGCCTTCCTGGCTCGTCACGTGGCCGGCGACGGTGCCTGTCTGCCCTGCGCCCTGCGCGGCCGCTCCGTTAGCCGGAATCGCGGCCAGGAGCACGAACGCTCCAACCGCGGCTACGATATCGAGGAGACGGCGCCGATCCGAACACGATTGCTCCAACATAGGCATACCCTCCTGGGTTGCGTGAAAAGGCAATCGGGAGCTCGCGACGCGCTGCGGTGCTCGGGGCGGTTGCACACCCGAGCCCGCCCGCACGGGCGAGGGACAACTGGCTGTGTCTCGAGTTCAGGGAGCGCTGCTCACTTCCCGCCCTGGAGCGGGGGCGCGCTGGTCGTGCAGCGGCCGACCTGGGCCGTAGTAAAGCGTCTTCAGCAGCCGGTATCAGAGGCGCGCTTTCCGTCAACGGAGAGTACGCGCACGAGGATGCGTTCACCGTGTCGTATCTGGTGAAGTGCGATAGTTCAGAGGAGCCGCCGAGCCCGCTCGGCTCCGATCCTCCGCGATCGCTGCAAAAAAATCGCCAAGGCGAGGGGAGCACGTGTGAAAGCAGGCGCTGCCTCCTGAACCCTTGCAGTTCCTGCTTTCTGCTTCCTGCTTTCCCGTTATATATTCCCCGCATGGCAGGTCACTCTAAATGGAAGCAGATCAAGCATTACAAGGCGGCCGCGGACGCAAAGCGGGGAGCGATGTTCACCAAGCTCATCCGCGAAATTACCGTTGCCGCCAAGCAGGGTGGCGGAGATCCGGCGGGTAATCCGCGGCTCCGCACCGCGATCGACGCGGCCAAGGCGGCGTCGATGCCCAAGGACAACATCGAACGCGCGGTCAAGAAGGGGACCGGCGAGCTCGAGGGCGTGGACTACCAGGAGATCATGTACGAGGGGTACGGCCCCGGCGGCGTGGCGCTCCTGATCCACACGCTCACCGATAACCCCACGCGCACGGTGGCCGACGTCCGCCACAAACTCTCGCGCGGCGGCGGCAACCTCGGCGCCACCAACTCGGTCGCCTTCATGTTCGATCGGAAGGGTCAGATCTACGTCGATGCCACCCGCTTCGACGAGGAGGCGGCACTCGAGGCGGCGCTAGAGGCGGGCGCGGAAGATCTCCAACTCGAGGGCGATCAGTTCGTGGTCACCACCGACCCCACAGCGCTCCACGCCGTGAAGTCGGCACTCGAGGAGGCGGGGATCGAGACCCGGGAGGCCGAGCTGGCGATGATCCCGCAAACCACCATCCACGTGGAAGGAAAGACCGCCGAGTCGCTCCTCAAGCTCATGGAGGAACTGGACGATCTCGACGACGTCCAGAAGGTGGAAGCCAACTTCGACATCGACCTGGCCGAGATGGCCGACGCGTGAGCCGGACCCCGTGGTAGTGCTCGGCATCGACCCCGGGACCGCCGCTACCGGCTACGGGGTCGTCTCGGGGGAGCCTTTTGGCTCCCTCTCGCTCATAGAATGCGGCGTGATTCGCACCACCCCGCACGACCCGCTCCCGGTCCGCCTGCGCGAGCTGTACGAGGACGTGAGTGCGCTCATCGAGCGCCACAAGCCCGACTGCGTCTCGGTGGAAGACGTCTTCTATGCCAAGAACGTGCGCACCACCGTGGTGCTGGGACATGCTCGCGGCGTGATACTCCTCGCGGCAGCGCTCGCGGGACTGGAGATCCACGAGTACCCGCCCGCGGAGATCAAGAAGGCAGTCGTGGGGCGCGGCGGCGCGACCAAGGAGCAGGTGCAGTTCATGGTCACTCGCCTCCTTCGCCTCAAGAGCGCTCCACGTCCCAGCGACGCCGCCGACGGCGCCGCCGCCGCGCTCGCGCACATCATGGGCGCGCGGCTCCCGCATCTCACACCGCAGCGCGGCCGCACTTCGTGATCGCGCAGATCGTCGGTAAGCTCACTGCGAAGGAGCTGGATCGAGTGGAGCTCCTCACCTCGGGTGGCGTGGGTTACGAGCTGGCCATCCCGCTCGGCGTCTACGAAAAACTCCCGGCCGTCGGCGATGAGGCGTCGCTCTACACGCATCTCGTGGTGCGCGACGATGGGTGGCTGCTCTTCGGCTTCAATACTACGTTCGAGCGGAGCGTCTTCCGCCGGCTGCTCACCGCCAACGGCGTAGGGCCGGCGCTGGCGCTCGGAATGCTCTCCACGCTCTCCGCCGAGCGCGTGGTGCGCGCGATAGTCGAGCGCGACATCCACACGCTGCAGGGGATCCCACGCGTGGGGCGGAAGAAGGCGGAGCGTCTCGTGCTCGACCTGGCCGACAAGCTGGGTGACATCGGTGTGGAGAGCGCGGCCGGCGGCCTGCGCTCGGAGGGGACGGCGGCCGAAGATGCGATCCGCGCGCTCGTCTCACTCGGCTACACCGTGGCCGACGCCGAGAAGGGAGTACGTGCGGCGCTCGATTCCGGCGGCCGCGGAGTGAGCGCGCCAGAGCTGATCCGGCTGGCGCTCGGCAAGGTGGGTCAGCGATAACGGCAACAGCCGCAACGTCAGCGGTAACAGCGACAACAGCGACAACAACGCGGGAGAACCGATGATGCTTCGTCTCATAGTCGCCCTCGCCCTTCTCTGCGCGCCAACGGTCGCGCTGCACGCGCAGCGAACCGCCAAGCCGCCGCTCCACGCGAAGCACTGGCTCGCCATCACCGGGAAGCCGCTGAGCGCCGAGGCGGGCGCGATGATCTTCCAGAAGGGCGGCAACGCCGTGGACGCCGCGGTCGCGATGCTCGCCGCCGGCTGCACCATGTGGGACACGCTTTCCTGCGGCGGCGAGACGCAGGCGCTCATCTACAACCCGCACACGAAGAAAGTCATCGGCATCGACGCGCTCGGCGTGGCGCCCACCGGCGCCACGGCGGAGTTCTATCGGTCGAAGGGATATCGCTACCCGCCCGAGTACGGCCCGCTCGCAGCGGTCACGCCCGGTACACCGGGTGGGCTGATGGTGATGCTCGCCGAGTACGGGAAGCTCTCGCTGAAGGACGTGCTCGCGCCGGCCATCCAGATGGCCGACGGCTACCCGATGGAAGCGCAGCTCTCGCGTACAATCGAGCACAACAAGAATTGGCTCGAGAAGTGGAAATACTCGCGCGAGATCATGCTCACCCATCCCGGCGCGGAATACGAAGCGCCCCAGGCGGGCGAGATCTTCGTTCAGAAGGACCTCGCTGCGACCTGGCGCAAGCTGGTGGAGACGGAGCAGCAGGCGCTCGCCGCCGGGAAGAGCCGCAAGGAGGCCATCATGGCCGCCTACGACCGCTTCTACAAGGGCGACATAGCGCGTGAGATCGTACGCGGCGTGCGCGAGGAGGGCGGTCTTTTCACGATGGAAGATCTGGCCAACTGGCAGGTGAAAATCGAGGAGCCGCTCAGCACCACGTACAAGGGCATCACCGTCTACAAGCTCCCCATCTGGCAGCAGGGCCCCGTGATGCTCCAGGCGCTCAACATCCTGGAGAACACCGACCTCCAGTCCATGGGCTACAACTCGGCGAAGTACATGCACACGCTCTACCAGACTATGAACCTCGCGTACGCCGACCGCGACTTCTACTATGGCGATCCGTACTTCCCGCCCGAGGAGCCAGTGAAAGGACTCCTCTCGAAGGAGTACGCCAAGGCGCGCTTCGCTACGATCAACTGGGAGCGCAACGATCCGAAGGTGAAGCCCGGCGACCCGTACAAGTACCAGGGAGGCACGAACCCATTCAGCAAGATCCTCGCTGGATGGACTGTCGTGCCCGCGCCCGACACGCTGCGCCCGAGCGGACAGCAGGATCGAGTCGTGCCGGAGGGTGCATCGAGCAGTGCCGCACTCGACGCAGCACGCTTCGCGTCGGCAGATCGGAGGGCGCTCTCCGATTCGCTGTTCAAGGATGAATTCTACCGCGGCACCACTTCCATCGAGGCGGCCGATGCCGAGGGTTGGGTAGTATCGGTAACGCCGAGCGGCGGCTGGGTGCCGGCGGTGATCGCGGGGCGCACCGGGATCGGCTTGAGCCAGCGCGCGCAGAGCTTCGTGACGGCCGCGAAGGACGGTCCCTACAACGTCATCGAGCCCGGGAAAAAGCCGCGCGTGACGCTCACTCCCACGCTCGCGCTGAAGGACGGCGCGCCCTTCCTCGCCTTCGCGGTTCAGGGCGGCGACTCGCAGGACCAGAACCTCCTGCAGTTCTTCCTGAACATCGTCGAGTGGAAGATGACGCCGCAGCAGGCGGCCGAGGCGGCGAACATCAACAGCTACCAGATGCGCTCTTCGTTCGGCGATCACGAGGCGCGCCCGGGGCGGATTCTCATCGCGTCGTCCACTCCCGAGTTCACCCGCTTCGAGCTACGCAGGATGGGCTATACGCTGGAAATCGAGGACCTCACTTCGGGTCCCATCAACGCGATCTACTTCGACCGCGAGCACGGCTCCATGTGGGGCGCATCGAGCAATTATGGGGAGGATTACGGAATCGCCTGGTGAAAGGGGATGACCCGTGGCTCTTCGGTCTGTATTCGGTGTATAATTCTACTTCGTTTCGCCGGGCCATAACGGCGCGATGAACCGACAGTTACCAGCAGCTCAAAGTGCAGCCATGACCCGCGCCGAGATCACCACACCCGAAGTAATCCCCGACGAGTCGGTAGTAGAGCTCTCGCTCCGCCCGCAGCGCCTGGCCGAGTTCATCGGCCAGAGCAAGGTGAAGGAGAGTCTCCGCATCTACATAGACGCCGCCCTCGAGCGACGCGAGCCGCTCGACCACACGCTCTTCTACGGCCCGCCGGGGCTCGGCAAGACCACACTCGCGGAACTCATCGCGCGGGAGCTCGGCGTCAACATCCGCACCACTTCCGGTCCCGCGCTCGAGAAGCCGGGCGACCTGGTGGGTACGCTCACCAACATGCGCGAGGGCGACATCCTCTTCATCGATGAGATCCACCGGCTGCGGCCCATCATCGAGGAGTTTCTCTACCCCGCTATGGAGGACTACCGGATAGACATCCGGCTCTCCGAGGGACCGAAGGCACAGACCATCACCATGCCGATCGAGCGCTTCACGCTCATCGGTGCCACCACGCGCTTCGGGATGCTCACGCCTCCCATGCGCGCGCGCTTCGGAATCATCGAGCGGCTCAACTACTATCCGGTGGAAGACCTCGAACAGATCGTCGCTCGCTCGGCCGAGGTGATTCACGTACCGGTCGAGGACGCAGGTGCGCTGGAAATCGCGCGGCGTGCCCGTGGCACTCCGCGCGTGGCCAATCGCCTTCTGCGCCGCGTTCGCGACTTCGCGCAGGTGCGCGCCGAGGGGAGAATCACCAAGCCCGTCGCGGCCGACGCGCTGGTGATGCTCGACGTAGACGAGTTCGGCCTCGACGACATGGACTCGCGCGTTCTCCGAACCATCATCGAGAAGTTCGAGGGCGGCCCGGTAGGGATCACCACCATCGCGGCCGCGGTGGGCGAGGACGCGAGCACTATCGAGGAAGTGTACGAACCGTACCTGGTGCAGAACGGCTTCCTCCAACGGACACCGCGCGGGCGAGTTGCAACCGCGCAGGCGTACCGCCACTTCGGCTACACACCTCCCCAGCAGCAGGGCGGTCAGCCGAGCCTGTTCTGAGTCGGTGAGCGGGGCGGCGGCCAGAGAGAAGTCGGGCCGGCCGCGGCCGGTGCGCTCGTGGAGGAGGGCGCGCCGCTGATCGTCAGTGCGGTAAATGCTTCAACAGCTTGACAGACCCCGGTGCTCTCTTCGTAGGATACAGCATGCGCCGCCTGCTCTTCCCCTCCCTGCTCGCCGGCGCGCTCTCGGTAGCGCCGCAGGCGGCGTGCGCGCAGGTGGCCGCGGGCATCACACCTTCCGTCTCACTCGCTTCGCGCGGCGACTCCCTGAAGGAGTTGCGGTCGCTCGACACCGTCGTTCAGCATGCCGATGCCGGGTCGGAGAGCTGGCACTACCGCGGCATGCTCGCCTGGGCTCTCTCCGACGCCGAAGGGCGCAAGGGCTTCATGGAGCGAACGGCGAACGACTCGCTCCTCGATGTGGCGGAGCAATCACTGAAGCAGGCGGTGCGCGACGGGAAGGCGGCATATCTGGTGGACCTCGGCCGCTTCTACCTCACGTCGAACTCCGCGAAGGTCCGTTCGCGCGCCAAGGGGCTCTTCGAGAAGGCGCTCGACGCCGCGCGCAAGAGCGGTGACAGCGTCGCGATGGCGCGCGCACACGACGAGCTGGGGATGACCTGGTGGCGGCATTACGTGGACCGCGCCAATCGGCACATCTACAGCTACGTCATCGACAACGTGAAGGACCGCACCTTCGTGAAAGACCCGCGGTCCATCGCGTACTTCATAGACAACCAGACCATCCGTGCCGCGGCACAGGACTGGTCGGGGCAGAGCGAGTATCTGCGCGCGTGGGATCACTTCTCCCAGGCACTCGCCGCCGATCCCGCCAACGCCGGCGCGCTCCGGCACACGTACATGGCGCTCGCCGACCGGCAGCGCTGGGTGGAGTTGGAGCATGCGGCCCGCATGCGCCTCGATGCTGATTCCGGCGATGCGTGGGCTTGGCTCGCTAGCGGTCTCGCCGAGCACCGGCTGGGGAACGACCTCGCGGCCGACACCGCCTTCAATCGTGGGCTTCGCACGCTTCCGGAAGGCGAGCGTGCGAGGTACGACCGAATCGGTCGCATCTTCACCCCTCGCGACTCGGCCGGTGCGGCGCGCCTCCCCGACGCCGAGCAGGACAACCTGCGGCGGATGTACTGGCTCATGGCCGACCCGCTCTGGAGTACGGCCGACAACGAACACCGCCTCGAGTTCCTGAGCCGCGTGGCCTACGCCGAGCTGCGATTCTCGGTGCCGGAGTTCGGGATCCACGGTGCCGACACGGATCGCGGCGAGGTGTACATACGCTACGGACCGCCTCCGGCGGTGATCTCTTTCCCGGCGGATCCGGAACGCCGCCAGGAGTCGCGGATCCAGGTCCTCTGGTGGTACAGCACCGACGAGTCGTTCCTCTTCCGCGCGCTGCCCACGTACGGCGTGGCCACGCTCGCACCGCCCGACCTGCGCGAGCTGAGGCGCCTGCGTGATACCATACCGGTCGTGTGGCGCAATGCCGGCGACGACCGTTATGTGGACTCGATCCCCGTGCAGGTCGTGCGCTTCCGCGCGTCCGCGGACTCGGGCGACGTGTACGTCGCCGCGCGGATCCCCGTGGGACAGCTCGTCAACGGGATAGACCTGGCGCGCGGCGCGCTCGATCTCGACTTCCGCGCCTACACCTGGCGCGCCGAGCCGCTCTTTCACGACAGCACTCGCCAGGTGCTAGACTTCCGGAAGTCCGCCTCGGGCGAGCTGCGGAGCTGGAACACGCGCGTGCCGGCGGGGACTTTTCTGTATCGGGTGGAGGCTCTGCAGCCCGACGCAATGCGGGGCGCGCGCGGCGCGAGCCGAATCGAAGTGGATCCGTCTCGCGGCTTCGGGATGAGCGATCTGCTCGTGGCCTCGAGGATCACCCAGCGCGCCGGATCCGCGTCGGGCCGCTGGAACGACTACGACATAGACCCCAATCTCGGCGTGGTGAAGAGCGGCCAACCCTTCTCTCTCCTCTGGGAGACCTACGGCCTCACCCCGCGCGACGGCAACGATGAGTACGACGTGAATATCAAGGTGGCGCGCGTGCGGCGCGGCGGGATCGGTGCGCTCGCGGCCAGGATCGTGGGCGGCGTAGCTGGCCTGGTGGGAATTTCGCACGGTGGGAATGACGAAGTGACTCTCTCCTTCCCCCGTCGCATCCCCGCTACCAGCGTAGCGCTCGACCACGTGACGCTCGACATGGGCGATGCCTCGCCCGGGCGTTACAATATCGAGGTGAGCATCACCGACCGCGACACAGGGAACAAGGTATCGACGAAGAGCTCGATCACGGTGGTCGAGTGACCGCTGGCGCTCGCACCTCGGACTACGACTTCGAGCTTCCCCCGGACCGCATCGCCCAGTACCCCGTCGAGCCGCGCGACGAGAGCCGGCTCATGGTAGTGGATCGCGCGAGCGGGCGGATCACGCATCATCGCTTCCGCGATCTGAAGGAGCTGGTCCCGGCGGGCGATGCGCTGGTGCTCAATGCCACGAAAGTCTTCCGTGCGCGCCTCCTGGGGAAGCGCGATTCGGGCGCGCCCGCAGAAGTGCTCCTCCTCCGGCCACTCGGCGACGACCGCTTCGAGGCGATGGTGAGCCCGGGCGGGAAGCTGCGACCGGGGCGCGTGGTACACGTAGCGCCGGGACTCGATGTGGAGATCATGGAGATCACCGACAGGCGCACGCGCATCGTGCATGTGAGGGCTTCGGGTGGCGATGTTGCCGCGGCGATCGAGCGGCACGGACACATCCCGCTCCCACCGTACATCGAGCGCGCCGACACCGAGAGCGACGCACAGCGCTACCAGACTGTGTACGCGCGCGAATCCGGCTCGGTGGCTGCGCCTACGGCGGGGCTGCACTTCACGCCCGAGCTCCTCGCCGCGCTCGATGCGCGCGGGGTGCGGCGCGTGGAGCTCGTTCTCCACGTGGGCGCGGGCACCTTCAGGCCCGTGGAGGTGGAGGACCCCGCGAAGCACGTGATGCACGAGGAGTGGTACTCACTCCCCGAGGCCGCGGCGGCCGCGCTGAACGCCACTCGCGAACGCGGCGGGGCGATATGGTCGGTCGGCACTACGAGTACCCGCTCGCTCGAGAGCGCGGTGCGCCCGGATGGAAGCTTCGAGCCGACCTCTGGTGAAACGGATATCTTCATCCGTCCACCCTACCGCTTCCGCGCGGTAGACAAACTCATCACGAATTTTCATCTTCCCCGCTCCACGCTCGTGATGCTGGTAGCCGCCTTCGCTGGTTACGATCTCACGATGCAGGCGTATCGAGAGGCCATGGATGGAGGGTATCGCTTTTACTCGTACGGCGATGCGATGGCTGTCGTATAGCCGGATGAGTGCGATATCGCTTCTTACGGCATGTGTACTCGCTACCACGCGCTACTACACGCCACGCGCTGCACAATCGCGCATTACTCTCGAGCAGATGCGGACGCGTGCGGACGTGATGCTTCCCATCGAATGTCCACGCGTGGTACACGGGAAGAACTCCGTATTCGCGGCCACGGACATAATGGTAGATGTGGATTCCACCGGCGCGGTGCAGCGCGCCGAGATCGAGCGCGGTTCGGGCGACGCCGCGCTCGATGATGTCTTCGGCGCACTGGCGGCACAGCTGCAACTTCAGCCGCCGGCCGTGCGCCGGCCCTCGGCGGCGGCTGCCGCCGCAGCGGCGCAATCCGATCAGCCGCGACCGGCTCCGCTGCCCGCACCGCTCGAGCGACGGCGCCTGATCGTCTCCTACGCCTGCGCCGCCGACGCCGGCTCGGTGGCGCTGCAGCTCGAGAAGGGTGGTACATGAGCGCGAGTCGCTTTCGCTTCGAGATCGCGGCGACCGCCGGCGCAGCTCGCGCCGGCGTTTTCTCTACACCTCGCGGCTCGGTGGACACCCCGGCTTTCATGGCCGTCGGCACGCTGGCCACGGTGAAGGGACTCGATCCGCGCGACCTGCGTGAGATCGGCGCGCAGATGATCCTGGCCAACACCTACCACCTGCACCTGCGCCCGGGTGAGGAAGTGGTGCGCGAGATGGGAGGACTGCACCGCTTCATGGCGTGGGACGGCCCGATCCTCACGGACTCCGGCGGCTTTCAGGTATTCTCGCTCGAGACGCTGCGCAAGGTGAGCGAGGAGGGAGTGGAGTTCAGGAGCCACATAGACGGGTCGCGTCGCTTCTTCACCCCCGAGAGCGTGATCGCCGTGGAGCGCGCGCTGGGTGCCGACGTGATCATGCCGCTCGACCACGTCATACCGGGGCAGGCGGAGGAAGGGCGTGCACGCGATGCGAGTGAACGCAGCCTGCGCTGGCTGGAACGGGCACGGCGCGCGTTCGAGGAGAGCGCGGGAAGCGCCGGCCTCCCGACTCCCGCGCAGACGCTCTTCCCCATCCTGCAGGGCGGGATCCACGGGGAACTACGGCGCGACGCCGCCCGCGAGATCGTCGCGATGGGCGAGTGGGACGGCTACGCCATAGGCGGCCTCTCCGTGGGCGAGCCCAAGCCCGACATGTACGCGATGCTCGACGTGGCGAACGAGGCGCTCCCCCGCACTCATCCGCGCTACCTCATGGGAGTGGGCTTCCCCGAGGATCTGGTGGAGGGAGTGCGGCGAGGCGTGGACCTCTTCGATTGCGTGGCGCCAACGCGCATGGGCCGCACCGGAACGGCGTTCACGAGCACCGGGCGCATCAACGTGCGGAACGCGAAGCTGCGCACCGATGCTCGACCGCTCGACGAATCGTGCAACTGCTCCACCTGCGCGCGCTTCAGCCGGGCCTACATCCGCCACCTCTTCGTGGCGTCGGAAGCGCTGGGGCTGCGACTTCTATCGCTGCACAATGTACATTTCATGATCTCCCTCATGCGCGACGCGAGAGCCGCGATCGCCGACGGGAGTTTCGACGCATGGAGCCACGACTGGCTCCTCCGCTACCACAACGGACCCGACTCGTGACAATCATCGCTACCCACGCTTCGCTCTCGCTGATCATGGCGGCCCAGGCGCCGAGTGGCGGCGGCGCCGGCTCGTTCACGCCGTTCCTCCTGCAGATGGCGCTCATCTTCGCCATCTTCTATCTCCTGGTGATGCGCCCGCAGCAGAAACAGCGGAAGCAGCATCAGCAGAGTCTCCGCGAACTGAAGAAGGGCGACCAGGTAGTGACCGCCGGCGGGATCATCGCCGAGGTCATACACATCAAGGAATCGCTCAAGGACGGCGCGCCCGTCACTACCATGGAAGACCGAATCACCATCAAGTCCGGCGAGTCGCGCCTCGTAGTCGAGCGTGGCCGGATAGCAAAGGTGGCCACCGCCGCCGCCGAAACCACTACAGCGGCATGAGCTTATTGGACATCTACGTGCTCGGAGCGCCGGTACTGCGCGAGGAGACGAAACCGGTAGAAGAGATCACCGACGAGCTGCGCACGCTCATCGATGACATGTTCGAGACCATGTACGCCGCCAAGGGAATCGGGCTCGCCGCCCCACAGGTCGGGCGCACGGAGCGCATAACCGTGGTGGATGTCGACGGGAATCCACTCGTGCTTGTGAATCCCGAGATCGTTCTCTCCGAGGGCAGGACGCGCGAAGAGGAGGGGTGCCTGTCGATCCCCGACGTGTACGGCGACGTGGATCGCGCCAAGCGTGTGGTTGTGCGCGCGCTCGACCGCGAAGGGAAGCCCTTC
Source organism: Gemmatimonadaceae bacterium (assembly GCA_035700125.1). Lineage (GTDB taxonomy): Bacteria > Gemmatimonadota > Gemmatimonadetes > Gemmatimonadales > Gemmatimonadaceae > JADGGM01. The sequence continues at coordinate 13,033 of DASSOX010000215.1, forward strand.
GAGATAGACGCCGAGGATCTTCTCGCGCGCTGCATGCAGCACGAGATAGACCACCTGCACGGGCGGCTTTTCATAGACCATCTCGGTCTGGTGAAGCGCCGCTCGGCGCTCGCCAAGTGGGAGAAGCTGCGCAAGGGCGACAAGTCGCAAACGCGCAAGGTCGTCCCCGAGGGCGTCGCGCGACACCACCACCGCGACGAGGAATTGTAGTGCGAGTCCTTTTCTGGGGAACGTCCAACTTCGCGCTCCCTTCACTCCGGGCACTGCTCGGCGAAGGGTTCGAGGTGGTCGGAGTGGTCACGCAGCCCGACCGCCCTGTTGGGCGCTCGCGCTCGAAGCTGGCCGCGCCCCCGGTGAAGGAATGTGCAGAGTCGGATGGAATCCCAGTCCTGCAGCCGGAGAAGCCGCGCGGGGATGAGTTCATGGCGCAGCTCCGCGCGCTCGAGCCGGACATTTCCGTGGTGGTGTCGTACGGTCACATCCTCACGCGCGAAGCGATCGACCTGGCGCCGGCGGGGACCATCAACGTGCACGCATCGCTCCTCCCCAAACTGCGCGGAGCGGCCCCGATCCAGGAGGCAGTCCGGCAGGGCTTCGTGGAGACGGGGGTGACGATCATGCGCATGGTCCCCGCGCTCGATGCGGGCCCCATCATCCTGCAGGCGCGCACGCCGATCGCGCTCGACGAGACGGCTGGAGAGCTCGAGCTGCGCCTGTCGGAGCTCGGGGCGCTGGCGCTGGTGGAGGCGCTCACACTGCTGTCGCTCGGCCAGGCGAGCGAGCGCGAGCAGGACGAGAGCGCGGCGACTTATGCAGCGAAGATCACGCGTGAGAGCGCGCGGATCCGGTGGGAAGAAGGCTGCGGCGTGGTGGCCCGGCACATCCGAGCATACGACCCGAAGCCCGGCGCCTACAGCACGCTCGGCGGGAACGAAGTGAAGCTATTCGGCGCCGCCGAAACGGAGGAAGCGGGCGACGAAGCCGGTGCCAGCCCTGGCCAGGTGCTGGCGATCGATGAGCGGGGGATGCTGGTCGCCACCGGAGATGGCGCCGTACGAGTAACGTACGCCAAGCCAGCGGGGCGACAGCGGTTGTCGGTACAGGAATGGGAGCGCGGGAGAGGAGTGGCGGTGGGCGGGAGATTCGAGTAGGGCACGCTCGCGCAGCCGCTACAGCTACCGGGCCCCTCTTGCCTTCCGCCTCGCCCGGACGAGTATTCCGTCTGACGGCCCTAGAGGTAGCTCCTGAACCCCGCCTCCCGAACCCCGCAGTGCCTCCCCCCGCCCTCCACGCCGTCACCAACGACGCCATCCTCGCGAGACCGAACTTCTTCGGCGTCGCGGTGCGTGTGATGTGCGCGCTGGGCTCGAAGGGGGCGATCCAGCTGCGCACCCGCTGGCTTCCCGCCGCTCGCCTCTACGAGCTGGCTGCGGCGCTCGCGGAAGCCGAGAAGAGCACCGGCTGCTGGGTGATCGTGAACGACCGCCTGGACATCGCGCTCGCGAGCGGCGCGCACGGCGCGCAGCTCACCTCGCACTCGCTCACCGTCGCCCAGGCGCGCATCGCCGCCCCCACGCTCCCACTCGGCGCCAGCGTTCACTCCGTGGATGAAGCCGTTGCCGCCGCGAGCGCCGGCGCCGACTGGGTAGTAGCCGGCCACGTCTACTCCACGCCATCGCACCCGGGCCAGGCCGGACGCGGCATCGAGCTGGTGGACGCGATCACCGCCGCCACGAAGATCCCCTGCATCGCAATCGGCGGCATCCAACCAAGGCATCTTCCCGCCCTCCGCGCCGCCGGCGCGCATGGCGTTGCATTCATTCGAGGCATCTGGGACGCGAACGATGCCGAACGCGCCGCTTTCGACTATGTTTCTGCTTATGACTCACACTACCGTTCCTGACGGCGGCGTCATAGCGCCCATGGTGAACGGCGAGCGCCGATCCGTCGCTGCTGGCTCGACCCTCGGTGACCTGCTTCGCTCGCTCGAGCTCGACCCGCGTACGGTCGTCATCGAGCACAACGGCGTGGTGCTCCGCGACCGAGATGCCTACGACTCGCTCACGCTGGGCACGAACGACAACGTCGAGATCGTGCACTTCGTGGGCGGAGGCTGAGAATGACAGCTATTTCCGAAATCGCACCCCGGCACGCGGCCGCGACTGATGCGCCGCTCGCCATCGGCGACCGGGAGTTCACCTCCCGGCTCCTCGTCGGCACTGGGAAATACAAGACCAACGAAGTGATGGTGCAGGCCATCGAGGCCTCGGGCGCCGAGATCGTCACCGTCGCCGTGCGTCGCGTGGACCTCGACCGCGCGCACGAGGAGGGAATCCTCCACCACCTCGACCCTTCGCGCTTCTTCCTCCTCGCCAATACCGCCGGCTGCTACACCGCCGACGATGCGATTCGCTACTCGCGCCTCGCTCGCGCTGCCGGTTTCAACGAGTGGGTCAAGCTCGAGGTGATCGGCGACCAGGAGACGCTCCTACCCGACACCGACGGACTCCTCACTGCCACGCGCACGCTCGCGGCCGAGGGCTTCAAGGTGCTGGCCTACACGAACGACGACCTCATCACCGCGCTCCGCCTGGAAGACGCCGGTGCGGCCGCTGTGATGCCGCTCGCTTCGCCCATCGGCTCGGGGCTCGGGCTTCTCAATCCGTTCTCCATCCGCACGATCAAGCACCGCCTCTCGGTGCCGGTGATCGTGGACGCCGGCGTAGGCACCGCTTCCGACGCCTGCATCACGATGGAGCAGGGCGTGGATGGCATCCTCATGAACACCGCGATCGCGGCGGCCAACGATCCGGTGGCGATGGCGCATGCGATGCGCCTCGCCGTGAGCGCCGGACGCCAGGCTTATCTCGCCGGCCGTATGCCACGCCGCGAGGTGGCCGTGCCGTCGTCGCCCACAACGGGGATGCTGGGGTGAACCAGCAGCCGCCGCGTCCCGCTCGCGCCGTCGCCGAGGTGGGCGGCGTCACGGACGCACGCCGCGCGGCTGCCGAGCTCCTCGCGGATCTCCGCCGCGGGGAGCTCCTCGACCCCGCTTTCGACGAGCGCACTCTAACGCTAGATGCGCGCGACCGGCGCTGGCTTCAGGAGCTGGTGTACGGGATGCTCCGCCATCGCTCCGTGATCGATGCGTACCTCGACGACCGTGTGCGCGGCGGGCTCGTACGCCTCGATCCCGATCTCATGGATCTACTGCGGCTCGGCGTCTACCAGCTTCTCTACATGGGGAGCGTTCCCGCCTATGCGGCGATCGCGCAGACCGTGGAGCTGGTGAAGCGGCGTCATGGCATCGGCGCCAGCCGCCTCGCCAACGCGGTTCTCAGGCGCGTGGATCGCGAGCGCGACTCGCTCGTGATTCCGAAGAGCGGCGACCCGGTGGAGGCGCTCTCGCTCCGCTACTCGCACCCGCGCTGGCTCGTGGCGCGCTGGGTGGCGCGCTGGGGCGCGGATGAAACGGAGCGACTCCTCGCGATCAACAACTCCGAAGCGCCCACGGTACTCCGCCCCTACGGGATCGTGCGCGAGCAGCTCGAGGCCACTCTGGAATCGGCGGGCGCGCACGTGGGTGATGTGCCCCTCGTTCCCGACAGCATCCAGCTTGGCTCCGGCGTCTCGCTCACCGAGCTCGGTGCATACCGCAAGGGACTCTTCTTCGTGCAGGACCCCGGCGCCACGCTCGTCACGCGCTACGCGTCGGTTCCCGCCGGCGCCACAGTTGCGGATCTCTGTGCCGCCCCCGGCGGAAAGGCGCTCGAGCTCTCGCGCGAGGCCGCGCTCGTTGTCGCATCCGACCGCTCGGAAGGCAGGATCCGCTGGGTTGCAGAGAACGTCCATCGCGTGGAAGCGAAGAACGTTCGCTTTGTGGTGGCCGATGCGCGCCACCCCGCCGTCCGGCCGGTGGACGCAGTTCTCGTGGACGTGCCTTGCACGGGCACCGGCACCTTCCGCCGCCACCCCGACGCGCGCTGGCGCCTTCGAATCTCCGACCTCGCCGTGATGGCCGCGCTGCAGCGCAGCATCCTGCGCGCCGCTGCCGATGTGGTGAAACCCGGCGGACTTCTGGTGTACAGTACCTGTTCGCTCGAGCCCGAGGAGAACGACGCTCAGATCGAGAGCTTCCTCGCCGAGCGCGACGACTGGCGCCTGGAGCCGCCGGCCGAGGGCGCGGTGAACCCGGCGGTGCTCGATGCAGGCCGCCTGCGCGTACTCCCTCAGCGCCATGGTGTGGATGGCGCATTCGCCGCACGACTCCGGAGAGTTGGAGAGTGACGTCTCATCTCGATGAACTGAACGCAGAATACGTGGGAAGCAGGAAGCGACCGAGCGACGACGCCGGTGAGAGGTGGCGCAGACTTCTGAAAAAGGTGGCGCCCTACGCGGGCGCCGCCGTGGGCGGCTTCGCGCTCGCCTATTTCATCGTCGCCGTCTTCATCTTCCCCCCCACCAGCGCGGCGAGCGACCTGAGCGTCCCCAACGTCACGGGACTCTCCTTCGACTCCGCCACCGCGAAGCTGCACGATGAAGGCTTCAAGGTGGCGCGCGGCGAGCGCCGCTACGACGCGACTGCGCCCGCGGGTCAGGTGCTCGCACAGTCGCCGAGCCCCGGCACGACCGAGCCCAAGGGATTCACGGTGGTGCTCGACGTCAGTCGCGGGCAGCGCAGCGTGGAAGTGCCGCGAATCGTCGGGCTCACCCGCGAGCAGGCCGAGGCGGAGATTCAGGACGCGGGGCTCGAGGTTGGCGACGTGAAGACGGTGGAAAACGCGGCTCCGCGCGGCCAGGTTCTTCTCAGCTCACCAGTGGGCGGCGCCAAGGCACCAACGCCGTCGAAGGTGGATCTCACGATCAGCGATGGTCCTGGCCAGCTCACCGTCCCCGATCTCATCGGCCAGGACTATGGTCAGGCGCGCTCGCTCCTCGGCCAGCTCGGCTTCGAGGTGGGCGACATCAAGTACGAGGACAATCCCGCCTTCCGTGCCAACACGGTGATAGGCCAGTCGCCTGCCGCCAACAGCAGCGCGCCTGCGGGTACCACGATAACGCTCACGGTGGCGGGGCGGCCGTGAACGACGTTCGCATCGTACCGTCCATCCTCAGCGCCGACTTCGCGCGGCTCGCCGATGACGTGAAGCGCGTGGAAGAGGGCGGCGCCGACTGGATGCACGTGGACGTGATGGACGGCCACTTCGTCCCCAACCTGACATACGGCGCCAAGGTAATAGAGACCATGCGCCGCATCACCGACCTTCCGCTCGACGTACACCTCATGGTGGAGCGGCCGGAGAATTATTTCGAGAGCTTCGCACTCGCCGGTGCTTCCACGCTCACCATCCACACCGAGGTGTCGCCGCACCTGCAGCGCCAGCTCTGCCGGATCAAGGAGCTCGGCTGCATGGCCGGAGCGGCGATCAACCCGTCCACTCCATTGGACGCGGTGAGCGAGGTTGCGCGTGAGCTGGATCTCCTCCTCGTGATGACGGTGAACCCGGGCTTCGGCGGTCAGAGCTTCATCGAGCACTCGGTAGACAAGGTGCGTCGCGCACGTGCGCTGCTCGATGCGGCAGGCTCGCGGGCTCTTCTCGAGGTGGACGGCGGAATCAGCCGCGAGACGATTCACAGAGTGTGGCGCGCTGGCGCCGACACTTTCGTGGCGGGCCACGCGGTATTCAGCGCGAGCGACCCGGGCGCCGAGATATCCGCGCTGCGGCAGCGCTGCATGGAGACGGTATGACGATCAGACAGCAGTGGTCCATCGTCGGACTCTTCGTTCTGCTGATAGCGAGCGGCCTCTTCGCGGCCACGCGCATCTTCGGCGACCAGCTCTTCCCCGTTTCCGTGGGCTCACGCGCGCCGGACTTCCACGCCGTCACGCTCGACGCCACGCCGGAGCCAAGGACGCTCGACGACTACAGAGGTCAGGTTGTGCTCCTCAACATCTGGGCAACATGGTGCGCGCCCTGCCGGGTGGAGATGCCGAGCATAGAGAAGCTGCATCAGGCCCTCGGTCCCGAGGGCCTGAAGATCGTGGCGGTGAGCGTCGATGCATCCGGCCAGGACGACGTGATTCGCAACTTCGCGAAGCAACTCGGCCTCACCTTCACCATCCTGCACGATCCCACGGACAAGACGCAGAAGCAGTATCAGGCCACTGCCGTCCCCGAGACATTCATCATCGGCCGCGACGGCGTGATCAGAAAGAAGCTCATCGGCGCCGTCGACTGGAATTCCGAGGCGAACCGCGCGGTGATCGAGCAGCTACTCAGAGAGCCCGCCACCTGACCGGCGGGCCGCGTCATCGGAGAACCACCCGTGCCCTCCAACCCTCCCACTTCCAGCCAGCGTACTCCGGACGCCCAGGATCCGCGCGAGCGCGCACTCGCGATCTGGAAGAAGGTGGTGCACGCGGTGACGTGGCGCTTCCCGGTGAAGTTTTCCGCGCTGGCACTCGCGCTCTCGCTCTGGGTCATGGTGAGCGCGGAGGAGCAAACGGAGGCGTGGGTTAACGTGAAGGTGCAGATCATCACCGACTCGTCGGTGACCCTCGTGGGCGACATCCCCGAGGTGCAGGCGCTGGTCGGCGGGCGCGGACGCGAGCTCCTGAAGCTGTACACATCGGGACCGGCGATAAGACGCGTGGTTGGTCCCGACACGCCGAACCAGGTGACGCTCGACCTCCGCCCGGGCGACGTCATCATTCCGGCCAACGCCGATGTGCGAGTACGCGATGTGACGCCACGATCCATCGCTCTGGACTTCGAGGTGACTGAGCAGCGCTATCTCCCGGTGCGCGCGCTCGTGCATCTGAGCACGGACAGCGGGATGCGAGTCACGAGCGGACCACGCGTGCTCCCGGGAAGCGTGCTCGTGAAAGGGCCTCGCCGCGCGGTGCGCGGGCTCGGGTCCGTAACCACCGATCGGCTCAACATCTTCGTGCACGACACCGAGATCGTTCGCAGCGTGAAGCTCGACACAACCGGGCTCGGGCTCACCGATGTAATTCCATCGGAGGTGCGCGTTCAGGTCACCGCCGATCGTCTGCCGCCTCCCCCGCCGCCGGCGCCGGACACCACGACCAAAGCCGGCAGCGACAGCAGCGACAGCGCGGGAGGTCGGCCATGACGCGGATTCTGGGAATCGAGACGTCGTGCGACGAGACGTCGGCCGCCGTACTCGAAGGGAGCGGCGACGACGTGGTGCAGCGCTCCCTGGTGATCCTCTCCCAGGACGTCCACAAGGTATTCGGTGGCGTGGTACCCGAGATCGCATCGCGAGCGCACCTCACCGCGATCGTTCCGGTGGTGGAGCGCGCGCTGCTGGAGGCAGGAGTGTCGAGCGACGGAAGCGGCGCGAGCGCCAGCCTCGGCTCCTTCGATGCGGTGGCGGTGACCAACGCACCGGGACTCGTGGGAGCGCTGCTGGTGGGAATGAGCTATGGAAAGGCGCTCGCCTTCGCGAACGACATCCCGGTCATTGGGGTACATCACATGGAGGGGCACCTCTTCTCGGCGTCGCTCGAGCACCCGGAAGCCGTTCCGCCATTCACTGCGCTGCTGGTGTCGGGCGGCCACACGCTCCTGCTCGACGTTCCCGAATGGGGGAGCTACCGCCTGCTCGGCGCAACGCGCGACGACGCTGCCGGCGAGGCGTTCGACAAAGTGGCGAAGCTGCTCGGGCTCCCGTATCCTGGCGGTCCGCACGTGGAGCGCCTGGCGCGCGAAGGGGATCCCACACGCTACCGCTTTACGCGTCCCATGCTTCGCGGCGACCAGAGGCCGGGCGATGCTGATTACTACGACATGTCTTTCAGTGGTCTGAAGACGGCGGTGTTGAACGCGGTGCGAGGCCTGGAGAACGATGGTGACCGGGCGTCCATCGCGCGCGCCTTCCAGGATTCGCTGGTGGACACGCTGGTGGAGAAGACGTGGCGCGCCGCGCGCGAGTACGGTCGCAAGCGTGTCGTGCTCGGCGGCGGAGTCGCCGGGAACAAGACGCTGGTGAACGCACTCCGGGAGAGGCTAGCGGAAGGCGGCGCCGAAGTCTATGCTCCGTCCACACGCCTGGCCGCCGACAACGCGGCCATGATCGCCCGCGCGGGACTCTACCACTTCGAGCAGGGCGAGCGGAGCGAGCCGGCACTCAACGCTTACGCATCCGCGCCAATTCCAGGACTCATCGCAGCATGACCGTACATCATCCGCTGGCTTACAGCATCGGTCCCCTCTCGTTCACCGGCTTCGGGCTGGCGGTGCTTCTCGCGTTCGTGATCGCGCAGATCATCGCGCAGACCGAGCTCGAGCGACGCGGCTACGATCCCGCGCCCATCGCGGATCTCGTCTTTGCAGCGGTGATCGGCGGACTGCTGGGCGCGAAGCTGTATTACGTCTTCCTGATGGGCGACATCACCACGTTGTGGAGCCGCGGAGGCTTCGTCTTCTGGGGCGGGCTGATAGGCGGGATAGCGGCGGTGATCTGGGTGATCAAGCTCAAGAAGCTGAGCATCATGCGCATCTCCGACGTGGCGGGGATCTCCATCGCTGCCGCGTACGCGGTGGGCCGCACCGGCTGCTGGGCGGTGGGCGACGACTACGGACGCCCCTGGAACTCACCCTTCGCGGTGAAGTTTCCGGACGGTGCGCCGCCCTCCACGGCCGGCAACATGCACGCGCTCTTCGGCGTGCCGATCCCCGCAGGGATGGACCCGAGCACGGTACTCTCGGTGTATCCCACGCAGCTCATGGAAGTCGCGCTCGGCTTCGTGATGTTCCTCATCCTGTGGAAGCTGCGCGACCACGACCACGCCGAGGGATGGCTCTTCGGCGTGTACATGGTGCTTGCGGGGATCGAGCGCTTCGCGATCGAGTTCCTCCGTGCGAAGGACGACAGGTTCTTCGGGATCCTGACCACCGCGCAGCTGATAGCGATCGCGTTCGTGGTGGGCGGATTTATCTGGATGAACGCGCGGAAGACGGTGCGCGCGGGCGCTCCAGGCATCTACGCGGCCGCTACCTGAGCGAGTGACCGGCGCCCGACTCCGTCACGGTCTCGTGTCCGAGTACGTGAGCACCGACTGCCCCACGGGCCAGATCACGCTCACGCTCTCGCGCGACGGCGGGTTCATTCTCGCGCTGGCTATCTGGGATCCGGTGGTGCGCGACCATGTAGGTTGGCGCACACTCACGGGCCGCTGGAAGATCGAGGACGGCCGCCTCACGCTCTCCAGCCACGCGCGCGACCTCTCGTACGGCCTCATCACCGAGCACGGCTCCTCCGCCGAATACTCCTCGCGCATACCGGCCCTTCATTGGGAACGGAGCAGCCTGCCTACCTTCGCGGACGGGTTCGATCTGGTGGCGAGGGTGTAGCTCCCTAGTCGGGAGCGCGATCCCGGGGATTGCGGCGGACGATCTCCTCGTTGAGCAGAGCCGCGAACGAGACCCACGCACCGTACGGAATCATCATCGCCGCTGCCCGCCTGTCTACGTCGCTTGTCACTGCCGTGTAGGTAGCGATGCCGGCGAGGAGCGCCACGATGTCGGCCAGCGCGGCCCTGGGCCGCCTGTCGCCGAAAAAGAGCTTGCTCCACGCTGCGTTGGCGATCAGTTGTCCACCCCAGAGCGCGAGCGACGCGTTCCTCTTCCTTCCGAGTGGGCTGCGCCAGACACGCCATCCCGATAGCGCGATCAACACGTAGAGCGCTGTCCAGACCGGCGGAAAGACGGCTTGCGGAGGATTGAACGGCGGCTTCTCGAGTCGTCGATACCACGCACGGGTGCGCCCCTTCTGCGGCGTGAAGCGTGCGCCATAGATGGCGGCGCCCGCCACGAGAGACCCGAATGCCGCCAACGCGACGATCGACCCGGGTGCGCTCGCTTTTACCATCCGGCGGCCGCGCGCACCAGCGCGACCGCGAACGGGTGTGCGTCCACGCTCGCCTGAGCGTTCTTCGGAATATGCGCCACCACGTCGCGAAATAGCCATCCACGCCTCCCACTGAAGGTTCACGCGTCCGGAAGGAAGCAGAAAGCGTGCTTGCTTCGCGTGCCGGCGCCGTGCGGCTGCCGACGACGATCCGGCAGCGCGGCACTCGGGGCGCGGGAAGTCGGCGCAGCCACTTGACCCGGGCCTCCAAAGCATCCATCCTTCTATCCGGATAGACGAATGGATCAACTTTCCAGCGGAATCTTCGACGACCTCAGCACGTTGGCCGACCCTACCAGGGGGAGGCTCTTATACGCGCTCGAAACGCGGGAGCTCACGGTGAGCGAGCTCGCTGCGGCGCTGCAGCTGCCACAGTCCACGGTGAGCAGGCATCTCAAGGTGCTCGGCGACGGCGGGTGGGTCGCGGCACGAGCGGAGGGGACGAGCAGACTCTATCGCATGGAGAGGGAGGAGCTCGCTCCCGCGGCCAGGAAGTTGTGGGATGCGGTCCGCGAATCGCTCGGGCAGCAGTCCATCGCGCGGCACGATGCGGTGCGGCTTCGCGCGGTGATGGCCAGGCGAAGAAAGGCGAGCGAGGAGTTCTTCACCACCGCCGCCGGCCGGTGGGACGCGCTCCGCGCAGAACTTTTTGGCGAGCGCACCGAGCTCCTGGCGCTCCCCGGTCTCATCAACGACTCTCTCGTGGTGGGCGACCTCGGTTGCGGCACAGGAGCGGTATCGGAGGTGCTGGCGCCGTTCGTGGAGCGTGTGATCGGGGTGGACGGCTCTCGCGCAATGCTGGCTGCGGCGCGCAAACGGCTCGCGGATCGTGGAAACGTGGAGCTGCGCCACGGCGAGCTCGAGGAGCTCCCCATCGCTGACGGAGAACTGGGGGCGGCATTGCTCGTGCTGACGTTGCATCACGCACCCGAGCCGTCGGCCGTTCTCGCGGAGGCGGCGCGTGTGATCGCACCCGGAGGGCGCCTCGTGGTGGTCGACATGCTCCCGCACGACCGCGAGGCCTACAGAAAGGAAATGGGCCACGTCTGGCTCGGCTTCTCCGAGAAGCAGCTGGAAGGATGGCTCGATGCGGCGGGATTCACCGGGATGCGCTTCGTCACTCTTCCCGCCGATCCCGACGCGAAAGGGCCCACTCTCTTCGCGGCGACCGCGCGACGCGCGGTGGTCGACAGGTCGAGCGCCGAAGGCGGCGTGAACGGAACGATTGACGAGCAGCAAAAGCACGGCAAGCCGGGTCGGCGCAGACACGCGGCGCGGACCGGCCGATGAACAGACCGACAACACTCAACAGTTGGGAGCAGCCATGAGCACCACAATTTCGACAGAGCCTCGCACGAAGGACACCGAGGCCGTCGCGCGCCCACCCTTCAAGGTCCGCGACCTCTCGCTCGCAGAGTGGGGGCGCAACGAGATCCGGCTCGCGGAGCAGGAGATGCCCGGCCTGATGGCGCTCCGCGGGGAGTACGCCGCGAAGAAGCCGCTGGCCGGTGCAAAGATCATGGGCTCGCTGCACATGACCGTGCAGACCGCGGTTCTCATCGAGACGCTCGTGGAGCTCGGCGCCGACGTGCGCTGGGTGTCGTGCAACATCTTCTCCACCCAGGATCACGCCGCAGCGGCGGTGGTCGTGGGCCGCAACGGAACTCCCGAGCAGCCGAAGGGCATCCCGGTCTTCGCCTGGAAGGGCGAGACGCTCGAGGAGTACTGGTGGTGCACCGAGCAGGCGCTCACCTGGCCCGACGGCTCAGGCCCCAACATGCTCCTCGATGACGGCGGCGACGCCACGCTCCTCGTGCACAAGGGCGCGGAATTCGAGAAGGCGGGCACGGTGCCCGAGTTCGATCCCGAGAAGGATCCCGAGGAGTGGGGCGTGATCCTCGACGTGCTGCGCGCGCAGCAGGCCGCCAACCCCGGCCGCTGGACGAAGGTCGCTGCGGCGATCAAGGGCGTATCCGAGGAGACCACCACCGGAGTTCACCGACTCTACGAGATGATGAAGGCTGGCACGCTCCTCTTCCCCGCCATCAACGTCAACGACTCGGTCACCAAGAGCAAGTTCGACAACCTGTATGGCTGCCGGCACTCGCTCACCGATGGCATCCTGCGCGCGAGTGACGTGATGCTGGCCGGCAAGGTAGCCGTGATCTGCGGCTACGGCGACGTGGGCAAGGGGTGCGCGCAGGCGCTCCGCGGCCAGGGTGCGCGCGTGATCATCACGGAGATAGATCCGATCTGCGCCCTGCAGGCCGCCATGGAGGGTTATCAGGTGGTCACACTGGACGATGTGGTAGAGACTGCAGATATCTTCATCACCGCCACCGGCAACCGCGGCATCATCACGGCCGCCCACATGGCGCGCATGAAGGACAAGGCGATCGTCGGCAACATTGGCCACTTCGATGACGAGATCGACATGGCTGGCCTCAAGCGCACCAAGGGCATCAAGCGCGTGAACATCAAGCCGCAGTACGACGAGTGGGTGTTCCCCGACGGCCACTCGGTGATGATCCTCGCCGAAGGCCGCCTCCTCAACCTCGGCTGCGCTACCGGCCACCCGAGCTTCGTGATGTCCGCCTCCTTCACCAACCAGGTGATGGCGCAGATCGAGCTCTTCACGAACACGTCGAACTACGAGCGCAAAGTCTACGTTCTCCCCAAGCACCTCGACGATAAGGTCGCGCGCCTCCACCTCGACAAGCTCGGCGTGAAGCTCACCGCCCTCACCCCCGAGCAAGCCGCCTACATCGGCGTCCCGGTGGAGGGGCCGTACAAGGCGGAGCATTACAGATACTAGGTGAAGGGAGACAGGGGACTGTCTCCTTTTCACACTATCCTCTCTCCCACATCCCCGCTAACCTTCCCCGCATGGACCGATACTGCATCATCGGCGCGGGGCCGTCGGGGCTCGCTACGGCGCGCGCACTTGCCGAAGCGGGGATTCCGTTCGACATCCTGGAGAGAAACCGCGACGTGGGCGGGATATGGGACATGGCGAACGAGCGGACGCCGATGTACGAGAGTGCGCACTTCATCTCGTCGCGTACGCAGTCGGCGTTCGATGATTTCCCGATGCCGGAGAGCTACCCCGATTACCCGGGATGGCGGCAGATTCGCGATTACATAAGGTCGTTCGCCGATCGCTATCAACTGAAGGAGAGAGTCGAGTTCGGCGTGGATGTGCGACGCGTCGCGCCGGCACACGATTCACCCGGGGCGTGGGACATCACGCTCGGTTCCGGAGAAACGCGGCGCTATCGCGGCGTGGTGTGCGCCACCGGACACAACTGGGACCCCGTGTTCCCATCGTACCCGGGGAGGTTCGACGGCGAGTCGTACCACTCGTTCGAGTACCGATCGCTGGCGCAATTCGCCGGGAAGCGCGTCCTCGTGGTTGGCGGCGGGAACTCGGGGTGCGACATCGCCTGCGACGCTGCGGCGGCGGCGAGCGCGGCGTTCATCTCGATGCGTCGCGGCTACCACTTCCTGCCCAAGCACATCTTCGGTCAGCCCACCGATGCGTTCTTCCGCAGCGGGCCGCACCTCCCCGCGTGGCTCGCGCAGCCGCTACTCGCTGGCCTTCTCCGATTGCTGGTGGGTGACCTGCGCCGCTATGGGCTTCCGAAGCCGGACCACAAGGTGCTCGAGAGCCACCCGATCGTCAACTCGCAACTCCTGCACTACCTCGCTCACGGTGACATCGCAGCGAAACCGGATATCGCGGAGCTCCGCGGCCGCACGGTGCGCTTCGCGGATGGCAGCGAGGAAGAGATCGACCTCATCGTGTACGCCACGGGCTACCGTGCATCCATCCCTGTCCTAGACGAGTCGCTTCTCCCCGGCGGCACGGGGGTCGCGCCCTTCTTCCTCAATATCTTCCACGAGCGCCCGAACCTCTTCGCGGTGGGACTCTTCGAGACCGACGGAGCGGCGTATCCGATCGTAAGCAAGCAGGCGGCGCTCATCGCCGCGCTGATCCGCGCGGAGCGCGAATCACCCGCGGCAGTGGAGTGGTTCACGCGCCTGCGTGCGACGCCGCCAGATCTGCGCGGCGGCATCCGCTATCTGAAGTCGCAGCGCCACACCATCTACGTGCAGTACGACGAGTACGTGCACTTCCTCGAGAAGACGCTGAAGAAGATCGCGCGGATGCCGCGACGCGCATCCGCCGCATCAGCTACCGAGTCGCCGCGCGCCGTCCCCGCCTGACGGGGACGGCGCACCTTACCGCGACGGCCTACCTGCCGGGGAAGGTCTCCTCTTCCGCGAACGGCGAGTCCGAGTGCGCCGACGGCTCCCTCTGCACCACCTTCTCCAGCTCCGCCACGCGCTCCTCGAGTCGCTGCACGCTCTCCTCCAGCGCGGTGATCGGAACCACCCGCTCGACGCCGATGGCTGGCGCTGGCTTCGCCGCCTTACCGTTGGCAGTCACGGACGGCGCAGGCGCTGCTGGCGGCGTGGGCGAAGCTGGCGCCGCGGGCATCGTGGGAAGCGTCACCGATCGCTTCGGCCAGAAGGTCTTCGCTAGTGCCGCCACGAAGAGCACCACGAGAAGGATCTGGCCGAGAAGCGTCTCGAGCGTGGGGTAGATCCCCATCGCATCCACGTGTGGGAAGCCGCGCAGCACGGTCATCGGGAAGGCATTCACCTCCTGCAGCTCGCGAATTCCCTTCCCCATGAACACGAACGCCATGTAGTACAGGAGCACGCTCGTCACCGCGAAGAATGGGCGGAGCGGAATGCGTACGCCGTAACGGTAGAAGAGCGTGAATATGAGCGCCAGGATCAGCGCGCCCGCGAGGATGCCGAGCAGGATGGGAACGAGGAGCTTCGAACCCTCACCGAAGAGCGCCTGGTAGAAGAGCGCTGTCTCCGCTCCCTCGCGATACACCGCGAGGAAAGCGACGAACGCGAGCGCCGTTCCCCCGCCGCGCGCCAGCGCGCTGTTCACCTTCTCCCGGATGAACTGCTGCCACTTGGCTGCTTCCACCTTCGAGATGAGCCAGTAGCTCACCGAGAAGAGTACCGCCACCGCCACGAGCATCGTGATCCCCTCGATGAGGTCACGGCTCATCGGCATCGCGCGGAGGATGGTCTGCAGTACGATCGCGGTCGCGGCGCTCGCCACCACACCGAGTCCCGCACCCACCCAGATCGAGCGCAGCCGATCGCGATTGCCGGTCTTGATCAGGAATGCGACCACGGCGCCCACCACGAGGATGGCCTCGAAGCCCTCGCGCACGATGATCAGGAGCGACTGCAGAAACGCCGCCCATCCGCCCGATGTGGGACGCGTGAGCTCCACCACCGACGGCAGGTTCACTTCTATGGCATCGCGCGTCTTCTCGGCGGTACGCAGATCGTTGCTCTTCACCGCGCCGCGGAACTCGGCGAACTGCCGCTCCATCGACGCCACGAGCCCCGGGCTCTTCGCGCGGGCCGTGGACTCGAGCGGCTCGAAGGCGATGTAGGCATCGAAGCCGCGATCGCTCGCCTCATCCGTCCGGCCGGCGCGCGCGGCGGCGAGCGACTCATCGAGCTTCGCGAGCACCGCCTTCGCGGCCGCTTCTCCACTGCCGTCATTCGCGACGGTGGTCGAGCTGGCCACGTTCACTACGCCCCCGCGCAGCGGGAGCGAACGCACGTATGCCACCATCTTCGCCACGTCGCTGTCGCTGAGCTGCGGATTGCCGGGCATCGCGCTTCCCGCCACGCCCTCGCGTATCGCGTTCGCAATCTGCACGTCGCTGCGCTCGGCCTGCCAGGCGAACGACCCGATCTCTGGCGGAAGCTTGCTCAATGCACGGGTAGCCGCGCCATCGAGACCGCCCGCGGCGCCGTGACAGGTGGAGCACGACTGTACGAAGAGACCCTCGCCCTCGGCCACCTGGCCAGCCGTGGCGTGAAGGCTCTGCAGATACGCCACGACCTCCCAGCGTTGCTGCGCGGTGAGCGTGGAGCCCCACGCGGCCATCTGCGTCCCCGGCACTCCGACGGAAATCACACGATAGAGCAGCGCAGGTGTGGCATCGGCCATCGCGACCGGGTCACCGATCGCGGGCGGCGGAGGGTCCATCCCCCTGGCGGCGGCGCCGTCGCCCATCCCGGTCTGGCCATGGCACGACGCGCAGTTCTGCTGATACGTCTCCTTTCCCGTGGCTATGCTCAGCTCACCGGTTGGGAGGTCGAGCGCGCCCTCGGCGCCGAGCGCCGAGGTAAAGCGCTTATGGATTTCCGCTATCGCTGCCGGCGTCCGCTTGGCTGCTATCGCGCCGGAGAGCGAATCCAGCTCGGCGCGCACCGCGCTCGCGCGCGGACCAGAGAGTCGCTCGGCGACTTCGCGCGCATTGGAGAGGAAGTCGACGGCCTCCTGATACTCCTGCTCGGAGATCATCCGGCCGCCGGCGTCGATGCCCTTGCCGTACTCCTCGACGGCAACGCCGACGATGCTGGAGAGCCGCTTGGCGGGGTGCTCCTGCGCGTGCAGTGAGCCGGCCCAGAGCGCGGCGGCAACCAGGAGGGCCACAGTTTTGTTGAGAATCGTTCTCAATCGCATCCCGAATGAATGTATCGGTATTACGCGCCAAACGCTAGAGCATGGGTGAGCGTGGGAGCTCGGAGGGGATGGGAACTGCAAGGGTTCAGGAGGCAGGGTTCAGGGTTCAGGTACAGCACACCCAAACAGTCATTCCCGCGCAAGCGGGGACCCATGTTCGGCTGAGTAACATGGGTCCCCGCTTTCGCGGGGATGACAGTTGTGCAGGTAGTTCCTGAAC
>DASSOX010000216.1:0-27952 GCA_035700125.1 Gemmatimonadaceae bacterium
CTTGATCGCCTGGGCGATCAAGGGAGTCCGACCTCCCATTCGCTCGAAGGATCCTTCGCTTACTTCTTCTTCTCGGCCTTCGGGCTCTCCTGTGCACTCGCCTCGGCCACCGCGCTCGCGGGTGTCGCGATGTCGGGCGGGACGGCGGCCTTGGGGGTGGCGTCGTCGGGTGTCATCTCACCCAGGTAGTTCGGGAGCTCCACGCCGGCGATGTCGCGCAGGACGTGCATCATAGGCGGAAGAGTCTTGGCCATGTTCTGGAGAAATCCGGCCGCGCCGCCGACGCCGTTGCCGACGCCGTTCCCCACGCCGTTGCCGCCCTCCCATACCACGACCTTGTCGAACTTGATGTTCGATATCGCCTTGGCCGCGGTCTCGGCGAGCGTGTCGATCTTGTCGACCAACAGGAGCTGGAAGGCCTCCTTCGATCCGCCCGCGCGATCCACCAGCATGCCGAGCGCTTCGGCGCGCTTGGCCATGATCTGATATTCACCGTCTGCCTGCGCCTGCAACCGCAGACGAATGGATTGCGCTTCGGCGTCGGCCGCGAGCTTCACCTGCTCGGCCTGTGCTTCGGCCTCCACGATCCTGCGTGCCTTCTCCGCCTTCGCTGGCGCTTCGAGCGCGGCGCGCTGCTCCGCCTCCACTCGCTCGGCCTGCGCGATTGCGGCGCGCGCCTGCGCACGGTTCTGCGCTTCCTGCACCGCGGCCTCCGCCTCCTTGCGGCGAGTCTCCGCCACCTGGAAGGCTTCCGCCTGCTTCACCTTGAGGTGCGAGTCGGTGGCTGCGATCTGAACCTGCGCCTCCGCCTCACCCGCTATCGCGCGAGCATCCGCCTGTGCCACGGCGACGCGCTTCTCCTGCTCCGCGTTCTTCACCGCCACGTCGCGCTCGAAGGCCGCCGTCTGCTCACCCACCTCCTGGTCCTTCGCGAGCTCGGCGATCTTCACCGCCTTTTCGCGAGAGGCATCGGCGAGGCCGATCTCGCGATCCTTCTCGGCGTTGGCCACCTGCACCATCTTCTCGCGGTTCGCCTCCGCCACGCGGATCTCACCCATCTTCTCCTGATCGGCAACGTCGCCGCGCGCCTGCTGCACCGCCTGCGAAGCGGCCTTCTTCCCGATCGCCTCGATGTAGCCGCTCGAGTCCATGAGATCGGTGATGTTCACGTTGATGAGAACGAGACCGATCTTCTTCAGTTCAGGCGCGAGGTGCGTCTGGATGCGAGTGAGCAGTGCGTCGCGATCGCGGTTGATCTCCTCGATGCGCATCGAGGCGATGATCTGGCGGAGCTGGCCGAAGATGATGTCCTGCGCCTGGCGCTTCACCAGCGCGGCGTCATTGGCGATGGAGAGGAGCCGCGCGGCCGCGTTCTGCTGCGTCTCGGAGTCGGTACCTATGGCTACGGTGAAGACGCTCGGCACCGCGACGCGGATGTTCTCGGCTGAGAGCGCATCCTTTAGCGGGATGTCTATCTGCAGCGGAGTGAGATCGAGATACGCGTACTCCTGGATCACCGGCCAGATGAACGCGCCGCCGCCGGAAATCACGCGCGCGGCGTTCTCGCCGGCCACCTTGCCGGAGATCACGAGAACCTTGTTGGCCGGGCAGCGCCGGTAGCGGGAAACGAAGAGGAGTAGCAGTCCGACGACGAGTACCAGGAGGAGGAGACCGCCGCCGGTAGCGAAGCCGCCGATGCTGTCCAGCGGAGAGCCCGACTGGATCATGGCGTAGGAGAGTGACGTGTGCATGCTCAGAGAACCTCGTCCAGGGTGGGTGTGGCAACAACTTCCACGATATCGGGCTCTCGTACGTCGACGACGGTGACTTTCGTGCCGGTGGAGAGCGCTTCGCCGCGAGTCACTGCGTCGTATTCGACGGTGCGGCCGTTGAGGGTGAGGGTCACTTTTCCGGGTCCGGAATCGGAGCCCGGAATGGGGATGTAGACCGTGGCGCCCTCGCCGATGGCGTCGCTCACGTGAATCGAGCGATCGCGCTCCAGGCGAAGAATCCAGCGCATGCTCAGTGCGACGAGGAACATGGCGAGGAAGCCGGGGATCACCGCCGCGGCAAGCGCGAGGAGCAACGGCCAGCCGGCGCTCGTTGCTGCGAGCCCGGACAGACCGAAGAACGCCACGCCGGCCGAGAGCGCGCGGACGCTGAAGAGATTCAGGCCATTCGCGCCAGAGGCATCGTGCGCACCCGCGTGAGCGACGTCGTGCGGCGCGTCGAGATGATCGAGCCCATGCGCGGCGTCAACTCCGAAGAGACCGAGCAGCAGCTGCAGGATGAGCACCCCGCCGCCGAGCACGGTGCAGACGACGAAGAAACTTGTCATGGGCCCAAGATGCAACAGACTTACGGATAAGGCGATAGCCGCCCTACTGTTCGCGCTGCAGCCACTGCTCCAGGATGGTGCTGATGGCCTCGGGCGACTCCTCGGGAGTGAAGTGACGGACGTCGGGGATGACGTCGAGCGTGGAGCCGGGAATCGCCTCGTGGAGCTGTTTCGCGACGTGCGGCGCCAGAAAGGGATCGTGCGCGCCAGTAATTATGGCGGTGGGCGCCATGATTTCGCCGAGCCGCGGCGCGAGCGCCACGGTCTCCTCGGGGTCGAGCGCCTCGAGATGCTCCACGAGAACGTCGCGCCCCTCCGGCGAGCAGAAGGGACGGATATAGATGTCCATCGACCGCGCGCCACGCGATTCCTCGGCGTAGCCGCGCTCCATCTCCGAGCGGAGCGCGGAGAGAATCCACGTGGTCGGGAGGTGTCGCGTGAGCGGAAGAGTCGCCTTGGCCATCCTGATCTGGCGCGTCGGCCATTCGTCGAAACCCACCGCGTCTACGAGGGCCAGCCGCTCCACGCGCGTGGGGTGGCGTACGGCGAGGTACTGCGCGATGCCGCCGCCGAGATCGTGGCCCACTACGGCGGCGTACTGGATGCGCAGCGCGTCGAGCAGCGCGATGACTCGTTCGGCGTGCCCCTTGATGCTCAGGTCGCGCTCCATCGGCCGGTCGCTGCGACCGTAGCCGAGGAGATCCATCACCACCACTCGCCGCCCCGATGGCAGCAGTGGGACCACATCGCGCCAGAGATGCGACGAGGTCGGGAAGCCGTGAATGAGCACTATGGGCTCGCCCGCACCCCGAGAACCCGCGGCATAGTAGTACAGCCGCGTGCCGCCTACGTCGACGAACTCACCGCGCATGGAATCGAGTCTGTGCTTTCCGTGCGGTCGTGCAGCCGCGATCAGACATTGGCCAGCTCGGGTGCCGCGCTGCGCGCTTCGCCTCCGGCGTGCCACTCCACGATCCTGCCGGCGATCGCCGACGCAGCCACCGTGTAGGGCGAGGCCAGGTAGAGCTGTCCCGGTCCCGAGCGGCCGGGGAAATTCCGGTTGATCGCGGAGATGGTGACGTCGTCTTTCGTGCGCGAGACACCGGGGCCGGCGTTGATGCACGCACCACACGACGGCTCGATGAAGGTCGCGCCGACATCGCCGAAGACGCGGTCGTAGCCGCGCTCCTGGCAGTACTCGAACACCTCGCGCGAGCCGCACTGGATGAAGCAGCGCACGCCGTCGGCGACCTTCTCGCCGTGCTCCAGCGCCTCGCGGAAGACGCGGGCATACATGTCCATGTCTTCCTTCTTTCCCGCGGTGCACGAGCCGGCGTAGGCGATGTCTATCGCCACCTCGCCCGGAAGCTCGTCCACGTACATTCCGTTCCCCGGGTCGCCGGGGAGCGCGATCATCGGGCGCAGCGATGCGGCGTCTATCTCGATCACCTTCACGTACTCGGCGCCCTCGTCGGAGTAGAGACCGGCGCAGAGCTCGCGCGCGTCGCTCTCCGACATTCCGCGCTGCTCCATCAGGTACTTCACCGTCTTCTCGTCGGGAGCGATGATGCCCGTGAAGGCGCCCACCTCGGCCGCCATGTTGGTCATCGTCGCGCGCTCATCCACCGAGAGCGCCTCCACTGCTTCGCCCGCGTATTCGATGATCTGCCCGATCGCCTCGCCATTCTTGATGTATGGGTGGCGCAGGATCTCGAGCATGAAATCCTTGGCCGTGATATTCACCGGTTTCTCACCGCGAACCACCACCTTGAACGACCGCGGCACCTCCACGCGCACGTCCTTCGTGATCCACGAATTGAAGATCGCCGTGGTGCCCACGCCGAACGCCACGCACCCCACCGCGCCGGCGTGCGGCGTGTGCGAGTCGCTCCCTATGATGATCTGCCCCGGGAGCGCATGCGCCTCGAGGATCTTGGAGTGGCAGATCGCCTCGGAGCCGGCGGCGGTTAACGCACCGTGGAGGTTCAGCCGCTTGTCGAGCTGGCCGTAGAGCTTTATCCCCTTCGCCTCGGCGAAGGTGCGCTGCTTGGCCTCGAGCTGGTTCGCCACATCGAGCAAACCCATCTCGCGGTGCTCGGGGCGCATGACCTGGTCGAGGAAGGTGAGATGATCGCGGAAGAAGAAGACCGACGATGGGTCGTTCACTGGCTCGTCGGCCCCCACGAGCTGCTCGAAGAAGATCGCCGACATCGGTGTCACGTACTCGTGGCTGAAGCGGATGTCGGTGATTACGAAACCCTGGTCGCCAGGCTTCACGGCGGGGACGCCCACCTTCCCGGCTGCGGCGTCCACTACCCAGTGCCGCGCGAAGATCTTCTCGGCGACGGTCATGGGGCGCGGCGGCGTATCCACTCTGGGGACCTCCACCTTTCCCTGCAGCCGCGCGAGGTTGTAGTTGAACAGGCCGCCGTACTCGATGATGCCGCGCGAGATACCGCCCTCGTTGGCGGTGAACTCGGAGAGCGGGATCTCCTCGCCGCGCCGTACCCGGTCTATGAGACCGAAGTCGGTCGAGGTGAAGAGGCCGAGGTTCTGGCAATTCTCCCGGTAGATCCGCTCGATGTTCTCGGCAATCACGAGGCGGATCCCCGCCATCATCTCGGCGTAGGGGGACTGTTCGCGTGAGGATCCCTTGCCGCGCCGCTTGCCGGAAACGCTCGCGACGAAGTTGCCGCCGCGTACCGCGCCGCGGACGATGGGGAATTCATCGCCGCACTTGAGGCCGAGGTAGGGGAAGTCGCCCAGCGTTTCATCGAAGTAATAGCAGATGTAGGCCGGGGTGATCTCGTCGGTGGAGATGTTGTCGCGCAGGGCGGGGTGCGCGGCCGAGCCGACGGGCGCCGCTGGATCGAAGGGGATGTCTTCCCCATCGAGCTGTCGGCGCACGACTTCCGGATCTTCGGCGAGGAAGAGGACGCGTCCGTCGAAGCGGACGCGGTCCGGAACCTTCTGGACAGGTCGAGACAGCAGACTCTGGATCATGTTCACGCCGTAAAGTGCTCTGTGGCAAGATGATCGTCGGCCAACACGTCCACAAGCACCGAGCTGAGGCGCCCACCGTCAGCTCAGTGTCGATGGAATCGGCCGCGTGCGATCCTGACTTCTGGCGAGCCGTTCAACATTGTAGTATCGTTAGGCCGCGATCCAGGCGAACGTAGTACCGCGCCATCTGCGTTGTTTACAACGACTTACTACGAACCTCGCGAGGGTGCCCGTGACCGTTCCGATCACGCCGGACTTTTATATTCCCGCCCCCGCTCCGAGCGCCCAGGACTCATTTCGCTTCCCGCTCTCGTGGCTTCTCGAGCACGCGGCTGCTCCGATCAAGTTCCGCGCCGCCACGGAGATAGCAAGGATCCCCACGGAGGGAGCCGACGCGCTGGCATCGCTGCCGTACACCTACGAGCCAGCGTTGCTGCTCGCGCTTCTGCAGCGCACCGACGGAACCTGGCCGGGCGGGATGCTCTCCGTTCCGGCATCGGTGGAGAGCTTCACGGGCGTGGGGACTATCAGCGCGGTGCAGCGACTCCTGGAGTATGGCTGGGAGCGCGACTCGCCACCGCTCCTGCAGGCCCGTCGTCTTCTCTTCCGGCTGCTCGCCGAGGATGAGGACCCGTCGTACCTGTACGAGCTTGCCCCGCGCGGTCGGGCAGGGCAGGAGTTGGTGAGGCACGGGCGGGCGATCCTGCGCGAGGCCGCCGCGGCCGCGCTGGCGCAGGCGGGTTACGGTCACGACCCGCGGCTCCGCGGCGCAGCCCGACGGATCACCGAGCGGGTGGACGCGTTCCTCCGCTCGCCGCACGCCGAAAAGCCGTTCGTTCGTTCCGGGAACCAGCACGTGCTCGCGCCGGAGGCGGCACCGCCATCGGTCTACCTCCTCCAGATGCTGGCCTACATGCCGCACTTCCGGAACGAGCACTACGACTTCATGGAGCGGGTCTACGCCGCAATCTCGCAGCCACTACCGCGCCAGACCGCGGCCAGCGTGGTGGGCGACCAGATAGTGGCCGAGCCGCACCTCGTGCTGGGCGACCAGCTTCCGCATCGGAACGCGGTGGATGGCGACATCCCCGCTGCGCTTCAGTGGCTGGAGCTGGTGGCCCGGCTCGGCCTCCTGCAGCGGAACGAGAACTGGTCGAAGCTCTTCGAGCGCTTCCTCGGCGACCGCGACTCCGAGGGCGTTTGGAAGCAGCCGGGCACCGGCCGGCGCACGCCGACGATCAGCGCCTCCACCCCGTATTCCTGGCCGCTCTTCCCCCTGAGTCCCGATACCTCTCCCGAATCCGTACGCTCCGATGTCACCTTCCGCCTCGGCGTGATCGGAAGGTACGGGGGGTGGGGAGTGGAGGTGGAGTGACGAGTTGAAAGGAAACAGGAGACAGAAGACTGTAAGCAGGGGACCGCACACCACTTGTTGCCGCCATCCCCGCGCAAGCGGGGATGGCGGTTCGGCTGAGTAACATGGATTCTCGCATTCGCGGGAATGACATTGCGGGTGTGCGGTTCCCTGTTTCCTGTCTCCTGATTCCTTCCGACTCCGTTCCATGTCCCCACGCTTTCTAGCCGAAAGAGACATCTACCCTGCCGGGATGGAGGGGGTGGGGGCGAGGTATGTCGCGCTTCGTTCCGGGATAAGGGTGAGGGTCGTAGAGAGCGGGCCGGAGGAGGGGGAAGCTGTCGTCATGCTTCCGGGGTGGGGGTGCTCGGCGTATGCGTTCCGGAAGAACCTCGGAGCGCTGGGGGAGAGGGGAGCGCGGGCGATCGCTGTAGAGATGAAGGGGCAGGGTGGGAGCGACAAGCCGCTCGGGGAGGGCGAGTATACTGTCGAGTCGCTCACGGAGCATGTGATCGAGGTGCTCGATGCGCTCGACGTGAAGAGCGCGACGCTGGTCGGGCTTTCGCTCGGCGGACTCGTTGCGGCGCGGGTGGCGCTCGAGGCGCCGGACCGGGTGAAGCGACTTGCGCTTTTCGATCCGGTGGGTTTCGGGCGCGTGCGACTGGTGGGGTTGGCGCGGCTCTTCCCGGTGGGACTCGGAGCGGCACTCCCTCCGGTTGCTGCGCGAAGGTGGGCTTTCGCGCTCGCGCTGCGCGGCGCCTACGGGTCGCGTGGGCGGCCGACTGCGCGCGATGTCGACGAATACTTTGCACCGGCGCGGGATCCGGCATTCGTGCAGGCGCTCTGGGCGCTGCTGCACGAAGTGGATTGGCGCCTGCTCACGCTGGATGAGGTGCGGCGGCTCGAGATGCCGCTGCTCGTGATCTTTGGGCGCGAGGACCGACTGGTGTCGCCACGCGACGCCGAGCAGCTCGTGCGCGAGGCGCCGTGCGGGCGCGTGATGTTCCTGGAGGGAGTGGGGCACGCCAGCCCCGAAGAAGCGCCCGACGAAGTCAACGCGGCGCTCGTGGACTTTCTCGCCTAGAGATACATGGGTACGCAACGACTGGAAGCATTCAGCGACGGCGTGATCGCAATCATCATCACGATCATGGTGCTGGAGCTGCGCCCGCCGCACGAGGCCGACATGCAGGCGCTCCGGCCGCTTCTCCCGGTCTTCCTGAGCTATGTATTGAGCTTCGTCTACCTGGGGATCTACTGGAACAATCACCACCACATGCTTCATGTGACGAGGCGCGTGGATGGCGGCATTCTCTGGGCGAACCTGCATCTTCTCTTCTGGCTCTCGCTCGTGCCCTTCGCCACTGCGTGGATCGGTGAGAACCACTACGCTTCCGTGCCGATGGCACTGTACGGGGCGGTGCTGCTGATGGCTGCCATCGCCTACACGATCCTGCAGGCGGCCATCATCAGGCGGCAGGGGCCCGATTCCATCCTCGAGCGGGCGGTGGGACGCGACCTGAAGGGTAAGCTCTCGCCAGTGCTCTACCTGGTCGCGATCGTCGCATCGTTCGTCCGGCCGTGGATCGCGGGAGCTATTTACGTGTTCGTGGCGCTGACGTGGCTGGTCCCCGATCGCCGCATCGAGCGGACGGTCGAGCTCAAGGGAAGCGCGCAGGCAGAAGCTGACGGAGCCGGAGCGGGCGAGTAGCAGCGATCGCCTCCCAGGGTCGCGAGCGGAGTGGGGCCGCCGGCAACCGTCCCGCCGCTGAAACTGTCTCTCTCGTGATGCGGTAAGGTGCACCAAACACACAGGAGACCGACCGTGGCGAACATGGGCTGGTGGGACGCATTCTCGCGCGACCTTCGCTACGCCATTCGCGGCCTGCGCGCGCGACCCGGATTCACCGCGGCGGTGGTCCTCACTCTCGCGCTCGGGATAGGCGCGAACGCGGCAATCTTCTCGGTGGTCGATCGGCTCCTCTTCCGTCCACCGCCAATGCTCAGCGACCCGGCGCTCACGCATCGCGTCTACGTCTCGTCGACTTTCCGGGGCGAGGAGTTCGTCAACGGAGGAGTGCAGTACGCGCGCTACGTGGATCTCACGAAGTGGACGAGGTCCTTCGCGCGCACGGCGGAGATCACGAGCCGTAAGCTCGCGATAGGCGTTGGTTCCGATGCGCGCGAGATGCAGGTGGGCGCGGTGAGCTCGAGCTTCTTCGGATTCTTCGATGCGCCGCCGGTGCTCGGGCGCTACTTCAGCGCCCAGGAGGATGCTCCTCCCGATGGCACTCCGGTGGTCGTGCTGAGTTACGCAATGTGGCAGACCCGATACGGCGGCCATTCCGACGTGCTCGGTTCAACGCTGCAGATCGGCCCCACGGTTTACACGGTGATTGGCGTGTCGCCGAGAGGGTTCGCCGGGCTCTGGCCCGAGGAGCCGCCGGTGGCCTACATCCCGATCTCTTCGTACGCAGCCGGCGTGGACCTCAGGTTGAAGGGCGAGAACTGGTGGGATACATACCGCTGGACCTGGGCCAGCATGATCGCCCAGCGGAAGCCGGGAGTCACCGTTGCCGCCGCGAACGCCGACCTCACCTCGGCGCTGAAGCGCAGCTATGCCGCAGCGGATGAGAAGTATGGCGAGACAGCAGCGAACGGCGAAAGGAGAGCGCGTGACCACGCCCTGATTGCCTCCATCCTCAGCGAGCGGGGGCCCAACCAGAGCAGCACCGCGAAGGTCGCGGCACTCGTGGCCGGGATGGCGCTGGTGGTTCTCCTGATCGCTTGCGCCAACGTGGCCAATCTGCTCTTCGCGCGTGCTCTGCGTCGCCGGCGAGAGATTGCGGTGCGCGTTGCTCTGGGCGTGAGCCGGAAGCGGCTTCTCTCTCAACTCCTAACCGAGAGCGTCCTGCTCGCGCTCCTGGGCGGCGTAGCGGGACTGATTCTGGGACAGTGGGGCGGCTCGGCGTTGCGCGCGGCGTTCCTGCCGCCCGGTTCCGAATCGCCGGTGATGACGGATACTCGTACGCTCATCTACGTGGGAGCGGCGGTATTGCTCGCCGGCATCATCACGGGGCTCGCGCCTGCGTTCCAGGCTGGCAAGACCGATCTCACGGTGGACCTCAAGGCAGGTCAGCGTGAGGGTGTGATCCACAGGTCGCGCGCGCGGGTCGCGCTGCTCATTCTCCAGGGCGCGCTGTCGGTGGTTCTCCTGGTTGGCGCCGGCCTCTTCGTGCGCAGCTTGAACAACGTGAAGAACATCCGGCTCGGCTACGATCCCGACTCGGTGCTGGTGCTGGATCTGGCGATGCGCGGCGTGAAGCTCGACAGCGCGCACGAGATGACACTCAGGAAGCAGCTTCTGGAGCGCGCGCAGGCGATTCCCGCGGTGGAGCGCGCGGCGCTCAGCGTCACTCTCCCGTTCTGGAGCACCTGGAGCATGGGACTGAACGTGCCTGGCGTGGACACGGCTCTCGTGCACGCGCAGTACGACCTCAATTCCGTGTCGCCGGACTTCTTCGCCACCATGGGTACGCGCATCCTGGCAGGGCGGGGGATAGAGGCGCAGGACGTGGCCGGTGCTCCGGGCGCCGTGGTGGTGAGCGCCTCCATGGCCAAGAAGCTCTGGCCAGGTGAGAACGCGCTGGGGAAATGCATCAAGGTCGGCGCTGATTCACTGCCATGCACCTACGTCGTCGGAATCGCCGAGGACATCAAGAACGAGCAGTTGAGCGACGACCCGGGGCTCTTCTACTATCTCTCGGCCGAGCAGTACCATCCGGAGCGTGCCGGATTACTCCTGCGCATGCGCGGAGATCCCACGAGCCAGGTGGAAGAGGTGCGTCGCGAGCTGCAGAAGCTCATGCCGGGCGCCTCGTACATCACCGTCACTCCTTTCTCCGAAGTCGTCGGGCAGCAGATGCGTTCATGGTCGCTCGGCGCTACCATGTTCATGGTGTTCGGGACGCTGGCGCTGGTGCTTGCTACGATCGGCCTCTACGGCGTGATCGCGTACAACGTGGTGCAGCGCTCGCACGAGATGGGGGTACGCATCGCGCTTGGCGCCCAGCAGGGTGACGTGTTGTGGCTCGTCGTACGTCAGGGGCTCCTGCTCGCCGCGCTCGGCATCATCATCGGCGGACTCGCCACGTTCGCGGCGGCGAGCAGGATAGAGCCACTCCTCTTCCAGGAGTCGGCGCGCGACCCGCTGGTGTACGGTGGCGTGGTGCTGGTGATGCTGCTCGTAGCCGCTGCGGCCAGCTTCATTCCCGCCCGCCGCGCCGCGCGCGTCGACCCGAATGTGGCGCTGAGGGCGGAGTAGGGGGAGGGGGGACTGCGAGGGTTCAGGAGGCGGGGTTCAGGGTTCAGGAACTACCTGCACAACTGTCATCCCCGCGAAAGCGGGGACCCATGTTCGGCCGGGTAAAATGGATTCCCGCTTACGCGGGAATGACGGTCGTATAAGCAGTACCTGAACCCTGAACCCTGCCTCCTGAACCCTTTGTAGTTCCCTGCCCCCCTCCCCACCACCGCATCCTCCTGGATGCGAGAGTCACATCATTGCGGATGCGATGCGCGTATTGTGAGAACGGGCGGCACCGTTCCGCCCATCTGCGCCAACCCCGATAACGGTCGTTCTCGCAACGCCTTGCGAGGACCGCCGCCCACCCTACAAACTCGAACTCGGCGGTGGCATGTCCACTGCCAATGCGGAGCGACATGAGCACTCCAAATCTCTCGCGCCGACACTTCCTCGGTGCCTCCACGCTCGCGGTTGCGGCTACCGCGTGCGGCGTGTCGGGCGGCCAGTCGGAGCGGCCCGCCACGGAGGATGGCGATCTCCCCAAGCCGATCGCATCGCTGTCATCGCTCGCCGATCAGGCGACGCCCATCACCAGCGATGAGCGCCGCGCGCGGCTCGACAGAGCGCGTGAGCTGATGCAGCGTCAGAAGATCGACGCCATCGTGCTCCCCGGCGGTACCTCGCTGCGCTACTTCACCGGTCTGCAGTGGGGGATCAGCGAGCGACTCCTCGCACTGGTGCTACCAGCCAAGGGGAAGCCCTTCCTCGTTGCACCGCGTTTCGAGGAAGCGCGAGCCATGGAGCAGCTGAAGGACGGGCCGATCGGAAGCGACGCCGACATTCTGGTCTGGAACGAGCACGAGAGCCCGTACGAGCTGGTGGCGAAGGCGCTCAAGGGTCGCGGCATCTCCACAGGGACGCTCGGCGCGGAAGAAACGCTGCGCTTCATGTTCGCGGACGGAATCGCGCACGCAGCACCCTCGTTGAAGATCGTGAGCGCCACGCCGATCACCGCGGGCTGCCGCATGGTGAAGGATCACCACGAGATTGCGCTCATGCGACTGGCCTGCGCGGCCACTCTCCGTGCGTACCGGGCCGTGTACGAGTCGCTCGCGGAAGGGATGACCCAGGCCACAGTGCGCGATCTCATCTCCACCGCGCACCGCCGACTCGGCTTCACCGGAGGCGCGAGCGTCCAGGTGGGCGAGTACTCGGCGCTTCCGCATGGTTCGCGCACGCCGCAGACGATCCGGGAAGGGACCATCATCATGGTTGACGGTGGCTGCAACGCGGAGGGCTATCAGTCGGACATCACCCGCACCTTCGTGCTCGGCAAGCCCACCGACAAGATGAAGCAGATCTTCGACATCGTACACCGCGCGCAGACGGCTGCGCTGGCGGCCGCAAGGCCCGGCGGCGAGTGCCAGTCAGTGGATGCAGCCGCGAGAAAGGTGATCGTGGATGCTGGATACGGTCCCGACTACACCTACTTCTCGCATCGGCTGGGGCACGGGATCGGGATGGACGGTCACGAGTGGCCATACCTCGTGAAGGGAAACACGCTGGCGATGGAGCGCGGGATGACCTTCAGCGACGAGCCGGGGATCTACATCCCGGGCGAGTTCGGCGTCCGGCTCGAGGACGACATGCACATCACTCCGAGCGGCGCGGAGCTCCTCACCCCGCAGAGCCCGTCGATAGAAGAGCCATTCGGCGGGATGAACAGCTGAGCGGCATCACGACTCATAGCGACATGTCCATATACCAGAAAAAGGTGAAATAGTGAAAGCGACTCGGCTACTCGCCATCCTCCCGGTCGCGGTACTCGCGGCCTGCATGGCGAAGCCCCAGCCGGATGCCGATCGAGATCTCGCGGACAGGGTGCGAGCGATTCAGGATAGTGTGATAACCATCGACACGCACGACGACATCCCGGGGAACTTCGCGACTCCCGAGGTGGATCCGCTCGACGCGTCGCGGCAGGTGAATCTCACGAAGATGAAGGACGGTGGGCTCGATGTAGCGTTCTTCGCCGTGTTCGTCGGACAGACGCCGCGCACGAAGGAGAATTACGAGAAGGCGAAGCAGGCGGCCATGGAGAAGTTCGACGCGATCCACCGCATGAGCGAGAAGATGTACCCGGGGATGATCGAGATCGCCTACACGCCAGCCGATGTGCGTCGTATCCACGACAGCGGGAAGCTGGTGGCGGC
This sequence comes from Gemmatimonadaceae bacterium, assembly GCA_035700125.1. GTDB lineage: Bacteria > Gemmatimonadota > Gemmatimonadetes > Gemmatimonadales > Gemmatimonadaceae > JADGGM01. The sequence continues at coordinate 13,215 of DASSOX010000216.1, forward strand.
CATCGGGATCGAGAACGGCTACGTGATCGGGAAGGACCTCGGTCTCATCCAGAAGTACCACGATCTCGGCGCGCGCTACATGACGCTGGCGCATACGCGAAACAACGACATCTGCGACTCATCCACCGATCCCGAAGGTCCCGAGCACCACGGCCTCAGCGAGTTCGGGAAGAAGGTCGTCGCGGAGATGAACCGGGTGGGGATGATGGTGGACGTGTCGCACGTCTCGAAGGAATGCATGATGCAGGCGACTGCGCTCTCGAAGGCGCCGGTGATCGCCTCTCACTCGAGCACCTCGGCCCTGGCGAACGTGCCGCGCAACATGGACGATGAGCAGCTCGAGGCCGTGAAGAAGAATGGCGGAGTCGTTCAGATAGTGGCCTTCGACGGCTACGTGAAAGCGCCGGCGCCGGAGAAGCTGGCCGCCATCGACTCGCTGCGTAAGAAGCTCGGCCTGACCGAGCGAGGCGCCTTCCGCAACATGACCACCGACAAGCGCGCGATCTACGACAGCGAGATGGCGGAGATCGAGAAGAAGTGGCCCAAGGCCACGGTTCAGGAATTCGTGAACCACATCGATCACGCGGTGAAGCTGATCGGAATAGACCACGTCGGAATCAGCTCCGACTTCGACGGCGGCGGCGGCGTGACCGGGTGGAACGATGCCGGCGAAACACGGAACGTGACCGCCGAGCTGGTGAAGCGCGGCTACACGACGGAGCAGATCCGCAAGCTCTGGGGCGGGAACCTTCTCCGCGTCTGGAGCGAGAACGACACTCTGGCGGCTGCTGCGCGGAACACGAAGGCCTGAGCCGGACAGCGAAACTCCCCTCTCCACTCCATCCATCGTGAGGTCGCGGTAGATGTCCGTACACTTCAGCCGGTCCGGCGGTGCGAGCATCCGGGTGCTCGCGCTTGCCACGCTCGCCACGCTCGCCCTCACGCTCCCGGCGTGCCGGGAGGCAGGTGGTACCGAGCGCTCGAAGCTGCGCTTCGTGGTGAGCGTCCCGGATAGCGGGAGCGAGGCGCTGGATGGACGCATGCTGGTGCTCATCTCCACCGATAGCGCCCGAGAGCCACGCTTTCAGATTTCCGATGGCGATGCGACGCAGCAGGTTTTCGGCATAGATGTGGACGGGCTGCGTCCGGGAGAGACAGCAGTCATCGACGGCGCCGCCACCGGCTACCCGGTGCGGCGTCTCGCGCTGCTTCCACCCGGCGACTACTGGGTGCAGGCACTGCTTCACGAGTACGAGACCTTCCACCGGAGCGATGGACATGTGGTGAAACTCCCCATGGACCGCGGCGAAGGGCAGCAGTGGAACCGTGCACCGGGGAATCTCTACAGCACTCCGAAAAAGGTGCACCTCGATCCGCGGCAGGGAGCGGAGATCCGGATCGCGCTCGACAACGTCATCCCGCCGCTGCCGAAGGTTCACGACACCAAGTACGTGAAGCACGTGGTGATCCAGAGCGAGCGTCTCACGAAATTCTGGGGGAGACCGATGCACCTGGGTGCCATCGTACTCCTTCCGGAAGGGTGGAACGAGCACCCGGAGGCGCGCTATCCGCTCGCGGTCTATCAGGGGCACTTCGAGCGCGAAGTGTCCGGGTGGCGCGAGACGCCTCCCGATGCCGACCTTCCACGGGCGCAGCCGGACAGCATCGCGAAATACTGCCCCAACGGACACGAGGGCGATCTGTGCGAGAAGTACGGTTATCCGCGGATCCTCCAGCAGTACGGCTACGACTTCTACAGGAAGTGGACGGGCCCTGATTTCCCGCGCGTGATCATGGTGACGATCCAGCACGCGAACCCGTACTACGACGACTCCTACGCCGTGAACTCGGAGAATCTCGGTCCCTACGGCGACGCGATCATGTACGAGCTGATCCCCTACATCGAGAAGGAGTTCCGGGGAATTGGGAAGGGATGGGCGCGCGCCACTTACGGCGGATCCACGGGCGGGTGGGAGGCGCTTGGCGTTCAGGTGAAATACCCCGACGAGTACAACGGCGCCTACGCCAACTGTCCCGACCCGATCGACTTCAGGATGTTCACCACGATCGACATCTACTCGGACAGCAACGCCTACTACACAGGTGGATCGTGGCGACAGACGCTCCGTCCCGGCGAGCGCGATTACCTGGGACAGACGCGTTCCACGGTGGAGCAATCCAATCACAAGGAGCTGGCGCTCGGCACCAAGTCGCGCTCGGGTGGGCAGTGGGACATCTGGGAAGCGGTGTTCTCGCCCGTGGGTGACGACGGCTACCCGAAGCGGATCTGGAACAAGGAGACCGGCGCCATAGACCACGAGGTGGCGGAGTACTGGCGTGACAACTACGATCTCGTGCACATAATGCAGCGCGACTGGTCCACGCTCGGCCCGAAGGTACGGGGCAAGATCCACCTCAACGTGGGACTTTCCGACAACTTCTTCCTGAACAACGCCGTTTACCTCGCCGAGGATTTCCTGAAGTCGGCGAAGAACCCGTCGGCGGATGCCACGGTGCAGTACGGCGCGCGCGATGAGCACTGCTGGAGCGGCGACCACGAGAACGCGAACGCGTTCTCGCGACTCACCTACCACGGACGCTTCATCCCGCTCATGGCCGAGCACTGGACGAAGACCGCGCCGAAGGGCGCGGATGTGACGAGCTGGAAATACTGATTGCTCGTCGTCCCCGCGAAAGCGGGGATCCATGTTTGGTCTGGCTAACATGGATCCCCGCTTTCGCGGGGATGACGCATGAACAGGCCCCCTGGAGGAGCTTCGGTGATCAAGAGGAACACCTTCATCTTCGCGCTGGCGCTAGGGTGCGCGGCAGTCACGGCACCCGCCGCCTCACTCCGCGCGCAGCAGTACGACTCCACGCTCTTCGGGGAGATGCGCTGGCGTATGATCGGGCCGCATCGCGGCGGCCGGACGGTCGCGGCGGTCGGAATCGCCGATCAGCCGAACGTCTTCTACATCGGCGTGAACAACGGCGGTGTCTGGAAGACCACCGACTACGGGCGCGTATGGACGCCGATCTTCGACGATCAGCCCACGGGTTCCATCGGCGCCATCGCCATCGCTCCGTCGAACCCGAAGGTCATCTACGTGGGGAGTGGAGAGGGACTGCAGCGTCCCGATCTCTCCACCGGAGACGGGATGTACAGGTCGAGCGACGGCGGCGAAACGTGGACGCACCTCGGACTCCGAGAGGGTCAGCAGATCCCCGCGATCGAAGTCGACCCGCGCAATCCCGATCGGCTCTTCGTAGCGGTGCTGGGCCACCCGTACGGTCCGAACGAGGAACGCGGCATCTACCGCTCCACTGATGGAGGCCGGAGTTTCGAGAAAGTCCTCTACACCGACGAGAACACCGGCGGGATGGACGTGGCGATCGATCCATCGAATCCGCAGACCGTCTACGCGGTGATGTGGGCCGCGCGGCAGGCGCCGTGGGAGGTGGGGAGCTCGTGGACTCTCTCGGAGAAGAACGGCCTCTACAAGTCCACCGATGCCGGCAGCACCTGGAAGAAGATGACGAAGGGGCTGCCCGGTGCCGAAGATGAGCTGGGGCGCATCGGAATCAGCATTTCCGCGAGCCACCCGAATATCATCTTCGCGGTGGTCGGCGCTCGGAAGGGCGCCGGCGTCTATCGCTCGACCGATTCGGGGGAGAGCTGGACGCTCGTGAACGATGATGCACGACTCTGGGGACGCGATGGCGACTTCAACGAAGTACGCGTGGATCCCACCGACCCGGATGTCCTCTATGTGGCCAACATCATGACCTGGAAGTCGACCGACGGGGGGAAGAGCTTCGCGGCCTTCCGCGGTGCGCCAGGCGGCGACGACTACCATCGGGTGTGGATCAACCCGCGCGACCCGAAGACGATAATCCTCGCGGCCGACCAGGGAGCGATCATCACTGTGAACGGCGGGGCGACGTGGAGCTCCTGGTACAACCAGCCGACCGCACAACTATATCACGTTTCCACCGACAACAGCTTCCCCTACTGGGTGTGCGGCGGCCAGCAGGAGAGCGGCTCGGTCTGCATCAAGAGCCGCGGGCCGTACGGCCAGATCACCTATCGCCAGTGGTATCCGGTGGGCGTGGAGGAGTACGGCTACGTTGCGCCGGATCCGCTCGATCCGAACATCGTCTACGGCGGAAAGGTGACGCGCTTCGACCGTCGCACTCGGCAGACGCAGAACGTCTCACCAGCCCCCGCTCGCGGCGGCGATGACTTCCGCGTGGTGCGCACCCAGCCGGTTCTCTTCTCGCCGGTGGACCCGCACACGCTCTACTTCGCGTCCAACGTGCTCTGGAAGACCACCAACGGCGGCACGAGCTGGACGAAGATCAGTCCCGATCTGACGCGTAAGTCATCCGCCGTTCCCGCCAACCTTGGCGTCTTCAAGGAGCTCGATCCGGAAAGGGGGCAGCACCGTGGCGTCATCTACACTATCGCGCCGTCGTATCTCGACGCGAACGTGATCTGGACCGGGACCGACGATGGCCTGATCCACGTGACGCGCGACGCCGGAAAGTCGTGGAGTGACGTCACGCCGCCCGCGCTGCGCGATGAGCCGTGGAGCAAGGTGTCCATCATGGATGCCTCGCACTTCGACACCCGCACCGCGTATGCCGCGGTGAACACTTTCCGGCTCGACGATCTGAAGCCGTACATCTACCGCACGCACGACGGCGGGAAGACGTGGAAGCTCATCACGAACGGACTTCCCGACGGCGCGATCATCAATGTCGTCCGCGAGGACCCGAAGAAGAAGGGAGTGCTCTACGCCGGGTCCGAGACGCAGGTATGGGTTTCGTTCGACGATGGCGAGAGGTGGCAGTCGCTCCGTCTCAATATGCCGGCCACCTCGATTCGCGATCTCGTGGTACACGAGAACGATCTGGTAGTCGGCACACACGGCCGCTCGTTCTGGATCCTCGACGATGTCTCGCCGCTCAGGCAGTTGAGTGAGCAGACGGCGTCCGCCGATGCCTACCTCTTCCGGCCCGCCACCGCCTATCGTGTTCGCTGGAACAACTACACCGATACGCCGGTGCCGCAGGAGGAGCCCGCCGGTGAGAACCCACCGGACGGCGCGATCATCGACTACTATCTTCGCTCGGCGGCCACCGGCCCGGTGACGCTGGAGATCCTCGACAGCCGCGGGAAACTCGTCCGCCGCTACTCGAGCGACGACGAGCCGCCACCGCCGATCGAGGACAACGTTCCCGACTACTGGATTCGCCCGCCCGCGAGCATCGCTACCTCGGCCGGGATGCATCGCTTCGTGTGGGACGTCCACCACGCGCCACCGGCCGCACTCTCGTTCTCGTATCCCATCTCGGCGATCTACAAGAACACCCCGCGCATCCCGACGGGCGCGTGGGCGCTCCCGGGTACGTACACCGTGAAGCTCACGGTGAATGGAAAGAGCCACACACGTCCGCTGACATTGAAGATGGATCCGAACGTGAAGGCGCCAGCCACCGCGATCGCCGAACAGTTCGCTCTCGCCACTCGCATCACTGATGCGATGCGCAAGGACTACGACGCGCTCCAGGATGTCCGCGCCTTCCGCGCTCGGCTGGACTCCCTGAAGGCGGACGGCGGACTGCCACCGTCACTGGACTCGCTGGACCGCATTGCCGCCTCGCTCGAAGGCCGCGCCGGCCGCTTCGGCGGCGGCTCCGGCTCGCCGAGCTTCGCGAGTCTCAACGGCGAGCTGAGCTCCCTCCTCCGCACGGTAGATGACGCCGACGCGATGCCCACTCGCCCGACCATCGCTGCCGTCGTGTCCGCGGAGAAAAAGTTGGCGGCGTTGCTGGAGAAATGGAGTGGAGTGAAAGGACAGCAGACAGCAGAGGGCAGGAAGCAGTGAACTGCGAGAGTTCAGGAGGCAGGGTTCAGGGTTCAGGAGCTGCCTACACGACTGTCATCCCCGCGAAAGCGGGGATCCATGTTCGGCCGGGTAAAATGGATTCCCGCTTACGCGGGATTGACGATCGAATGAGCAGTACCTGAACCGTGAACCCTGCCTCCTGAACCCTTGCAGTTCCTGCTTTCTGCTCCCTGCTCCCTCCTACCTCTTGTACATCTCCCCGCTCATCCCATGCCTCGCCAGCATGCGTTGGAAGACCTGGCGTAGCATGCCGGCTTCCTCGGCGGCCTGGGTGATGTTGCCGCCGGCGCGTGTGAGGGCGGATTCCAGATACGCGCGCTCGAAGTCATCCAGCACTTCGCGCTTCAGCTCCTGGAAGGGACGAGAGGCGTCGGCGAGTGGGGGAGAGGTGGCGCGCCGCTGGACGGAGTGCAGCTCGTCTGCCAGCACGGCGGGCGCGATTTCCGGGCCGCTGCCCACGATGTACGCGCGCTCGATCGTGTTGCGAAGCTCGCGCACGTTCCCCGGCCAGTCGTGGGTTTCGAGCAGCATCATCGCTTCGGGCGCGATGTCGCGTACTGGCTCGTTGTAACGCTCGGCAAGCACGCGCGAAAAGTGACTGGCCAGGATCGCTATGTCGCTGCGGCGCTCGCGCAGCGGCGGGAGTTCCACCTGCACCACGTTCAGGCGGTAGTAGAGATCACCACGAAAGTGGCCGCTCGCGACCTGCTCCTCGAGGTCGGTGTTGGTGGCAGCGAGCACCCGAACGTCAACCGGGATCTCCTTCTCTCCGCCGATGCGACGCACGCAACGTTGCTCCAGGACGCGCAGCAGCGCCGCCTGTGCACGCGCTCCCATCTCGCTTATCTCGTCCAGAAAGAGCGTGCCACCGTGGGCGTTCTCGAATACTCCTTCCCTCTGGCTTCTGGCGTCGGTGAATGCGCCGCGCTCGTGGCCGAACAGCTCGTCCATGAGGAGCGACTCGGTCAGCGCGGCGCAGTTCACGCAGACCATGCGCTTCGTTGCCCGGTCGCTCGCGCGGTGAATCACCTGCGCCGCAACCTCCTTTCCGGTACCCGACTCTCCACGTATCAGCACCGTGGCCACCGGCGTCCTGGAGATGCGCGCGATGCGTTGCTTCACCTGCGCCATGCGCGGGTGCGCGCCCACCAGTGCGCCGAGCAGCTCCAGCTCTCCGGGCTCACCGAGCGCGGGGAAGGCCACGCATGCCTCCGCAACCACATCGAGAAGGTCGGGGAAGCCGAATGGCTTGTTCAGGTAGTGGAACGCACCGGCCTTCACGGCGCGGACTGCATTGTCGTAGCCAGCGTACGCGGTGATCATGATGATCACCGGGTTGCTCGGCAGCGCGCGCAGATCGTGAATGAGGTCGAGCCCCGACCCGTCGGGGAGGTTCTGATCGAGGAGGATTATCTGCGGAAGATTCTGTCGAGCGAGTGCGAGCCCGGCTCGCGCCGTGGCCGCCTGCGTCACGCCGTAGCCCTCGACTTCCAGCGCCTCGGCCAGGAATTCGCGGAAATTGCGCTCGTCGTCGATGATCAGGAAGCGTGGTCTTCGCATGACTCTGCTCTCTCGTCCGAAGCGTGGTGTATGAAAGCGGTGGGCGGGTAAGTCGGCACGGCGGCTCAGGCAACCGTCTTCGTGTCCATGTACGCGCGAGGGAGTACGATGCGCAGGGATGTGCCAATGGATGCGCCGCTCTCGACATCGATGTGGCCGCCCAATCGCTCGGTTTCGCGCCGCGCCAGAGCGAGGCCGATACCGCTGCCACCGGGTTTGGTTGAGAAGTTCAACTGGAAGATCCGATCTCGCAGCTCAGGCGGAATCCCCGGTCCCGTATCGGCGACGCTGATCTCCACCAGCGAAGTGGAGAGTTCCAGCTCCACGTGGATTGCTCCGCCATCCGGTATGCTGTCTATGGCGTTGGTGAGGATGTTGGAAACGACGAGGCGGACCTGACCGGGGAGGCCGAGCACGGATGCCGATTCGTGCGCGTATCGCTCGGTGAGCCGGGCACCACGATCCTCCGCCAGCGGCCGCAGCTCCGCGACGCAGTTGCTGACGATGGGCCGGACGTCCACGAGCCCGGGACGCTCGACCGGTTCGTGGTTGGTGTAGCGCAGGAGGCCGCAGACGATATCGTCTATTCGTCGGACGTCGCGTCGGATGCGTGAGAGCTTGCTTCCATCAGCGCCCTGGCGCTCGAGCAGGTAGAGGCCCATCTGCAGGCTGGCGAGCGGATTCTTGATTTCATGGGCCAGGCCACTGGCCAGAACACCGAGCGACGCGATCCGTTCCGATTCGGCGAGCTCCTCGCGCGCGCGACGCAGGATGAGATACGACCGAGCGCTCGCGAGCGCGTTCGCCACGCCCTGGCTCACGATTCTGTGCAGACCGTCGGCGGCGGTGTCGAAGTCGCGGCCGTCGAGGCGGCGCCCCATGCGGAGGGCGCCAACCAATGTGTTTTCGGCGTCGCGCACCGCTATCACTATATCGTCGCCGTTGGGGCGGTGGCTGCCGGCCAGCGCGACGCCGATCTCCGCGCGACTCATGGTCGTGACACCAACCATCGGGATCGAAGCATCTCTACCCAGCCACTCCTCCGCCGCTTCCTTCGCCAGCACCAGCTCCGCCGAGGCAACGGCGAGCACGGAGGGCAGCTCGCGGGCAACGTTCGCTGCAATGCGCTCGAGCTCCAACTCGCGGCCCACGCGCTCTACGAAAATGTTGGCAACCCCTTCGCGCTCGATCCAGTCAGCGAGAAGTCGTCTGTCCACCAGCTCGCGTACACGCTGCAGGACCGGCGAGAGGGCGAGGGTCGTCATGATTATCGCCACGAAAAGGAGCCACTCGACGCCGCCAAGTCGCTGGTTGGTCATGTGCAATACCGCACCACTGACGCCCACGAGGGCCAGGCCGTAGACCCAGGTGACCACCATCCAGCTCGCGCTGTTGACCCACCGCTGCGAGTCCCATACGCCGTCAGTGGTGCGCGGGACGAAGAAGTGAAATGTGGTGAGAGTGGGGAGGAGGAGGAGCGCCAGAGAATCGATCTCTGACATCGCCTCCGTTCCTATCCACCAGGGGGCATAGCTGCCGAGCAGAATCTGGCCGATCGTGGTCAGCGCGACGAGCATGATGGCGCCGCCAAGCCAGCGTATGGAGAAGGAGAACGCCTTGCCGTGATGATAGATCCGCCCGGCCACGACTATCACTGCGAGGCATATCGCGACCGCCGTCCCCGCGCGCACGTGCTGGCTCGTGCCGCCATGCGACCAGCCGAGCAGGTCGTGCGGGTTGCCGCTCGAAACCACGAAGATCCCCGCGAGCGCCGCGTAGATGACCAGCCACGCGATCGGCGAGCGCAGCGCTGCCGGCCAGCGGCCCTGCACTGCCGAGAAATGGAGGAGGAGGGCGGGGAAGAAGATCGCGTAGCTGGCGCCCGCAACCTGCCACGGAATTCTGAGCCCGGTGGCGAGCAGGTGGTCGCCTGGGATGCCGCTGGGGAAGAAGCTCGGTGGTAGAAGGAGAAGCGCCCCAGCGAGAAGTAGAGCGCCTCTCCGATTCCCGCGCCAGACGATGAGCGCGATACCAGCGAGCCAGGCGACCAGAGAGAGAATCACCACATAGCTGAGGAACCCGAGGTAGCTGGGCGAGCTCTCGCTCACCGGGACGCGGACGAGTCGCTGCTCCGTTCCGCGGCGGATCAGGAGGTCGAGAGTGTCGCCCGGTGTGGCCTTCTCGCGCGCTGTCGCGAGTGCGGCCGAGTCGGCGCTCGTACCGTCGATGCCGAGGAGATGATCGCCCGGAAGGAGGCCGGCCGCTCGCGCGCGACGCAGGGTGCGCGTGACGATCTGCTCGTTTGCGCCGGCGGCGGCCGGCTTGGCCGACCAGCCGAACGACTTGTCTCCTCCCAGCGACGGTACCGAGAAGGGGACATTCAGGAGCGCGAGAAGGCCGAGCAGCAGTAGCGCGCCGCGAGCGATCGGCCGTGGGGAACGCTGGTCAGGCACGGGGCAGAGCAGAGACGCTCGTGTGAAAAGTCTGGAGTGCCAACATAACGAACGCTGCTCGCTTGGCAACAGTAGGAGGCGCGATGTTCGTGGAACGAATACTCGGCGACAGCGATCGCCGCGCGGAGCGTGCATCGCGGATGCTGCGCGCGGCGCATCTGCGGGATTGCGAAGATGCGTGGGCCGGGCCGCCGCGCGCTGCCGCCGTGCGTGGGAGCGAGTCGCCTAATGCACGGCGCCATTTCGAGTTGTACCGAGGCGAGAGCGCGGGAAGGATCGCGCTCTCATCTGGCATGCAAGGTGCCTTCGGCAGCGCTCGCTCACGTGCACTACCGTACTGCGTCACGGAGGTCGCAATGCCCGAACGAAAGTTCAGACGAGCAGCGAGGCTATTGGTAATCCCGCTTCTACTCCCGTTTCTCGCGGCGATGGGCGCGGTGAGCGCCAGTGCCCAGGGTGGAACCGTCGCCGGCACGATTACCGATGCCGCCACCAGCCAGCCCCTCGTTGCTGCTCAAGTGTTCATCACCGGCACCGCACTCGGCACGACCACGGGCGCGGACGGGAGGTACTCGATAAGCGGTGTGCAGCCTGGCAACGTCGAGGTGAGCGTGCGGCGCATCGGCTACGGCTCCACGTCGAGCCAGGTGACGGTCGTCGCGGGCCAGACGGTCACGGCGGACTTCGCGCTCAACAGCGCTGCCGTCTCGCTCAGTGAGATAGTGGTGACGGCCACCGGTGAACAGCGCAAGCGGGAGATCGGCAACGCCGTGAGCACCATCGATGCTTCGAAACAGACGGAGCTCAAGGCGCCCACCAACATTGCGACGCTGATCCAGGGGAATGCCACCGGTGTGGACATCACCAGCGCGAGCGGCACTGTGGGAAACGCGGCGAACATCAAGATCCGCGGTAACACCAGCATCAACCTGGACAACACACCGATCGTATACGTGGACGGCGCGCGCATCAACACGGACGCGCGCAGCCGCGGCGTTGGTGGTGCGATGTCCGACAGAATGCTCGACATCGATCCGAGCAACATCGCCTCGATCGAGATCGTGAAGGGGCCCGCGGCCGCCACCCTGTACGGGACGGAGGCAGCTGCCGGCGTGATCCGCATCACCACGAAGAACGGGAGCGGCGACGGAGGCGCACAGTTCTCCGCACACGGCGAGTACGGAATCTCCTGGGATCCCAACGACTACTCCGTCCGCGCCTGGAACCCGCACGTGGATCTCGGTGAGGAATACAAGGACACTACCTACTACATCGACAACCTGAAGGGCTCCGCCGATATCCCCGACAAGGATCTCTACTACGACCCCTTCCGCAACGGCCCCATAGGGAAGCTGGGGATTTCCCTTCGCGGCGGGAGTGACAAGGTCAACTACTTCACTTCCTTCGACTGGAAGGACCAGAAGGGCGTGTTCGTGACGAACGGCGAGCGTGCGTACAACCTTCGCGGAAATTTCACGCTCAAGCCGCGTGAGAACGTCACCATCGCCATCTCCAACGGCTACACCACGAGCTCGACCGCGTACAACTACAACGACGGAGAGAGCTGGGGCTACATCGGCGCCGTCACACTCGGCCAGCCGATGTGGACGCCGATCATGGCAGTGGACCCCAACGCCGGCGGAGCCGCGATGGAGACCTGCCCGCGCGCGCTGGAGGAAGCACGGATCACGAACGAGAGTCTCGCCGACGTCACCGCGGCGATGTGCAACTACGATCGCACCTTCCAGGGCAGCAACAACTTCGCCCGCCTCGAGACGATGGACAACCAGGTGAAGCTCGAGCGTTACACGGGATCGGCCACGGTTACGCACACCGAGGGGAGCGTCTGGACCAACCGGCTCACGGTCGGTTACGACGCGTACTCCGAGTACGGATGGAACATGATCCCCAACGTCCCACTCAAGGTCCTGGACAGCGACCCCTCCCGCAGCGTGAGCGACATCCAGAATCGCACCGTGACCATCGAAGCCACCACGGCACTCAACTTCAACCTCACCGACAAGCTGGTTTCGCAGACCACCTTCGGTGGGCAGTACTACACCAAACAGCTACGCGGCGCGTTGCCCAGTGCTACCGGCTTCCCTCCAGGTGCCTACACGGTGGGGAACGGCGCCGCCACGGAAGGCGACGAGGCATTCAACGAAGTTCGCACCATGGGTGTGTTCGTGCAGGAGCAGCTCTCCTTCGCTGATCGCCTGTACATCACTCCCGCCGTTCGCTTCGATCGCAACAGCGCTTTCGGCGACAACCTCGGCTCGGTGGCCTACCCCAAGATCGCGGCTTCATGGGTGATGAGCGAGGAACCCTGGTTCCCGAAGCTCCCCGTGGATGAGTTCCGCCTTCGCGGCGCGTGGGGGACTTCGGGCAAGCAGCCAGGGTCGTTCGACGCGACAACGCTGCTGCGAGTCACGGCGGTGACGCTCCCCGATGGCTCCGCTGCATCCGGTTTCAGCACGCTGCGACAGGGGAACCCGGAGCTCAAGCCGGAGCGTGGGCAGGAGCTCGAGCTGGGCTTCGATGCTTCGCTCTTCGAGCACCGGATCGGTCTCGAGTTCACCTACTTCGACAAACTCACCAAGGATGCACTGGTACTGCGCCCCCTCCCGCCATCGAACGGATTCCCGCAGGGGATCTGGGACAACGTTGGTGGAGTGAAGAACCAGGGCTTCGAGGCAGCGGTGGACGCGACGCTGCTCCGCGGAGAGAGCACGACCTGGTCGGTGCGACTGGCCGCTACTCACGTGACGAGCATGATCACCGAGCTCGCAGCGCCCATTCCGGTGGGCGGCCGCGGTCTACAGGAGCACCGCGAAGGGTACGCCTTCGGCGCGTATTTCATGCGTCCGGTAAGCATCGATGGCAGCGACCAGGTAGTCGTGGCGGAGGATCCCGTGTACGTGGGACAGCCGACTCCCACCTACACCGGTTCACTGTCGTCCACGGTCTCGCTGCTCGGCAACCGTCTCACGCTCTACGGTCAGCTCGGCATGTCGGCTGGCAACAAACAGGTGAACTACACGGAGGTGTACCAGTGCCGCCAGTCGTTCGGAACGTGCGCGGCCAAGTACGAGCGCGACGCGAACGGCAACCCGACGCGGGAGGCGCGCCTCAAGGCCGACCCGGCCGCGAACTTCGAGCCGTACATGTTCCTCTACGATGGCGGCTTCGTGAAACTGCGTTCGCTCTCCGCGCAGTATGCGCTCCCGGATCGCTGGGCGGGCCGGCTCGGCGCGCAGCGGGTGAGCCTGAGCGTCACCGGAACCAACCTCGCCACCTGGACCGACTATCCCGGCCCCGATCCGGAGGTCAACAGCCAGGGACGGCAGAACGCATCGCAGCGAGACTTCTTCAGCGCCGGGCAGACGCGCGCCGTCTCCTTCGGACTAATCCTCAACTACTGAGCACCCAGTGATGACATACATGGAATCCGGCGGTGCCACCCTGCTCGGCAGAGTGAAAGTTGCGGCACCTGCTCTCTCGCGCACGATCCGGCGCTCCTGGCGTTCGCTGTTCGTAGCGCTCGGCCTCGTGGCCACCGTCGCCTGCAACGACATGCTGCGGGTGGACGATCCCGTCAATCTCACCCCCGACGACCTTAAGGAGGGTTCGGTAGCTCTCACCGTGAACGGCGTGCGCGGCGCGTTCCAATCGATGTTCGATTACTACGTGATGCACACCGCAATCCTCACGGACGAGATGATCCTCGCGGGCACATTCCCGTACAGAGCCGAGATGGATGCGCGCAGCATCACCTCCAATAACGAGGGCCTGCTGGGCGATCTTTACACCCCTCTCTCGACAGCGCGCTTCATGGCCGATACAGCCGTTGCCATTCTCGACGCGGCAGCCGGCACGGGCGACGAGACGGAGCGGCTGAAGGGTTTGGCGCTCTCGAAGTACTACGCAGCCTACACACGCATGCTCCTGGCCGAGGCGTTCTGCAAGAGCGCGATCAACGGCGGCCAGGGGTTGACGTCCGACGAGCGCATGGCCGACGCGCTCACGGCGTTCCAGGATGCCGGCACCGCCGCGCAGGCGGCGGGCGATGCGGAGTTGCTCGCAGCATCGAAGCTCGGTGAGGCAAGAGCGAATCTGTGGCTCGGCCAGTACCCTGCTGCGGCCGCGGCGGCAGCCGAGGTGCCCAACAGTCTTTCGCTCAAGGCGTACTACTCCACCTCGAGCGTGGCACAGAAGAACAAGATCACGCGCCTCACCTACGCGATCGACGAAGCGCGCCGCTTCACGGTTGGCGACGGCTCGCTCGATTTCACCGGTCACGAGGCGTGGGCGTACCTCGCGGAATGGGAAGCGCTCGGCCTGCTGGAGGAGCGTCCCGACCTCACGTCGTTCAACGCGGCGGTGCCGGTGGTGCTGCAGCTCAAGTATCCAACTGCCGACACGCCGATCGTGATGGCCTCGGGTGAGGAAGCCCGTCTGATCGAGGCGGAGGTGAAGCTGCGCGGCAGCGATCCTGGTGGCGCAGCCGCGGTAGTGGACAGCCTGCGCAGCACGAACTGGGGACTGGGCGCGATCACCTTCTCCGGCAACCTCACCACCGATCTCCCGGTGATGGCACGCGAGCGGGCGAGGGAGCTCTGGCTCACGGGCGAGCGGCTGCCGACGTTGCGCCGGTATCTGAAGGACGGGGTGGATCTCTTCCCGGGTGGAAAGCAGGGTAGCGATACCTGCTTCCCGGTACCGCAGAGAGAGTTGGATACGAATCCGAACTTCTGAGCATCCACGCTCGCAGCTCTGGAATAGCGAATCGCCACGAGCGCTCAGCGCTCGTGGC
>DASSOX010000217.1:0-3961 GCA_035700125.1 Gemmatimonadaceae bacterium
ATGCCGGCTGTTCGAGTCGGGCTGATCCGCCGCAGCTTCGAGCTTGAAGAAGATGAGATCGAGCCTGCTCGCCACTCCCACATCCAGACCGCCGTGAGTGCGCCACTCTACCCGCTCGGCGAACCCCTCGGGAAATCCGACATCCCATTGGCCAGCCGGTTCCCGATTCATCCACTGCTCGGGCAGACCGAAATCGCTCCCCACTTGCGCGATGGCGGACTCCAGCGCGGGCGGTAGGGGCTCGGGTGGCCTGACCAACTCCTGGAGGTCGCCCGGAGTGCGGGTGACGGCAACGATGTCGACGTCCCGCGTCGCTCTCTCGATCACGCCGAGGAGCTGGAGCGCCGCGCCACCGATTACCACGATGCTCACACGCTCCTCGTTGGCGGCCAACAGTTCGCCGACAGCGTCGAGGACGCGATCTATGTCGTTGCCCTGTAGCAAGCTTCTTCCTCCAAGGCGGACGATTACCGCTATACTATCTTATGTGATTGATAATATAATGTTATCCATTGCAGCACGCAATCTGTCCACTTTCCGACCTCACAGGGGGCAGTGGCGGAGAGCAGCGGGATGCATCGCTCGAGTTGCCCAGGGTTGGCGCATCGGCCCGGTGGCGGAGACCGCCCGATAATGCCAGCCGTCATCCCCGCGAAGGCGGGGACCCATGTTACTCAACCGAACATGGATTCCCGCTTGCGCGGGAATGACGATGGAAAGTCATCCCCGCGAAAGCGGGGATCCAAGTTGCTCTATCGAACATGGATTCCCGCTTCCGCGGGAATGACAGTTAGTCACCATCGCAGATCGAGTGAGGGAGCCGACCTCAGCGCGCCATCGCACTAGCGAGCGCCGCCGCCGGGGCGAGTGCTGGGATCTGGCTGTTCTTGTAATCCGCGGGGTCCCGCGTCGCTATGACGCGGGCGCCGGCCCGGCGCGCGGCAGCGACGTGTAAGGCATCCTCGAAATCCGGAATCGCCGACGACAGTGCGTAGCGCACTTCGTCGCTCCCCACTTCCACGACTGAGATCATCGTCATCAGCTCGACGATCGCCGACCGCGATGCCGCTGCGCCGATCCGCTTGCGAGCCACGTAATCGAGTGTAGCGAGCGCATGGACGGTGGCCACGACCTCGACATCACCTCGTGCCGCAGCCGCGAGCAGACTCACCGCATCGGCGGCCAATTGCATACGAACGAGGACCGCATCCAGGAGCACGTTCGTGCCGACGAGGATCACGGCTGGAGGGGATGGCTCACGCTCTCGCACCCGCCGGCTGCGACGTGGGCGCGCCGTAGTCACTTCTTCCTCCCCTCCCGTACGTACTTGTTCGCCACGTGCTCGCGGTACTCCTCGCGCCAATCGATCGGGCGGCCGTCGCGCACGAGCGCTTCGCGCAATTGCCGGAGCTTTGGGGGAAGCTCATCCTCGGCGGGATGCCGTTCGCCCGGGAGCGCGCGGAGCATCTGATCGACGAGCGCCGAGAGCGAGAGCCCCACGGACGCACTGTATAGCTCGCCGCGCTCTACGGCCTCGTCGGAGAGCGACAGGTTCCGGGCGCGTCGGGTGCGGCCGGGTGACTTGCGGGGTCGGACGTTAGGCATGGCGGGCTCCAATATGCGCAACTAACTAGCGCGAATATGCGCAAGTGTACCGCCTTCGCAAGCGCGCAGGCGACCAGGTCCCGGACGCCCTGACCATGAATATCCCGCACGACGAGCAGGTTATTCCTGGCACTCTGCCCTCTCCCGCAGCATGCCAGTTCAGAGCCGGCTGCGCGACTTCCCTCTACACGGGCATATTCGTAATGTTTGCCCTTCTCAAAAGGGTGAATTCAAGGTCCTTTGCCAGTATGCCAAGGGTGATTTCTCTCGAGGCTGAGCGGCTCGCTTGCATGGCCGCGGAGGACCTGAGGTGGCTGATCGAGGAGCACGGACGTACGGTCCCCGCCTCGAGACCGCAATCCTCCTCGAGCTCGAACGTCGCGGATACGACGTGGGTTGGGTGCGGGTGGGAGACGACCTGGAGGTCGACTTCCATGCGGAAAACCCGGCAGCGGAACCGTTGCTCATCCAGGTGTCGCTCGATACCGCGCTGGAAACCACCTGGGAGCGCGAGATACACTCGCTCGATGCTGCGGCGCAGGCGTACCCCGCTGCCCGAGCGCTCCTCATCACTCTCGATCCAACGCCACCGTCTCGACCGCTGCCGAATCGCATCGAGTGGTATTCGGCTTCGCAATGGTTGCTGGAACAGGTGTGATGCTCACGGCGCCACACCCGCCTTCTGACGCGACTTCAGCAAGCACTTCATCGGTCGGTCGTGCGCGCCGATCGCGCCGGGCGAAAAGCGCTCCACCCGTGAGCCGACCGCATGGAACGTCGGATGGAGCTGGAAAGGCAAGCACTGAGCACTCGTGAGCTATCCCAGCGAGGCCGCCGTCATCCCCGCGAAAGCGGGGATCCGTTAGCCGCGGTTGATGTCTATAATACTCAGTATTATATTTATCCATGCGCGACTCACGCGAGCTGACCTTCGTCTTCCTGCCTACCTACGAGAGGACTGCGAAGGGAGTCATATCCGACGACGCACAGCGGTGGCTCGAAGAGACGATATGCGCGGCCCCTCGAACTGGTGCCGTCATCCGTGGAACGGGCGGTGTACGGAAAGTGCGGGTCGCGTTGCCGGGACGAGGCAAGAGTGGAGGCGCTCGTGTGGTTTACTACTATCGTAGCACGAAGGGAAGGATCTACCTGATCCTCGCGTACTCGAAGAACACGAAAGACGACCTGACTCGCAGCGAGGAAGCGGCACTGAAGAAGCTGACTGCAACATTGGAAACAGAATAGAGTGGACTGGAACGCCGGAGGCAGTATCATGGCAAAGTCGACAACGAAGTCTATCGGAGAGCAGATCATCGAGGGGCTCGAGGAGGCCGTCGCCTACGAGCGGGGAAAGCTGTCGGGAGTGCGTACAAAGGTCGTTACGGCACGCACGGTTCACGCGGCACCCCCGCCGCGCTATACGAGCCGGAAGATCGCGAAGCTGCGCAAGAATCTCAGCCTGTCGCAGCCGGTATTCGCAATGGCTCTCAATGTGAGTCCCGCAACCGTGAGAGCATGGGAGCAGGGACAGCGCGAGCCTGACGGAGCGACTACGCGACTCCTGCAGATCTTCGAAAAGCAGCCTCGGTTGGTCCTCGATAGCATACGAAGCCGGGAGTAAGCCGCCAGCATCCCGTCCGTAGCGCGCAATGCCTTCGAGCTCTCCGCATATCGCACCGACCATCATCGAATCTCCTCCGCCCTCGCTCGCCCTCTCCCCGCACGGCCGAGTCCACCTCGAACCCGGATCGCCGAGCGCTGCGGGCATCGAGCCTCGCGCCCTCGCCGCCCTGCAAGCCGCATTCGACCGTGGCTCCGGCAATGGCCTGTTACTCCTGGGCGCGGTCGAAGCGGACACGATCCTCCCGCCCGCGCTCGCCTTCTGGCGCGACTTCAGCAAGCACTTCATCAGCCGATCGTGCGCGCTCTTAGCGTCGGGCGAAGCCATCAGTCCGGAAAGCGTGGACCCGCCGCCAGAACTGCTCGACGAGCTGGTCTCCGGCGCGCCGCCCATGAAAGGCGCGGAATATCTCTCGGCCGATGTTCTCGCGAGCTTGTGGCGCGATCTCGGAAGCACGCTCACGCGCGAGGCCGCCGCCAGAAAGCTGAGCGTGCACGACTTCCTCGCCTCGCTCGATCCAGCCTGGCGGCTGGTGGGGCGCGTCTGCTTCCACCTGGCCGAGCTGCGCGACAACAAGGTCACGCCCTTCGCCTTCCTCGCCACCTACGTGGGCGAACCGTCGCGCGGCGGCCGGGCGCGCCACGTTCGCCTCGGCGATGCCGTCGAACGATCGGGGAAGGCACGCGACAACTCCAGCCTCCTCACGCTTCTCGCTCCAGTGGAGCGTGCCGCGGA
>DASSOX010000218.1:0-6944 GCA_035700125.1 Gemmatimonadaceae bacterium
TCTTCTGGCAGTCGCGGCGCTGGCGAGCTGGATTCCGGCACGGAGGGCGACGAAGGTCGATCCGCTGATCGCGTTGAGGGCAGAGTAGGAGGAATTGCGACGCGGCCTGGTCATGTAGCTGTCACCCGACACTCGAATCGCTAATTCAGCCGTCAGCGAGGGCGGCACGATGAACGATCTTCTCCTCGATGTCCGTGACGCCGCCCGTTCCATGCGGCGCAACCCGTGGTTCACCGCCACCGTGGTGGCGATCCTCGCGCTCGGAATCGGCGCGAACACCGCGATATTCGGGCTGGTGAATGCGGTTGTGATCCGACCGCTGCCCTATCCGCATTCCGATACTATCGCCTCGGCGGGTGGAGAGAAGCAAGACCCGGACATGCCGAAGGATGAGCTGGAAACTCGGATGCAGCGGCATCGAATCATTGCAGCATCTGACAACGCAGCACGCGCACGTCGTCGCGCGACAGGGACCATACCACATCTCCACCAGCGGGACTCGTCATGACATTGCTCGCCCAGGATCTCCGCTACGCCGCGCGCTCGCTGCGGCGCAGCCCCGGCTTCACGATCGTCGCCATCCTCACGCTCGGTCTGGGGCTCGGGGCCACCGCAGCGATCTTCACGCTGCTCAACGCCGTGGTGCTGCAGCCGCTTCCCTACCCCGAGCCCGACCGCCTGGTAGACATCGGCACGCGCTGGCCAGGCGTGAACGCGGACATGCGCATCGGGATCTCACCGGCGAATTACTTCTACTTCCGCGACCATAGCAGAGCGCTGGAAGACGTCGGCATCTATCACTCGACGGAAGCCACCATTACGGGCGACGATCATCCCGAGCGAGTTCGCGTCGTGCAGGCGAGCGCCGGCGTGCTGCGCGCGCTACGGGCGAGGCCCGAGCTGGGACGAATCATCTCGGACGACGATGACCAGCCCGCGAGCACCGCACCCGGCTCCGTCGCGCCCGGACCGTCCGCGCCGGTGGCGGTGCTCAGTCACGATTTCTGGGCGCGGCGTTACGGCGGTGACCCGAACATAATCGGCAAGACCATCTGGATGGACTCGCGAGCGGTGCCCATTGTCGGAGTGCTCGAGGCGGGCGTCCAGCTCCCGGACCAGGACGTGGATGTGTGGCAGGCACTGGGACTCAACCCGGTGGCGCGAGCCACGAACTGGCACACCTTCGGCGCACTTGCGCGTCTCCGCCCCGGAGTCACGCTCGATCAGGCACGATCCGAGCTCGCCGCGATCAGCAGCCGCGTGGTGGAGCTCTTTCCCACCGCTTACAGCGATGCCTTCATGAAGGACACCGGCTTCCGCTTCGACGTCGCATCGATGCGCAGCATCGTGCTCGGCGACGTGGGGCGGTCGATGTGGATCCTCTTCGGCACGGTCGGCCTCGTACTTCTCATCGCCTGCTTCAACGTCGCGAACCTCTTCCTCGCGCGCACAGAGGGACGCCAGCAGGAGACCGCCATCAGGATGGCGCTCGGCGCGCGCTCCGCGCAGCTCGCAAGGCACTACCTCACGGAGAGCGCCCTGCTCGCGCTGTTCGCGGCAGCTCTCGGGATCGCCTTCGCGTGGGGTGCCGTGCAGATGCTGCTCGCGTTCTCGCCGAGCTGGATCCCGCGCTTGAGTATGGTGCGACTCGGGTGGGAGAGCGTTGCGTTCACGGTGCTGATCTCACTCGCCGCCGCAGCGGCCTTCGGACTTTTCCCGGTCGTGGCCGCGCGCCGCACCGCCGAGGAATCCCGCCGCGGTGGCGCGCGGGGCTCCACGGCAACGCGCAAGCAGCATGCGGTGCGCAGTACGCTCGTCGTAGTTCAGATGGCGCTGGCGCTGGTGCTGCTCGCGGCGGCCGGCCTCATGCTCCGCAGCTTCGGCAAGCTTCGCAGCGTCGATACGGGAGTGAGCCCGGAGGGGATTCTCACCATGCAGTTGCACCTGCCATCTCAGCGCTACGGGAGTTACGAGCAGGTGAGCGCGTTCTATCGGGAGCTCACCTCCCGACTCGAAGGCCTGCCCGGTATCGCTCGGGCAAGTGTGACCACGGCGCTTCCGCTTGCCGAGGACGGATTCGGGTGCAACGCAGTTGGCGTGGAAGACCACCCCCCCACGCCCAACGTCAGCGCACCGTGTGTGCCCGTCAGCGCGGTGTCTCCCGGCTTCTTCAGTGCTCTGGGGATCAGCGTGCGCGGCCGAATTCCAACGTGGTCGGACGTGGAAAGTCGCAGTGGAGCGGTGGTGGTGAGCAAGGCGCTGGCCCAGCGCTTCTGGCCCGGCGAAGACCCGATAGGAAAGGGGGTGCGCGGCAACGGTTGGGGCCAGCCGTTCTACCGCGTCGTGGGTGTCACTGAAGACGTGCGCTACAACGGCCTGGACAAGCCGCCAGCGGAGATGGTGTACTTCCCGCTCGTTCCCATGGAGGGCGCACCGCTCTGGAGCCCGGAGCGCTCCGTGACGCTCGTGGTGAAGAGCACGAGTGCACACCCCGAGCAACTCGCCGCGACCGTACGCCGCACACTCGCCGACATCGACTCCGACATCCCGCTCGCCAACGTCCGCACGATGGACGACGTGGTGGCGAAGTCCATGGCGCGCACGTCGCTCACGATGCTTCTGCTGGCGATCGCTGGCGGGATGGCGCTCGTGCTCGCGGCCGTGGGGCTCTACGGAGTCATCTCGTACATCGTCAGCCGCCGCACGCGGGAGATCGGCATCCGCGTCGCACTCGGTGCGCAGGTGACGGAGGTGATCAGGAGTGTCACACTGCAATCGCTGCGGCTCTCGCTCGTGGGAACGGCGGCGGGGGTCATGGGCGCACTCCTGCTGACGCGATTCCTCCGGTCCATGCTCTACGATGTCAGCCCGACCGACCCCGCCGTACTCGCGGGCGTTTCGCTCGTGCTGGTTGCCGTCGCGCTAGCTGCCAGCTATCTCCCGGCTCGCCGGGCGGCGAAGATAGATCCCGTAGCGGCCCTGAGGGCGGAGTAGGCGATGGATATCCTTATCCAGGACGTGCGACTCGCGCTCCGCGCGCTGCGAAGAACTCCCGGCTTCACCCTCATAGCGATCCTCTGCCTCGCGCTCGGGACTGGAGCGACGACCGCTATCTACACCGTAGTGAATGCCGTGCTGCTGCAACCGCTTCCCTATCCGGAGCCGGAGCAGCTCGTGCGACTATACGAGGCACAGACCACCAACTCGGGATTCCGTGGCTCGGTCTCACCAGCCAACTTCATCGACTGGCAGCGACAGAACACCGTGTTCGATGAGTTGGTCGCATACGAGCCGCGAAGTGTCAACCTGCAGAGCGCCACCACGCCAGAGCGACTCTCGGCCGTGGCAGCGACCGGCAATCTCTTCCGGATGCTCCGTACAGGCACGCAGATCGGGCGTACATTCACTCCCGAAGATGCGCGACAGGGCGCCGCGCACGTGGCGGTCCTGAGCGATGCCGCCTGGAGGGCACGTTTCGGAGCCGATCGCTCGATCATCGGCCGCACGGTCACGCTCGATGGTGAGCAATACACGGTGATCGGCGTGATGCCGGCCGGGTTCTCCTTCCCGGCAACATCGGTCGTGGACATCTGGTTGCCACGCCCCTTCAGGCCCGACGAGCTCACCCAGCGCGACAGCCACTTTCTCTCCGTCGTTGGCCGCGTGAAGCCGGAAATCACGCTCGATGCGGCGCTGGCGCAGATGAAGCAGGTCGCCGCGCGACTCGCGCGCGAATATCCCGATGCCGACGGCATCCGCACGGTGACGCTGCTCTCCATGCGCGACGATCTGTTCGGAAGGAATCTCCGCACGCAGCTCTACGTCCTGCTCGGCGCCGCCGTGCTCGTGCTCCTCATTGCGTGCGTGAACGTGGCCAACCTGCTCCTCGCGCGGGCCGCGATGCGCCGGCGGGAAGTGGCGGTGCGTGCCGCACTCGGAGCGGGAGCGGGCCGCCTCGCGAGGCAGTTCCTCACGGAGAGCGTGCTCCTCTCGTTGATGGGCGCCGGCGCGGGTCTCCTTCTCGCACTTGGCGGTGTGCGAGGACTCCTCGCTCTCGCATCGAGCGACATTCCCCGCGCCCACCCGATCGGCTTCGATGCCGGCATCTTCGCATTCCTCGCTGCGGTCGCCGTAGTCACCGGAATCGCGTTCGGGCTGGTACCGGCGATCCAGGGCGCACGCGTCGATCCGCGCGACAACCTCGCGGATGGCACGCGTGGCGGCAGCACCGGTCGCGCCCAGCAGCGCTACCGCGGCGCACTCGTAGGCGCCGAGATAGCGTTGTCACTTGTCCTGCTGATCGGTGCGGCGCTCCTCATGAAGGCGTTCGTCGCTCTCGAAAATGCGCCTTCTGGTCTCACCACCGATCACGTCATCACCTTCCACGTCTCCGTAGGCGGTGATGCAGACGCTGGTGGCGCGGCGGCCTCGTTCCATCAGCCAGTGCTCCAGAGGATATCGGCGCTGCCGGGAGTCACCGCGGCCGGCCTCACTTCGCTCCTGCCGCTGCAGGACTACTGGTGGAACGCCACCTTCGCCATCGAGGGGCGTCCGCCCGCCGAGCGGGGGAAGGAGCCGGTGGCCGAGATCCGCGCGACCAGCGCGGGCTACTTCGAGGCTTTGCGAATCCCTATCCTCGAGGGACGCAACTTCAGCGCGCAGGATGCCGCCGGTGCGCCGCTCGTGATGCTCGTGAATCGCGCGCTGGTGAAGCGCTACTTCCCGGGCGAGGACCCGATCGGCCACCGCCTCGAGCTCGACACGCTCACGTTCACCGTAGTAGGCGTGGTAGGCGATACGCGAGGCGCGTCACTGGAGCGGGCGGCGATGCCGGAGTTCTACATCCCGTTCACGCAGCTCGGGAGCTGGCTACCACCCGAAATCACGTACGCGGTACGAACGGAAGTACCGCCCGCCAGCGTGATGCCGGCGATTCGCGAAGCCGTGCGCGCGGTGGATCCCACGCAGCCGATCTTCCGCGTGGAGACGATGGACGAGGTGGTATCCCGTTCGCTCTCGAGCCACCGCCTCTATCTGTGGCTTCTCGGGACTTTCGCGGTGATCGCACTCGCCCTCGCTACCGCGGGGATCTACGGCGTGACGTCGTATCTCGTCACCCAGCGCACGCGAGAGATGGGAATCCGTCTGGCATTGGGAGCTCCGCCGGCCTCATTGAAAGTCATGGTCGTGAGGCAGGAGCTCAAAGTGGCGATCGTCGGCACGATCGTCGGGCTGGCCGGAGCGTTCGCCGTCACGCGGCTGCTGGCGAGCTTCCTGTATGGTGTGAGCGCCACCGACCCGTTCACATATCTCAGCGTGGCGTTGACGCTCATCGCCATCGCCATACTCGCCAGCTACGTCCCGGCGCGCCGCGCGACGCGCGTGAATCCCACCACCGCGCTGCGGGCGGAATAGGAGCAAGTCAATGAACGCGATCCTTCGCGATGCTCGCTACGCGCTTCGCGCGATGCGCCGGAGCCCCTCGTTCACCCTCATCGCCGTGCTCTGCCTCGGACTCGGCATCGGCGCGACGAGCACCATCTTCGGCATCGTCGATGTTCTCTTTTTTCGCCCGCCGGAGGGGGTGGCCGATCCCGGCTCCATCGTACGTCCGTACATCGAGCGTGACACGGGCGCGGTGCAGACCACGGCTGGCGGGAGCGATCGCGTGTCGTTCCCCGACTACGTCGACATGCGCGACAACAACCGGACGCTGACCGGGTTGGCCGCCTTCACCAGCGTCGCACTGAGCGTAGGCCGCGGCGACGAAGCGCACAGCGCAGACGGCATCGAGGTCACCGGCAACTACTTCAACGTGCTCGGCGTGCGGCCGGCTCTGGGTCGCTTCTTCGTAGCCGAGGAGGATGCCGGATCTGGCTCGCCACCCGCGGTGGTGATCGGCTACGACTACTGGCAGCGGAAGTACGGCGGCGACCGAGCGATTCTCGGAAAGAACATTCTGGTGGATGGCCAGGAGTACGCGATCGTGGGTGTCGCGCCGGATGGTTTCCGCGGCGTCGATCCGGGCGTGGTGGATATCTGGGTTCCCTTCGCGCAGGACGCGAAGCTCGGACACAGCAAGACCGCGCTGACCACGCGCTTCTCGGTGATGTACCAGACGGTGGGCCGCCTCGCGCCCAGCGCGACCTACGAGTCCGTGGCGTCGGATCTCGGAGCCATCGTACGGCACGCGGCGGAGTCCACGCCGGCACTCGATCCAACTCCGGAAGTGAAGCTCGGGCCGATCTTCTCCGCGCGCGGCCCCGTGCCCTCCAACCAGGCGAAGCTCTCGCGCTGGCTTGCGCTGGCTGCCGGCCTCCTCCTCGCGATAGCGTGCGCGAACACCGCCAACCTGCTTCTCGCGCGCGCCGCCGCGCGGCGCCGTGAGATCGCGATTCGTCTCTCGATAGGCGCGAGCCGCTCGCGCATCGTGCGCCAGCTTCTCACGGAGAGCGTGCTCCTCGCCCTGCTCGGCGCGGCGCTCGGAGTGGTGCTCGCTTCATGGGGAACCGGCATCGTTCCAGCCGAAGGGCTGCCGCGGCTCGATTTCTTCGCGCGCGGCCGCGTCCTCTGGTTCGCCGTGACCGCGGCCGCCGCGTGCGGGCTGATCTTCGGGCTGGCGCCCGCTTTCTGGGCCACGCGAACTGATATCTCGAGTGCCATGAAGCAGGGTGTGCGCGAAGGCACCGATCGCCGCTCGCATCTCCGTTCCGCGCTCATGGTACTTCAGGTCGCGCTCGCCGTGGTGCTCCTTACCGGTGCGGGACTCTTCGTACACAGCCTGCGCAATGTCCGGTCCATCGACCCCGGCTTCGACGTCGACCACATGCTGCGCGTTTCGATCGATCTGAAGACGGCCGGCTATTCGGACACGGCGAGGGCGCAGTTCTTCGGCCTCGCCGTGGATGCGCTGCGCGAAGCACCCGGAGTTCGTGGGGCAGCAG
>DASSOX010000219.1:0-5289 GCA_035700125.1 Gemmatimonadaceae bacterium
CCAGATCCACTGCATCGCCACCGGGAAGCACTCGGCCACGTTGCTCCCCACAACGAGAATCGCCTTGGCGAGCGGGATGTCCGTCATGGGGAGCGGCGCGCGGTCGAGCCCGAAAGCGCGCTCGTACGCGCCCGCCGCTGACGACATGCAGAGCCGGCCGTTGTAGTCGACGTTGCGCGTGCGAAGCGCCACCCGGGCGAACTTCCCCATGAGGTAGCACTTCTCGTTCGTCATCGACGAGCCGCTGTAGATCGCCACCGCATCGCGACCGTGCTGCTCCTGGATCTCCGTCCAGCGCTTCACCACGAGACTGAGCGCCTCGTCCCAACTCGCGCGCTGCAGCGTGCCATTGCGGCGGATCATCGGGTAGAGAAGCCGCTCCGGATGGTCGGCCTGCTGGTACGCCACCACGCCCTTGGGACAGAGCGAGCCACGATTGTGCGGATAGTTGCGCGGCTCCACGCCCACGACTTTCTCGTCCTTCACGCGCAGATACATCCCGCACTGCACACCGCAGAAGGAGCAGTGCGTGGGCACCAGCCGCTCGCCCGCGTGCGTGGCCTCGTTCCATTCTTCCTGCGTGGCGCCGGAGGACTGGAAATCGTAGTTGAAGGCGCGCGATGGCTCGAAGAAGTCCTTGTTGACCGTCATGCAGCGTCCTCAGAGAAAATCACGCTTGAGCAGCGTGTAGTATCCGTCGGCGCGGATTACGCGCTTGCAGGTAGGACAGTAGTCCTGGAGCAGCCCCTGCCCGCCGCCCAGCTCGTAGCGTTGGCCCAGATCGGCGAGCACGCCCTCGAGGTCCTTCACGAACTGCGCCGAAGGCATGCGCGTCCCGCAACGGCGGCACTGCGCGGCCGGCCGGGCGGGCTTGCGCGGCGACCCGGCGCCGTAGTACTCCACGTCCTGCGCCACCTGCTGGTAGACCGTGACGCCAACGCTCGCCGGCCGCTCCACGATGTGGAAGAACTTCCCGAAGGGGAGCGAGATCAGCCAGAGCACCACCACCACCTGGTGCACCAGTGCGATGAACCAGTAGAACGATCCTCCCCACCATGCCGACGAGGCGGTGAGCGCGAGTCCCGTGATCGCGATCGCGAAGAGGAGGATGAGCGGCATCAGATCGAAGCCGAAGCGCTGCGTGGTGAGCAACCCCTTGTCGCGGATGCGTCGCCAGAGCGCGGCGACCACGCCGGCTATGAGCAGCACCGCCGTGAAGTCGAGCACGTGGTAGATCGCGAAGCCCACTCCAGCTTCGATCGGGAAGGTGAGCACCGGGAAGCCGAAGAACCACGCCGTGTAGTGATCGGGCGCCACCAGCGTGAAGCGCACCCAACCGAACGTGAGCGGCACCGTGACGAGCACGGAGAGGATGACGCCCCAGAAGATCGCCTGGTGGGTGAGCCAGCGCGCGGTGCTCCGCTTCTTGATGAAAGTCTGGCCGATGAGATCGGTCCAGATCGCCTTCGGCACCAGCAGCGTGTAGCGCCGGAAGTTTTCCCACGAGAGGAAGGTGCTCCAGCCGGCACGAAAGTAGTGCCCCGTGGGCGGCCGCCCCAACCAGAGCATGTAGCGGTAGGTGAGCGCCGCGATCGCGAAGACCGTTGCGACGGCGTAGCCGATCAGCGCCGCATCGAAGTCGCGGAAGCCCCGGGAGCCGACGAGCACGAGCACGAGAGTGATCGCCGTGACCACCACGGTCGTTACAGCCGCCCGCCCCCTTGTCGTCATGCGCCCCTCCTGTTCGGCCATGTGCGCGCGCGCAGTGCTACACATACGTGCGTGCAGCTTCGCATCACCTCCCGCTCATTAACCCCCGGCAGCGGGAAGCGCAAGGTGAATACCGGCGCGCGCACCCCTCGCCCGTACCCGACGACGGGGTGACTGCCGACTCACCTTGCCAGGCGCTCCTCGATTCGCTTCTTCACATCAGGCCACTCGCTATCGAGGATGCCGAGTGCGCTCGTCTTCAGCTCTACACGTGCACGCTCCCATGTCTCGAATTCTCTGGTCTCGAATGCAGCGAAGCGAACCGACACGGCCGTGTCAGGTTCGCTTCAACGATGCGACTTCTCTGGTTCTGGCGTGAGAGTCCGATGATTCTCGCTCCACGCCGCCTCCCCGATCCTCGTACCTCTCCTGCACCATCGTCAACACGCTTCGCTCGGGCACGGCGGCACTGCTCGCTTACCACACCGCGCCGCCGCGCGTACCACGGCGAGAATTGTACCGAAAGACGTCAGCCGAGCGTCATAGCGCACTGTCGCAACGACTTATAGATGACCCGCGAGAGTTCGAGTTGCGACATCCCAAGCCGCACCGGAACGGCTACGAGGGCTGCAACGCCCTCAGCCGCGCCACGTCGGGAATGAGGATCCGGTTCCGCCCCAGCGACTCGATCAGCCCCTTCTCCCTGAGCTGCTTCATCGCGCGCGACACCGACTCCCGTGCGGTGCCCAGCTCCAGCGAGAGCTCCTCCTGCGTCCTCCTGAGCACGATCTCCACCCCGCGCGAAGTCGGCTTCCCATTCTTCTCCGCGAAATCGGCGAGCCACATCGCCAGCCGCGCGGCCACGTCGCGAAAGGCCAGCGTCTCGGTCACCTGCACGAGATGCCGCAGCCGCGCGCCGAGTGCGCGGATGATCGCGTGCGCGATGTCGGGATGCGTGCGGTAGAGGTACTCGAAATCGGCGCGCGGGAGAAATACCAGGCGCGTCTCCTCGATGGTCATCGCCGACGCCGGATACGCGCCTCCGTCGAAGAGCGGGAGCTCGGCCACCGGCCGCCCCGCGCCCTCGATGTGCAGCACCTGCTCCTTTCCCTCGGGGCTCGTGCGGAAGATGCGCACGCGCCCGTGCTCCACCACGTACAGACCCCTGCACGCTTCACCCGCGGTGAAGAGCACATGCCCGGCGCCCACGGTGCGCGCCACGCAACGCTCGGCGAGGCGGCCGATGGCCACATCGTCGAGTTCCGCGAAGATCGGGAGTTGTCGGAGGAGAGCGTGGGTATCCATGGTCAAGCAACAAGTAAGCATCGCGCGCCCTGCGTTGCCAGCTATAGCTGCTACAAGCCGGGCCGCACGTGACAACCGTCACGACCACTGCTCCTGCAGCCGATCACTCTTCGGCGCCGCGCAGCGGCTATCCTTCGAAAACCTCGATGACCACCCGCGCCGCCACATGCACACACTCGTTCGCCGCTACATCAAGACCGCTGTCGCATTCCTCGCCGTGGGGCTCGGAATAGGCGGCTGGATGATCGTGCGGCGCGAGCTGTACGGAAAGTACCCCGCACCCTACCTGGTCAGCGCCCACACGCACGCACTCTTCGTGGGCTTCGTGATGATGATGATCCTCGGCGTCGCGCTGTGGCTCTTTCCACGCCCCGAAAAGGGCGATGAGCGCTACAGCCCGCGCGTCGCGAACATCGCCTACTGGGTGCTCACCGTGGCCACCGCGCTCCGCGTGGGTGGAGAGCTGCTGCGCGCGGGCGTGGATGCGCTCTGGCTCCGAATTCTCGTCGCGGCAGCGGGCATCGGCCAGATCGTGGGGATACTTCTCTTCTTCTACACCATCTGGACGCGCATCCGCCCCGTGGGGAGCGCGGCACGCGAAGCGAAGGGCGAGCGATTCTGAACGCTCGCGCAGGCGCGAGCCGTACGAAGTGAAAGGGAGTAACGATGAAAAGGGACAGAGTGGCCGGAGCCGCGATCGCGCGGAAGATCGTGGGCTTTCACAAGGACGAAGAGGAACACTGGGTGGCCGATCTCGAGTGCGGTCACACTCAGCACGTGCGCCACGATCCACCCTGGCAGGTGCGCGAGTGGGTCACCACGCCCGAAGGACGCGCGAACCGTGTGGGCACGGAGCTCGAGTGCGTGAAGTGCGTGCAGGAGGCGCGGTAGCAAACCGCCGACACCAGCCGACTGCGAACGCTACCCGATCGCGAACGCTGGCAAGCCTCGCACGCCGGCGAGCCGCGAGATCCGGCGCCGCTACTCCTGCTCCTTCGCGACGGCGACCGCTGTGGAGTCGCGGTGCTCTGCCTTGAGGAGGAAGTAGCGCACCCACTGCACCACCACCGCGAGCAGGAGCGCGAAGATGAGGATCGCCGCGATGCGGCGAACCGCCATGTGCAGCGCGAGCGACGGCCAGTCGGCCCACGTGGCAAGCTGGCTTCCTACCCGCTCCACGCCCGCCGCGATCAGCAGCGCGCTCATCGCCGCCTCGGTGGCACTCTCCACCACGGCGAAGAGTGGCGCACGCCAGATCCAGGTGCTCACCGTGTGGTTGCCAAGGTGCGCGGTGGTGAGGCCGAGCAGTAGGACGAAGAATCCCGCCACGGCCAGGAAGAAGAGCCAGAGGTTGTCTGGTCGGTGCGAGAGCACCAGCCAGCGATAGAGGTGCACCACCACTCCGGTGATGACCGCCATGCCGAAGAGCGACACCGCGATGCGCCGCAGCGACGAGAGCTCCCGTACGCGCCACTCGATCGTGTGCCGCGGGAAGAAGTCGACCATGAGCCCTAGTATAACTCCGCGCCGCCCGCCAGGGACGGGGCCATGGGAACTGATGGGCCAGGATGGCAGCGGCTCCCGGGGCGCATGTAGCTCGTCGCCCCGGGAGCCGTTGCCATGGCAAGGCCATGGAATATGCCTTGCTGCCTTACCTCCTCACTGCCGCCAGGTGAGTCCAGTGAGCGCCACACGGTACTCCTTCGCCTGCGCGTCGTACGTCACCTTGTACGACGTCGGGAAGTAGCCTGGCTCGGGATAGAGCTGAGGTACGGGTATGTCGCTGCTGAAGTCGGGGTTCGACTGCAGGTACGCGAGCGTTACCATCGGCTCGTAGAATGTGAAGCGGCCGTTCCAGCTCCCGTAGATGAAGGTCTTCGTGAAAGGCTGGTAGTTCTCCGGATGTCCGAGCAGCCCCTGCAACTCAGGCGAGCGCACGTCGCTCCAGTGCACGCCCATCATCGGCACCGCTATGTCGGCGGGCGACTGCCCCGGGCCAGCGAGCGCCGCGTAGAAGGGCGGTACGTAGGCGCCTGTGGGAAGGTTGTTCGCCTCTGCGGCAAAGTTCGGATTGCCGGGAACGATGGCGTTCCGCTCGGCGAGCGTGATCGTGTAGAAATGGAAGTCGAAATGCGGTACGGTGTAGACGCCCGGGGGCTCGTGACCATGCGGATTCCAGTCCAGCTCGACGAGCTTGTAGGGCTCCGGCGCGAGCGCGGGAAGCTTCAACAGATACATATACATCATCTCGCTGCTCGGCAGACCCTCGAGCGC
>DASSOX010000220.1:0-5957 GCA_035700125.1 Gemmatimonadaceae bacterium
TCGTTCGTGGATCACTACGTCAATCTTCCCTTCGATCTTTCGTCGGTGCTCTTCATCTGCACGGCGAACAATCTCTTCGACATCCCCGCGCCGCTGCGCGACAGGATGGAGGTGATCCGCATCGCGGGCTACACCATCGAGGAGAAGGTGGAGATCGCGTGGCGCTATCTCCTGCCGAAGCTGCTCGAGGAGCACGGCCTCACCGACAAGGACCTCCAGTTCACCGACGAGATCCTCGGTTTCATCTCGAGCGGCTACTCGCGCGAGGCGGGACTGCGCGGCTTCTCGCGCAACCTCGCGTCTATCATGCGCAAGCGCGCGCTCAGGAAGGCGGAAGGCGAAGAGGGCGCGTGGGTGGTAGACCGGCCGATGGTCGAGGACATCCTCGGCTCGCCGCGCTACTCCATGGAAGCCGCCGAGAAGGAGCCGGAGGTCGGGACCGTGACGGGCCTCGCCTGGACGGCGACCGGCGGTGACATCATGGTGATCGAGGCGCTCAAGATGCCCGGCACCGGCCGCCTGATCGTGACCGGCCAGTTGGGCGACGTGATGCGCGAGTCAGTGGACGCCGCGTACAGCTACGTGCGATCGCGCGCGCGGCAGCTCGACATTGACGAGCGCATGTTCCGCGACTTCGACCTGCACATCCACCTCCCCGCCGGTGCGATCCCCAAGGATGGCCCGAGCGCGGGAATCACCATCACGCTCGCCATAGCGAGCGCTCTCAGCGAGCGCCCCGTGCGTCGCGACGTTGCGATGACTGGCGAGGTGACGCTCCGCGGCAAGGTTCTCGAGATCGGCGGCGTGAAGGAGAAGGTGATGTCCGCCTACCGCTCGGGCCTCCGCGAGGTGATCCTCCCGAAGAGCAACGAGAAGGATCTCCGCGACCTCCCCGACGAGGTCCGCGAGGGGATGGCCTTCACCTTCGTCCAGACCATGGACGAAGTCCTCCGCCTCACCCTCCTCCCCCCCGCGCCACACCCTCTCGCCGACCACGCTCCACCGAGCGAGGAGGAGGAGGAGATGGTGGAGGTGAGAAAGTAGGGGGAGGAAAAAGAAAGCAGAAAGCAGAAAGCAGAAAGCAGGAACGGCTCGTAATGCGCCGTCATCATCGCGAAAGCGGGGATCCATGTTGCTCGACCGAACATGGATCCCCGCTTTCGCGATGATGACAACCTTTACGCACAGCCCTCTCCCCCGAGGCAGCTCCTGCTTTCTGCTTTCTGCTTTCTGCTTTCCGTTCTCTGCCTTCTGCTCTCTGCTTTCCGCTCTATTACTTCCCCAGCTCCGCCCCCTTCAGGTCATACGTCTCGCCCTTCGGGAGATCGGTGTACAAGACCACGTTCCGGCCATCGAGTTCGCCGCCCCAGATGGTGATGGTGCGGTCGCCGGGGAGGGAGTAGGATTTGCCGACGGTGGTGGTGCGGGTGGTGGCGGTGGAGAAGCGGAACGACATCACGCGTTCGAGGTCGCTGCCGAATTCGGCGGCATCGATGTTGGAGTCCCACACAGTCAGCCACACGATGCCGTCGCCACGCGGGGTGCGGAGCACGAGGTAGCGGTCGCCATCCCAGCCGGCGGCGCCGCGGACGGCGTCGTTCTGGTCCTGCAGGTGCTGGAAAAGGAAGAGGCGCGTCTCGAACTCGCCCATGTCATCCGTGTAGAGGACCTTCCCCTCGCGTGGCGGGGGGAGAGTAACGCTGGTGGGGTTGTCGCGCTCCTTGCCGAAGTATGCCTGCTCGTGGAGAATCTGCTCCGTGGAGGTGGGCATGTTCGCGTTGTACGGCTGCTGGCCAGGACGCTCGGCCTCGAAGCGGCGCATGAACTCCGCGCCGCTCAGGTACGGGAAGAGCAGCGTCTCCTGCAACGCGAAAGGGGCGGAGTCGAAGATCGGCATGCTGGCCTGCTGCTGCCTGATCATCTCGCGCACGCGATCCCATCCACCGGGAAAGAATGCGCCCGGGCCGAGCGCGGCCTTCAGCGGCACGAGCATCGCCTGCCCCTCGAACACGGCCTGCGCGGCCATGGAGCGGTCGTTGTTCCCCCTCACGTCCTGTATCGAATCGAGATTGGTGTACTGGTCCTGCAGCGCGTGCACCAGCTCGTGCGACACCACGAACCCCACCTGCTCGCTCGGCGCTCCGTCTACTATGTAGAGCACCTTGGTTTTCGGATCGTAGAAGCCGGCAACCTGCTCGGTGAGGAGATCGAGCATGAACTTCTTCAGCTTCATCGTGTCGGGGATCAGCCCGAGCCTGCTGTACATGATCTGCTGGCCTTCGATCTCGTCGTCGGTCACCTCGTCGGCGAAGCGCTTCTCCAGGAAGGAGCGCACCTGCTCCTTCGTACGTGTCTCTACCTTGGGCTGTTCCTTGAATTTCAGGCCGGTGCCCTTCTCGATGGCGGGGATGGCCTGGGCGACCTGCTTCGCGTAAGGGCCCTTGATCTCGCTGCTCCCTTCACCACGCGAGCACGCCGCGGCAACGGTGAGGGCGAGCAGCGCCGGTGCGCTCCGGAGTTTCACTATTCAGATGCTCCAGTGAACGTGCTGACCAGTGGAGACGGCTACGACGCGCGCCACATCGTGGCCGCGCACCACCAGCCCCTCCTCGATGAGTCGCCTTCGCAGCTCTGCCTCGAGCGCGGCGAGTCGCTCGCCCTTTCCGGGCGCTCTGCTTGCGCGCGGCTCGCGCTCCCGCGTCCGCGCCGCTTCGGTATCGGCGTTCGGCGCTGGACGCTGCCGCCGCGCCGCGCCATCATCGCTCGCGTCGGCGGGACCCTGCGCGGCCGGACGTGCGAAGTTGTTGGAGAGCGCTGCCTCCAGCTCCAGCCCGAAGCGCTCCAGCGCCGCGAAACCGTCGCGCGCCATGCGGCCGATCGGATCTTCCTCGGGCTCGGTGCTCGATGCGCTCGCCGCTTCGGCCGTACCCTGCTTCACCTGCTCGGGCTCCTCCACCGTGGTGCGCGCTCTCTCGGCGGCGCCCACCAGCGCACGCCGCTCGAGGATGAGCCTCTCCAGATCGCGCGAGTACGACGCCGTCGCCTGGGCGTGCGCGCAAGCTTCATCGAGCACGTCTATCGCGCGGTCGGGACGTACGCGGTCGCTCACGTAGCGGTCCGTCAACTCCACGCTCGCTACCAATGCCTCCTCGGAAATCGCCACCGAGTGATGGCGCTCGAGCCGGTCGAGCCGCGCGCGCAGGATCTGCAACGTCTCCTCGGCGGAAAGCTCGCGCACCGGGATCGGCTGAAAGCGACGTTCCAGCGCGGGGTCGCCGCGCACCCAGCGGTCGTACTCGTCATCCGTGGTCGCGCCGATCACGCGGAACTCGCCGCGCACCAGCGCCGGCTTGAGCATGTTGGCCGCGTCCATCGCCACGCCGATCGCGGTCCCCTGCCCTATCAGGTTGTGCAGCTCATCCACGAAGAGGATGACGTCGGGATCGGCCGACGCCGCGGCTACCACCGCGCGCAGCCGCTCCTCGTACTGCCCGCGGAACATGGTCCCGGCCAGGAGGGAGACGTGATCGAGCGCGAGGATGCGCGCGCTGCGCAGCGCGAGCGGAACCGTGCCGTCGGCGATGCGCTGCGCGAGTCCTTCGGCGATCGCCGTCTTCCCAACGCCGGCCGCACCCACGAGCGCGGGGTTGTTCTTCTGATGACGGAGAAGGATGTCCATCACGCGCGAGATCTCCATCTCGCGGCAGCGTACCGGTTCCAGCTTCCCCGCGCGCGCCAGCGCGGTGAGGTCGCGCGTCACCTGCTGCAGCGTCGCGTCTTCCGATCTGAGCATGTCGCCGAACATCATAGGCCCATCAGCCCTCGATACCAGTTCAACAGGGCATCTCCCCAGAGGAGCGCCACCATCGCAGCGGGAGCGAGAAACACGCCGAAGGGGACGAGCGGCGGCTCGAACTCCTTCCCCGCGCGCCTGCTCCGCAGCCACGCTATGGGGAAGACTATCACCAGGAAGCCGATCGCGCCCAGGGCGGCGCCGATGAAGATAGTCATCAGCCCGCGCGCGACTCCCAGGTGCGCACCGATCATAGCCATCAGCGTGACGTCGCCGAAACCCATCGCCTCCTTCTTCAGGACCATCTCGCCGAGCCAACCGGCGATGGCGATGGCGCCCGCCGACGCACACGCTCCTATCAATGAATCATACAGCGATGCGAAGGGTGAAGTTTCACGAACGAAGACCGCGACGAACGCCATGACGAACGCCCATACCAGGCCGAAGGCGGTGAAGCCATCCGGTATCACGTACTCCATGGCGTCGGTGAGGACCACGCCGAAGAGGATCGTCCCGAACACCGCCACGCGCAACGCGGTGAGCCCGGGGCCGTAGGCGACCACCGCGCCGAGCCAGCCGAGCGCCACGACCAGCTCCACGAGCGGATACATCGCCGAAATCGGCTGGCGACAGCCGCGGCAGCGTGCCCTAAGCGCGAGCCAGCTCAGCATCGGCACGTTCTCGAACCACGCGATCTCGTGGGAGCAGTTGGGGCAGCGCGAGCGGGGCGCGACTACCGAGAGCTCCTTCGGCCAGCGCGCCACGCACACGTTGAGGAACGAACCGATGACCGCGCCTGTGATGAACGCAACGATGCGCGTCGCCGTCGGGTCTATGGCCTCGAGGGGAGACATCAGGCCCTGAAGTGGTGAAGGAGGATTCCGGTGGCCACGGCGACGTTGAGCGATTCGACGTCCGGGCAGATGCGGATGGCGACCTTTCGCGCGAGATGCGACGATGCTTCGGGCGAGAGACCCGCACCCTCGTTCCCCACCACGATCGCGAGCTGCGGCGGCGTAGCGTGCTCGATCGCATCGAGCGACTCGCCATCCGCGGCGGCGCCCCAGAGAGGGATCTCGCTCGTGGCGAGGAACCGGCGGAGCTCGTCCCAGGTACAACTGAGAGCGGGGTGGTGGAAGAGGGCGCCCATCGCACTACGGACGACCTTCCCATTCCATAGGTCAACCGTGCCGGGCATGGCGAGTGTGGCCGCTACGCCGAAGGCAGCCGCGGTGCGCACGATCGTGCCCACGTTGCCCGGATCCTGGATGCCGTCGAGCACGAGGATCCGAGCCGACGACCGGAGGGTGAGCGAGGCGAGGTCGCGCTCGGGGATGTGAGCGATTGCCATCACGCCCTGCGGCGACTCGGTGGATGCGGCGCTGGCGAAGTCGCGTTCATCGACTTCGAGAATGGGAACCCCGCTCGCCGCGAGCGCCGCACGGAGCAGCTCTCCGCGTGGAGTGGTGAGCGCCGGGCTGACGATCACTCCGTGCACGGTGATCGGCGAGCGAAGCAGCTCCTCGACAGTGCGCACGCCTTCGACGACGAAGAGCTGCTGGCGTTCGCGCGCGCGGCGGCGCTGGAGGTCGCGGGCAAGCGTAAGTAGTTTCACGCGGTCAATCCGGCTGGCGAGCGAGAGCGGCGCCGGCGCCTGGCGCCGCATTGTAATCCCTCGGAGGAAGGATCATGAAGCGGTTCGCGATAACAGTGATGCTGGCATTCACGACTGCGGCTTGCGCCACGATCTCCACGCAGCAGGAGGTCCAGATGGGGCAGCAGTACGCCGCGCAGATCAACCAGCAACTGCCGATCATAGATGACGCGGAGATCAACCGCTACATCAACGTGCTGGGCGACTCGATCGCCGGACTCTCCGACGACCGCAACCTCGATTGGCACTTCTTCGTGGTGGACAGCAAGGAGGTGAACGCCTTCGCGCTCCCTGGTGGCTTCATCTACGTGAACCGCGGACTCATCGAGCGAGCCGACCAGCTCGACGAGCTCGCCGGCGTGCTGGGTCACGAGATCGGTCACGTGACCAACCGGCACACCGTGAAGCTAATGGAGAAGCAGCAGGCGGCAAACGTGGGCATAACGCTCGGCTGCGTGCTCACCAAGGTCTGCGAGAACCAGGCGACCGGCGCGCTGGTCAACGTGGCCG
>DASSOX010000221.1:0-7137 GCA_035700125.1 Gemmatimonadaceae bacterium
TTCGAGGGGGCTCTGGGCGAATGCCCGGCCCCCTCGAAATCAAAGACCTGACCCCGCCGTCAATCGCTGAAATCGCGGATCTCCGCGCAGCGGCGCGAAGGTGGGATCTATCTTCAGCCACGCGGGCGTGAGGAAGTAGTGCAGCTTCATGATCGCCTCGAGCTCGCTCAGCGCTTCTCTCTTGCGACCCGCGAGAATGTAGACGCGGGCGAGAATGTGCATGTAGTACGGAGCGAACTGCGCCTCCTCGCTCACCGGTGACATCTCCACCGCGCGCTTCCCCTCCGCGATCGCTTCGTCGAAGCTACCCGCGTAGGCCAGCGACAGGCCGAGGAAGCTATGGCGCTGCGCGTCGTCTGGCGATTCACGCATCTGCGCCCTGAACAGGCGCGCCGCGCTGTCGCCCCAGGCGCGAGCCTGGTCCGCCTCGCCGCGCCAGCCGTGTACCTGTGCCCGCACGATCGCCATGCTGGCCGAGTCGCCATCGAACGCCGGCGGCCCGAGCGAGAGGACCAGTCGCTGACCCGCATCGTCGAGCACCCAACCGAGATCCCAGTATATCGCCATGTACGCGGCGAGATCGGCCGCCGGTATTTCGGTCGCGCTCCGTATGGTTCGCCTGGCGCCGGCGAGATCGCCCAGGCTCAGCGCCACCATCACCTGGTCCTGCACCGCGCTGGGATTCCGCGGAGCCAGGGCAAAGGCGCGATCGACGACCGGTCGCGCGTCCAAGGGACGGCGCAGCCAGAGGTAGAAGCGAGCCACTATGGCGGCACGAGAGGCCGTGCGAGGATCCAGGGTGTAGGCCGCCTTCGCATAGCTCAGCGCTTCCTCCCAGCGACCTGCCGAGGCCATCACGCTCGCGAGCGTTACGAGCACCGAAGCGTCGCTCGGCGCCAGCCGGTACGCCGCCTCCGCCTCGGCCTGCGCCTTCGCACCATCGTACGCCACGCCTCTGTAGTAGTTGGCGAGAGCACGGTGGCCGGCCACACCGTCCGGATCGAGCTGAGATGCGCGCGTCGCGGCGTCGAGGCTCTGGCGGTCGAGCGCCGCCGTGGGCGTACTGTTCGAGTAGAGCAGCGCCGACGCGCTCGCGAGCTGCGCCCACGCGTCCGCGAAGGTGGAGTCGAGCTTCACTGCCTCCTGGTAGAACGAGATCGCCTGCCGGAGCGCGGCCGGCGCGAGGTTCGCCCCCGCACCCCACGCGGCCTCGCCGCGCAAGTATGCATCGTACGCCTCCGGCACAGCGGTCGGTACCGTCGCGAGTCGCGCACGCTGCGTGCCCGAGAGTGCGACTCGCATGGAATCCGCGACTTCCGTCGCGATGTCGCCCTGCATCGCGAAGACGTCGGTGAGCGGGGCGTCGAACGACTGCTGCCATTTGCTCTGCGCCGAGCCGTTGGCGACGACCTCCACCAGCTCCGGGCTGACCTGCACCCGGCTCTTGCCGTTGGCCGCCTTCGCCCAGCGCACGGTGCCGGTGAGCAGGTATCGCGCACCCAGCTCGGCCGCGATCTGCTCGGGAGTCTTCGCCGTTCCGCGATACGGCTCGGAGCTGCCGCGCGCGATCACGCGCACTCCGCTGAGCGCCGTGAGCTTGCCGCGCACCGCGTCGGTGACTCCATCCGCGAAGTACGAGTCGGTGGAGTCGCCCAGGTTATCGAAAGGGAGAACGGCGATGGTGGGTGGTCCGCTCGCGGCAGCAGGCGCCGGATCGCCATGCTTCCGCCACGCGAAGAGAACGCCGAGCCCGATCGCGACGCCGAGCAGCAGAGTGAAAAACGCGGCAGGGAGCCGCTTCCGGCGGCGCGCCGCGCGTTGCGCGGTGGTGCTCTGCGATTCCGACGCGGGCGTCGGCCGGCGCAGCTCCAGCGCTTCCGCGAAGGCGCGGGCGCTGGCGAAACGATCGGCAGCAGTGCGGGACAGCGCCTTCTGCACCGCGCGCTCCACTTCCTGGGGCACCGTATCACGCAGCTCGCGCACCGGGCGCGGCGTGTCGGTGAAGCGGCGCGCGATCGTCGCCTCGGGGGTGGGGCCGGCGAAGGGAGTCTCACCCGTCAGCATCTCATAGAGCACGATGCCGAGCGCGTACGTATCGGTGCGGCCATCCACATCGCGCTCGCCGGCCGCCTGCTCGGGACTCATGTACGCGGCGGTACCGAGTGATGTGCCGGTCTGCGTGAGCCGCTCGCCGCCGCTCGAGAGCGATCGCGCGATCCCGAAGTCGGCCACCAGAGCGTGGCCCTCTATCAGGAGGATGTTCTCGGGCTTAATGTCGCGGTGCACCACGCCGTGCCGGTGTGCGTAGTCCAGCGCATCGGCCGACTCGCGCGCTATGCGCAGCGCGTCTTCCACGGGGAGCTGCTTCTCGCGATTCAGCCGGTCGCGCAGCGACTCGCCCTCCACATAGGGCATCGTGAACCAGAGCATTCCCGCGCTCTCGCCCGAGTCGTGCACTGTGAGGATGTGCGGGTGCTGCAGGCGAGCTGCGAGCCGGATCTCTCGCTGGAAGCGCTCGCCGCCAAGCGCGAGCGCCAGGTCGGGGTGGAGCACTTTGAGAGCGACGGCGCGATCGTGCCGCACGTCGCGCGCGAGGTAGACCGTGGCCATCCCACCGCGGCCGAGCTCCCGCTCTATCTCGTACCGGTCGGCGAGCGCCGAACGCAGATCGTCAACGGTGCTCAAGGCCGGCGAAGTCCCGTCGAATGAGCACACGTGAGAACAGGCGGCACGACGAACATCGTGGACGCAGTGTGGTGTATGGTAATCGGAGCGATACCGGACCCTGTTTCGTCGCGCATGGGGCCTGTGGGAGGCTGGTGGGGAGGCGAATCGAACATACGGCCATGCACGCCTGTTGTAAACGGCGAAGCGCGCTCCATCCACACGCTGCGAGCAACAGCACAGATTGAGGGAGATGCCCACGTCCTCCGATACCGATGTCCGGCCGGCGAATTCGTACCGCGGCCGCCTCGCTCCCACACCCACCGGCGACATGCACGTGGGCCACGCGCAAACCTTCCTGGCGGCGTGGCGCCGTGCGGAGAACGCGAGCGGCGAGATCGTGCTTCGCATAGAGGACCTCGACCCTCTGCGCTGCCGCGCCGAGTACGCGGAGCGAGCCATCGAGGATCTCGAGTGGCTGGGCGTGACATGGAGCGAAGGGCCCGTGTACCAGTCTGCGCGCCGCGACATCTACGAGGCCGCGTGGCGTACGCTGCGCGACGCGGGTGTCATCTATCCGAGCACTGTATCGCGAAAGGAGCTGCGCGACGCCGCGCACGCTCCGCACGACGACGAGGAGGAGAGCGAACCGATATTCCCGCCGGAGCTGCGGCCGCCACCCGGGACGGGGACCGACGCCGCGTCGCCGGCCGGTGTGGTCTGGCGCTTCCGCGTTCCCGATGGCGAAGTCGTGCGCTTCGAGGACGCGCGCTACGGCGCGAAGGCGTTCACCGCCGGTGTGGACTTCGGCGACTTCGTCATATGGCGCAAAGATGATGTACCAGCGTACGAGCTGGCGGTGGTGGCGGACGATATCGCGATGCGGATCACCGAGGTGGTTCGCGGCGAGGACCTGTTGAAGTCCACGGCGCGGCAGCTCCTGGTATATCGTGTACTCGGCGCTCCGCCGCCAGCGTGGTGCCATCTACCGCTCGTCCGCGATGCGGAAGGGCGGCGGTTGGCGAAGCGCCATCAGGCGCTCTCGGTGCGCGAGCTACGGTCGCGAGGGTACACGCCGAAGGCGGTGCTTGCGCTGACGTAGAAATCCAGCGGTGCAGAGCTCCGCCGACCGCGGCCGGGTCGCTAGAACGTGCCCTGCAGGTACATGTCCGCGCGCCACCCGCGATCGGGGCGTATTCCGCGCGAGAGATCGAGGCGAATGAGGCCGTCGAGCACCGACGCGCCCACTCCCGCGCCGCTGATCGGTCTTCCCGGGCTCCGCCAATCGTGCCGATCACCCGCCCAGCCGATGTCGCCGAAGATGATCGGCCGCAGTTTGCTAGTCCCCCATCCGAGCTCGGCGCGCCCGAACCAGTAAGCATCTCCCACGGCGGTACCGGGCCCCTGCCCGTGGACGGTGTACGGGCCACCGAGATACCAGAGCCGCTGCACGGGGAGCGTGCCGCCCGATGCACCCGCGCTCGCGGTGAGCGCGCCCACGAGCTTACTGCCGACCGCGTGTGACACGGTGGCCTCCGCCGAGCCGCGCGTGTAGTCGAAGGTTCCCGTCCCCAGCTCAGCGCGCAGGAGGGTCGTGGCGCGCCACCCGGCGGGATCATCGCCATAGCTTCCGCTCAGGCTCGCCTCGTATCCGATGGTTGTCGCCTTCTCGGCGGCGATGTTCTCGAGGAAGCGCGTGTCGCTGATCGCGTTCGCGAGCGAGAACTGCGTATTGACGCTCGCGCCCGACTGCCGTTCCACGAAGATCCGCTGAACCAGCTGTGAGCGCGCGCCGCGCTGGCTCGCGCGGGTCATCTCCGCGCCCCAGCTCCGATAGTAGAAGCCATCGTCACGCGCAAACAGCAGAGCATCGAGCGACGCACCGACACCGAGTGGCTCGCCCCAGTCGTTGGCGGCATCGAGACGGCGATAGACGCCCAGGCCGTAAGCGACGCTCCCGCGAGAGCGTCGGACGTGCAGCTCGCCGTTGGGTGAGAGATCGGCGACGCCCAGGCGCACGCTCGCCTCGCTCGAGTAACCGCGGCCGAGCTGGCGCTCGACGTCGATCCCGGCCGAGAGTCCCTCGACTCGATTGTAGCGCAGCATCCCGCGGTCGAGGCCATAGTGCAGCGTGTACGGAAGTGGCCCCCACCCCGGCTGGAGCGAGGGATCGAGCTCCTTCGCGAGCTCCCTTCCCTGCTCCGTGCCGAAAACCTCTTCGCCCGGGTCGAAAATCGAAGGTGGCAGCTCGCTCGAGTGCGCGAGCGCCACGGTGTCGCAGGGGATGCGATAGGCCACGCGGAGCTGCTTGTCGAACATCGTCCGCGCACGAATGAGAGTGTCGCCGAGCGCGCATTCGTTACGCTGGCCGCGTGTGGAGTCCTCGGGCGGAAGCGGGATCCGTGGAAGCGCGAGCGAGTCCTTACCACTCACGCTCGCGTAGCTGAAGCTCTGCTGCATGGAAAACGGCATCCGCATGAAGCCCATCTGGCCACGCGCCTCGACAGTCTGGAGACGCGGGAGCCACCAGCGTTGCTCGTGCAGGCCATACTCCACCGTGAAGGCGTCGATCGTGATCGTGGCCGGCGACATGATCGCGCGCACCGCACGCGGGATGTCGTCGTAGTCGTCCGGCTCCTCGCGCTTCAGGAACTGCATGATGTCGAAGGGCGCCGACGGCCTGAACACCGCACGCACCAGGTGCGCGCTCGCGACATCGAACCAGAGCGATCCCACGAGGAGGTCCCAGCGCGGCTTCCGCGCTGCGATCCTCACCTCGCGCAGGCGAACCACGCGTCCATCGGGGAGCGTGAAGCGCACCGAGTCGCCCGACGCATACCGATAGTACGACTCGGCCCCTTCCTCGAGGGGATGCATGAAGATCCCCTCTTCGTCGCCGGACACCGTCTCCACGCCGGCCAGGGAGAGAAGGCCCTCGCGCCCAGGATAGTATGGGATCGGGCTCTCGTCGAGCGCGCCCTCCACCACGCGCGCACCCTCGAATGCCATGGGGATCGCGGTGCGCGCACCGATGACATCCACCCAGGCGCCCACGCCACGCTGCCAGCGCACGCGCGAGGCGTTCTCGCTACGGTACGCGAGCCGCCGTGCGCCGAGCTTGCGCACCCCGAGCCAGGCGGAGATCCGCTGCTTCGTGGTCGCATCGTAGCTGAGGAGCGATGAATCCTGGCGGAGCCGCGCCTCGCGCGCGCGGGCGATGAGGTCGCGCGCCAGCGCATCGCGGTAGGCGCTGGCGCGGAGCTCGGGGGTGAGAGGGATGAGCTCGTGCTTCAACCCGCGG
The DNA here is from genome assembly GCA_035700125.1 of Gemmatimonadaceae bacterium. Lineage (GTDB taxonomy): Bacteria > Gemmatimonadota > Gemmatimonadetes > Gemmatimonadales > Gemmatimonadaceae > JADGGM01. The sequence goes on from DASSOX010000221.1 coordinate 5,966, forward strand.
CCCTTCTTCGCCGATCGGGAGCGCGTATGGGCCGAGTCGATCGTGGACGTGTCGGCGGCTGTGGTGCTGGCCTGTGGACGGGCCGGCACCGCGATCTGGAGCGCTGCGATCAGCGGTAGTGCGGAGAAGAGCATCGTGGGGGCGGACGTGGAGCTCGAAGCTACTTCCCTCTACGTGCGTGGCGGGCCGGGGTTTCGGGTTCGGAGCTGGCTTGACGCCATCGCGCAACACGGCGAACGTCCTGAACGGAGTCGTCGGTACCCGATTATGTACGGCCGCGCCGCGCCTCAAGCCCAACACCATGCTCTCAACTAGCACGTACCTGTGGCCGCTCCTTCCGGCTGTCGCTTTGTTGTCGGCCTGCTCCCATGGCGCTCACCGATCGGCTCCGACCCGGGCAACGGCTGCCAGATCCACGCTGGATGTCCCATATCTTGTACGTCCAGGATTGGGCGCGACGCCCCGATATCGCGGTCCCGTGGGTGCCGCAGCGCAGGCGCTGGGCATCCCGCAGATCGAAGATGCACTGCTACCCGTGGGAGCTCGGGAGCTGCGCATCAGCGATTCCTTCCCCATGGTCTTCGGACGGCCAACGACCGTCGTCCGCATCGTCGAACAGGCCGGTGCTCCCGCGGTCGGCCAGCTGCTCCTCGTGTGGATGGAGCGCCGCGATCGGCCGCCGTCATACCGAGCCACCGCGTGCACGCCCTGGGCGGGTTCTCTGCGCAGCTGCGTGTTCGTGAGCGACGCGGAACTGGACTGGCCCACGATAGCGGCGAAGTTCGAGGCGCTGGAAGCGTGGACTATCGATGCCCCCTGTGAGAGCGGATCTAGCCGCACCCTCGACGCCGGCTCTCTCGGAATCGCCCGACTGGCGGGCGACCGTGCGAGCTTCTACGGCTGCAATGCACCAGCGAGCCGGGGGGAAACGGAGGCCGGTCGAATCGCGATGGCACTGTATTCGTACTACCTGTTGATCGCGGGCGAGGCCGAGCAGCCGCCTTCCGCTTGATGGGCGGTCCCGACCGATGAGGTGGGACGGGCCGCACGCGATTGGCCGATCGCGTGTACTCCCCCACCGCGATCCGGCCCACGCCACCTGATCGGGAAGCCTGAGCCACCGTTACCATTCCACTTTTGTGACAATTCTGTTGACAATTTTGCGACCTTGG
>DASSOX010000222.1:0-2201 GCA_035700125.1 Gemmatimonadaceae bacterium
GCCTCCTCTCTACCTCCTCTCTCCTTTCTCCTCTCTCCTCTCTCGCCTTTACCGGCTCACTCCAAACAACTCTTCCAGCCTCGCCGCGTGAATGACGCCGGTGACGGTGTCCATCACGCCCCGAGCCGTCGCTGTATCGCCCTGCTGACGCAGCCCGCCCGCGAGCATGAAGCCCACCACCGCGTAGTTGATCGCGCTGGAATTCGACGCCTGGTCGACCCAGTCGCCCTGCTCGATCAGGTCGCTCGGACCGCGATACACCGTGTTCCAGAGCGCGGCCGTGCGCGCGATGTCCAGATGCTCGCCGCCACGGATACTCGGCGTCTCCGGTGTCGTCTCCACCTTATGCGGCTCGAGCTTCTGCACGAGCCCCTGCGTGAGCAGATACGGGGTGAGCCCGAGCCGCCGCGCGAAGCCGCCCGCCACGAAATAGATCGGACGCTCCGGATATGCGTCGGCGATCAGGCGCAGGGTGACGATCTCGGAGCGCGTCAGCACACCGGGTTGGATCGTCGTGGTGATGTTGCCGTGCCGGAACTGCTGCGGCTGCCGGAGCATCACGTATTGCGGGATGGAATCCGCCTCCGCGAGCGTCATGTCGAGCGGCGAGCCGCTCGGCTTCGGCCACGCCGCGCCGCGGTAGATCGCCGGCCCCTTCGCCGCGTCGTACTCATAGATCGGACGTCGGATCATCTGCCGCGCGAACCAGTCGATCCCTAGATACGTGGTGACACCGACGATCACGTCCTTGCGAACCCCCTCCACCTGCTGCGCGTACCAGAGCGGGAAGGTGTCGTTGTCGCCGTTCGTGATGAGGATACTGTACGGCTCCACGGAGTTGAGGATGTCCACCGCCCAGTCCCGCGTGAACACCTCTCCGGCGCGCGATGCGGACGTCCAGTTCACGAAGAGCGGGACGAAGGCGAGCACCAGGATCGGTGACGCCAGCAGTGCAGGACGCCGGCCCGGCGCCGCCGCCGGACGATCTCCATGCGCGCCCGCCGCGTTCGCCACCAACCGCCCGAGCGCCTGCCACACCGCCACCAGGCCGAGCGCGGCCCATACGCCCCATGCCGAGAAGCCCCAGAGGTAGAAATAGTCCCGGTCGCGGGGCTCGGTGACCGAGAAGTCAAGCCCGCCATGTAGCAGCGCTTGCGTGTACCCCATCTTGAAGTTGAGGTAGTAGATCAGCCCGAGCGTCAGCGTGAAGACGAGACTGCCGAAGTACCAGAAGCTCGGTCGGTCGCGCCGCCAGTGCTCGTAGCCACCCAGTAGCCCGAGCAGGAAGAAGACGACCGCCAGCACCGTCTGCGCAGCTGGATACGCACCGTGCACATCGCGCAGCCACTGCCACTTGAAGTAGAGCCACCACATCTCCAACTGCGTCGCGAACGGCCTCTGACGCTCGAACACCGACGGCTTCAGATACTGTGTCCGGTTGATGTTGTCCATTAGCCGGTCGTACGTCAGCGCGCTGAAGGTGCAGGAGAAACCGATCTCCGTTGCGCACCCGGTCGGCTCTCCCTCGTTCATCGCCGGGAAATACGCGGCACGGATCGGCTCGACCGCGAACGGCGTGAGGCCGAGGATCAGTGCGGCCAGCGCCACCAGCACCAGTCGCCAGCGGAGCAGCGTCTGCCGGCGCCGCACGAGCACGGCGACGCCCACCGCGGGGAGCGCGAGAAAGCCCGCCGGGTGCACGGTGTAGCCGAGCCCGATCAGATACGCGATGAGCACGAGCGTCCGATCCGCCCCAGGGCCCTCGGGACGATCCAGCCAGCGGATGGCGAGCCACGTGACGACCGCGATGAAGAGGAGCGAGATGGGGTACACCTTCTCCATCACCACCGACTGGTTCCAGACGGTGAACGCGGTGGCGCCGATGACCGCGCCGAGCACGCCGCCGGTGATCCGCTGCCACCGCTGCGGAAGCCAGCTCGCGAGCACCCGCTCGGTCACGAGGAACCAGATCCCCGCCGACGCTGCGCTGGTGAGCGCGGCGAGCAGATTGATCCGCGCCGCATAGCTGACGGGAATAGGGAGCAGCCCGAACGCATGCGCGAGGAGGACGAAGAGCGGATTGCCGGGTGGGTGCGGGAGGCCCAGGACGTAGGCGGCCGCGATGTACTCGCTCGTGTCCCACATCGCCGTCGACGGCGCGAGCGTGACGACGTAGAGCAGGAGCACGGCGAGCGCCGTAA
>DASSOX010000223.1:0-11913 GCA_035700125.1 Gemmatimonadaceae bacterium
CGTCTCGGCGAGCTCGTAGAAGCGGATGTAGGCGCCGTAGCAGATGATGCCCGCCAGGTCTATGTCGCCCCAGCGGACATACTCCTCGATTACGAATGGCTTCTTCATACGGCCTCGATGGCCCGCAGAGGTTGGCGTGAAGACAGCGCGCGACGGAGCGCCGCGCCTGCACACTCTGCAATATCATCGGACCGACGTGGCAAACCTAGCGCGGCGAGGCGATCGCTCGCGCCCGATGGCCGACTCCCCGGAGCCAGCGCTCAGCGCGCGACCGAGAGAGGAAGCCTGGCGCTGCTCGTGCCGGGACGAGCACGCGAAGTATCCCTTCTCGTCGTGGTATCCGGCATGGTGGTGTCGCGCGGAGTGACGGTGGGCGACGGTCCCGGGGCTGCCCGCGGGGATGTCGCACATCCCGCAGCGACGACGAACGTGATGACGGTCACAATTGGGAACCGCTTCATGTTGCGCTCCTGAGAGAGTATCGGCTACCAGTGGTCGCTGTGCAGGAGGCAAGCTTCCGGCCATCCGAACAGCGCGGCGGCGTGTGCCGACACCCCTTCGGCCAGTGCGCATCCCCGGTGATGGCAGACAGGGACGCTTCTCAATGGTGCGCGACGCGCTCCGAGGTAGCGTCCTTGCACCCTGCGTTCGGCGGGGATAGACTTGTCTCCCCGTTTTTGGTTCGCGCAATGAGCAAGTCCAACGGTGTCTCCGCATTCGCCCAACCGTTCGTGTTCGTAGGCGAGCGTCTCTGGCTAGACTTCATCAACACCGATGATGTCAGGCGAGGCGTTCGCGTGGACGTGCTGCGCGACTTCAATCTCCTGGTGCAATGGCTGGAAGCGGCCGAAGTCCTCGACGCTGAGCGAGCCGCGGGAATGCGCCGGCGCGCGCGCCAGCAGCCCGCCGGCGCGACAGCCGCACTCGCCGATGCGCGGCGTGTTCGCGCGGCTCTCCGCGCGCTCGCCGAGCGCGGAGCGCTGGAGGATGACGTGCGGCACGAGGTGGTGGCGGAGATCAATCGTGTACTCGGACGCAGCGCCGGCACGAGGCGCCTCGAGACGCGGACAGACGGCTCGTTCGTGCGCAGCTTCGTACCCGTGGGAGACGCGTTCGCCGGTCTGATGATCCCACTCGTCGAATCGGCGGCGGACGCGCTGGTGCTCGGCGAGCTGCCGCGCATCAGACGCTGCGCCGACCCGCGCTGCCCTCGCGTCTTTCACGACAGCACCAAGAACGGGCGTCGCCGCTGGTGCGACATGGCAACCTGCGGCAACCGCGCCAAGGCCGCGCGGCACAGGCGCAAGTCCAACGGGGCACACTGATTGCTTTAGCCGGCGTGCGTGACATCTCGAACCGGAGATCGCGACATGCCAGACAACTTCCTGCGACACAACAGCCGGGCGCTGATTGCCGGCTGCGCCATCTCGTTGCTCGCCGCCTGTGCCACATCTCCGCGCGCGGCCCGGGAGCCTTCGTCTACCACGAGTGCAGCACAGGCAGAGCGTCTCCCCGATGCCGACTTCCGCGCCGTTGGCAACGAACCCGCGTGGCACATGGACATCGCGAACGGCGACAGGATCCTGCTCATCACCGACTACGGCGACCATCGCTACGAGTTCCCCTTCGCGAAACCCGACTCCAGCTACGGCAGCAGGACGTACGAGCTGACGGCGTCGGGCCACCACCTCAGGGCAGTGATAGAAGAAAAGCCCTGCAACGACTCGATGAGCGGCAGGGCTTTCGCGAATACGGTGTCCGTCACCGTGGACGGCCAGGAATATACCGGTTGCGGCGGGCCGCCGAACTGACGGCCCGCACGCTCCACCATCAGTGCTGCGCGACCACCGCCGCGGCAGACTGCTTTATGTAGCCCATCTCCAGGGCGTAGTCCACGAGCTTCTTCTGAAGGATTCGGCGACCGCGGAAGAGCCGCGACTTCACCGTGCCCTCGGGAATGTCGAGCACCGCCGCTACCTCGGCGTAGCGCAGACCGTGCAGGTCGCTCAGCACGACCGCCGTGCGATACTCCTCCGGCAGCTCGTCTATGGCCCGCGTCACCTCTTCGTCCACGAACGAATCGTAGAAGTGGCCTTCCGGATCGGCGTCGCCTACCACCTCGCGCGACGAGCCGTTCTCGGACTCTTCGGCCAGCGGCAGCTCGCGAGCATCGATGCGGCGCTTGCGACTCACGAAGATCCTGTAAAGGATCGTGAAGAGCCACGCGCGCGCGTTGGTGCCGAGCTGATACTGCTCCCAGCGCTCGAGCGCGCGCAGCATCGTCTCGGAAACGAGATCCTGCGCCTCGTCGCGCGAGCGCGAAAGCTTGAGCGCGAAGCTGTACATCGCGTCGAGGTGCTCCAGTACCTCGCCTTCGAAGCGCTTCCTGCGTTCACGGACAGTCGACTGCCGCGACGGGCCGCGCATGGCTATTCCCGCCGCGCCGTCCATCGTAAGTGCACCCGTCGATTCATTCGTCGCCATGCAAATCATCGAGTTTCCCCCTCCCGCCGTTCCGCGTCGGCCACGCTCGCGCGCGGCGTCTCTCGCAACTGGGACGTCACGTAGCGCTTGAGCTCCGTGGCCACCCCGACCAGTACCGTCGATTCCTGCTTCACCCGCGACATGAAGAACGCGCCCTCGAGGGTGGCGACCATGAACCTGGCCATCCGCTCCGGTTCGCCGTCGCTGCCGAGCCGCGACCTGGCTTCCCAGAGCAGCGCCTGTAGCTGCGCCGTCCAACCCTCGAAGACCGCGTCTATCTGCTTCCTGAAGCCCTCGTGCTGTCTGGCCATCTCCGCGGCCAGACCGCCGCAAGGCCCCATCACGCTGCAATCGCAGTCGTTGTTGCTCTCCACTATCCAATCGAGGAAGCGATCCAGCCGCTCCGCCGGATCCACCAGCGGGTCGCGCAGGATGGCCAGCCCTTCATCGGCGAAGGACTCGAACTGGTGACGCAGCACCGCGTACCCCAGCTCCTCCTTGGATTTGAAGTAGTGGTAGAAGTGCGCCTTCCCACACAGCCCGGCCTCGCGGATGACGTCATCGACCGAGGTTTGCTGAAACCCTCGGCTGGTCATCACGGCCGTTGCGGCGTCGACGATCTGTGCGCGGCGATCCCCCATGCCACGATATTTAGGACTGATCAGTCCAAATGTCAAGGGAGCCGCGTCAGATAGATGTAAGGCCTTTGTCAGCAACGTGTTAGGCGATCACCACCAATCGCCGGCTGCTTCGCCGTCCAAGCCGCCACCACGGCGCCACTTGGACCGCCCCGTCCCATGTTTACCCCGGCTGCGCGACCCGCTAACTCCTCGGCGGGCAACGATATGGGGAGGAAGCAGGAAGCAGAAAGCAGGGAGCAGGAACTGCGAATGGAGCGGCCGTACCCGCGCAAGCTGCGATCCATGTCAGCGAGACCGAACCTGGATCCCCGCTTCCGCGGGAATGACTGCTTGGGTGTGCAGTACCTGAACCCTGAACCCTGCCTCCTGAACCCTGGCAGTTCCTGCTTTCTGCTTCCTGCTTTCTGCTCTCTGCCCCCTCCCCTTCTACCTCCTCCGCCGCCTCCCTCTCCCGCTCCCTCTCCCACCTCCCCTCTCCTTCCGCCGTCGTGGCCGCTCCTCGGCGGCTTCCACCTCCACCGGTGTCCACGGACGGTCGAGCAGATCCTGGAGGCCGGAAAGCGTGGCGGCACGGACCGCGCCACGCTGGCCGCGGGTCACGATGAATCGGAGTGGGCGGTCCAGCTCGGGAAGCTCGGCGTCCACCAGCGTGCGCGCCATCTTCTCGGGGAGACGAAGACGGGCGACCCCGGTTCCATCATCCACGTCGTAGTCGATGGGGATCTCCTTCCCCCGGATCACGGTGAGCGAGGGGAGCTCCATCAGCCGTACGCGCTCTTCCTCGGCGATCTCCGCGAGCGGACCGAGGGTGAGGTCGGCAGAGCGAAAGTCCGACATCGAACGAACATCCTGTTCGTCGAGCTTGCGCTGGTAGAGAGCGGTGAGATCGCCGAAGCCGAGCCTCGGAGTGCGACCTCCGGAGCGGCGGTAGAGCTCGCGCACTTCCTCGATCGCCGCGTGGTTGCGCTTCACGGCCAGGTGCCGCGCCTCGCCGCGAGCCAGCGCTTCGGCGAGGATGTGGCGCGCGCTCTCCACGAGCTCCGGCGGGAACTCGTCAACCGCCTCGCGCTCGCGACCCAGCTCGAAACCGAAGTACTCGAGCGTCCGCTGCATGGCGAGCGGATGGTTCTTGCGACGCGGCTCGTACACCAGCTCTGCCGGCCCGTAGGTGGCGTGGCGCTTTATCCGGTCGAAGGAGATCTGCGTTCCCTCGATCGACGCGCGTGGGATTCCGAAGCGATCCGCGAAGTAGCGGAGCGAGCCGGCCACCGCACCCCAGCTCCCGCAGACGCTGGTGCGCGAGACGCGCGCTTCCTCACCGCTCGCCGTGCGCTCGCTGATCACGAGATCGAACGGCATTATGCGCGCGACCAGCTCCGCGAACTTGCCCAGTATGCGGTCGTCCGCGTACGGCATCTGCTCGGGCAGCGGGAGACCGAGCGCACGGTAGATGCTCGCCATCCCCAGCGCCGCATCCTCCACCGCCTTCACCAGCGCGCCGCGATCCTCGGCCCACTCGAAGATCTCTTCGTCGAAGAGATGGCGCGGCAGTCCGTACACCTCGCCGACGTAGCCGTGCAGCCGATAGGCGTCGGCGTAGAGGTTGTACGCGGTGAGGTGGTCGCTCCCCGGCACGATCACGCCTTCCAGATTGCGCTCGTCGCGCGTCATCCGATGCAACGACTCGATGGACGCGGCCACCGCCAGATACGGTGCCAGCTCGTCCTCGCCGTGCACGATCAGCTCGGCCCACGCCCGCTCCACCGGAAGCGACTCCACCTGCGTGCCGTACGACGAGAGACGTCCATTCTCTATGATCCCGCGCTTCTCGAGCAGGCGGACCGCGTCGCGATAGGCCGACCGGTCGAGCGGGACCGGCAGCTCGAGCTCGTCGGCTCGCACGCCGAGCGCGGCGCAGGTGAGCGCCACCCGCTCCGAGTCGCCCGCGAGCTGGAACTCTGGCTCCGTGGGCGTGAGAGAATCGAAGTCGATTCGCCGGTCGCTGAGGATGAATACGCGCCCGCCCTCCACACGCCCGTGCACTCGCCCGGCCATCTGCAGAATCTCGTTCGCGCCCAGGTGGAGCTTCGTGAGGACGTTCTTCCCGCCATCGATGATGTTGGTGAAGCGCGTGTCGTCGATCACCACGGTGTCGAGCCCCTGCACGTTGAGCGCGCTCTGACCCGCCGCGGTCATCGCCAGCAGATACGGCTTGCGCGCCTCGCCCGAGAGGAAGGGACGGATCACGCTGATCGGCTCACCGCCATGGTAGAACGCGGTGCCGATGCGCGGCCAGCGATGCTCCACATAGTCGGCCACCTCTTCCACCCCGGCGCGCGTCGGCAGAAAGACGCCCACGCCTCGCCGCTCGCGCTGAACCTGCGAGAGGAAGCGTTCGTCGAGGAACGCCAGCGGCGGCTTGTTGATGACGCGCACCTTCGCCGCGCGCGCCGGGTCGAAGGCGAACGTCTCGAGGACTGCCGCCGAGTCCAGGTAGCGCGCGTAGAACTCCGGGTCCACCGTGGCCGAGAGCCAGATGAACCGACATCCCACGCGCTTGCCGAGCGCGAGGCAGAGCTCCAGCTCCGCCGAAGTCTGGTGGATCTCGTCGACGACGAGCGTATCGTGCTTCGTTATGTCGCCATCCTGAAACCAGCGACGCGCGATACCCGTGGTGACGATCACGACGTTCCAGTTGGGCGTCTCCGGCGTGGCTTCGCGCTCGCGGTTGACGACCCCGACCTCGAGGTCGGAGAGCGAGAGGATCGTTTCCGATATCGGGCGAATGGCGAGCGTCTTCCCGGTGCCGGTGCCCGCGACTATCCCGAATCCCTTCCCCTCGCCGGCGAGCCGCCTGATCTCATCGCCATGTTCCCGCTCGAGGAGCGTCTCGATGTGCAGGCCCAGCGCCAGCTCTATGGTCTCGCACGCCGCCCTGGTCGGTGCGATGACGATGATGCGCCCCGTAGGCGGCTCCGCAGCCAGAAACGCCTCCCGATCCGGTGGTAAGTATCGGTCGCGGATGTCGCGCATTGGCATCATCTGGTTGGGGTCTGGTTAACGGCGCTCCTCGGGGCTCTTCGGGTATGTGCAGGAAGTATACGGCCGGGGCGGTCCACCGGGGCGGCACCGCGGCCACGGAACCGCGTACGGTGCGTGATCCGTGCTCGGTAAAGCGCGACCCCGACCGGGGGCTACAGGCCAGGCCCCCGCCTCGACCCACCCGAGGCTGGGCGGTGCACGGCTGGCTGGCGGGTACGGGCGGGCGGGTCTATCCGGCGAGGAGCGGGTCGGCGCGGCTCGATGCGGCGCTCGGGAGCCCTGGCGTCGGGACGGCGACTGGGCTGGCGCTCGGGCTGACGGGTCTCCGGGCGGACGTCGGGCTGGCGCGCTTCGGGGCGGGGCTGCGAGCGCGTCTCCGGGCGGTCGTCGCTCGGGCGCTGAACCTCCGGTGGCGGGCGACGCTCGGCGGGGGCGGAGGTATCGCGCGGTCTGACGGGCACGAGGTTCGGCGGCGTGTCGGTATCGCGCTTGGCCGGAGCGCGGTCGGCATTCACGGAGGCGGGGACCCGCCGGTCATCCACCAGCGGCAGCGCCTGCGGGATACGTACCGGCTTCGAGTCGCTGTCCCTCAGCTCCTTCCCGAAGATCACCTTCGCGTTGGGCGGACGGCGGCGGATCGCCGTGGAGCAGTCCGTTGGCGCGGGCTGGCGCGCGGCCGGGACGTCATCTATCCAGATCCGGCACATCCCCGGCGGCGGACGATGATCGGCCGGCACTCCGCCGGAATCGGCGGTGTCCCGCCCACCCTCGGAGCCCGCATTCTGGGCCGCCAGCGGGGCGGCTGCAGCGAGCAGAAGGATAAGCAGCAAGCGAATCATCGGTCCTCCAGTACGAGCGAAAATGGCAGCGCCCTTCCAAGTGCACGCCCGGTGCCATACGACGACCCGCGCGGCGCACCTGTAACATAGTGCCAACCAACAACTTATCGAATCAACACCCAGCTGCTGCCCGCCCGGTGTCCACGCCACTGGACAGGAGAGTCCGAGATTTCGGACCCGTTGTCAATCCCCGAAGGAAATGCCCGTGGCGCGAGCGGTCAGCACTATGTCGCCGGCAGGGTCGACCCGCTTGGTCGTGGTCAACACCTGCGCGATCGGGATGGTCACGATGTTCGGCGACTGCAGCGCCACCATGTGCCCGAACAGCCCGTCGGCCACCGCGCGCACCGCGGCTCCGCCGAACCGGGTGGCCAGGAGCCGGTCGTACCCGGTGGGCATCCCGCCCCGCTGCAGGTGCCCGAGCGTGAGCGAGCGACACTCCTTCCCCGTCCGGTTCTGAACCTCTCTCGCCACCTTGTTGGCCACACCACCCACTCGCCGCTCCTGTCCCGGGAGCGACTCGCCGATGCTCGACTCCTCGCCGCCCACCGGATAGGCACCCTCGGCCACCACCACTATCGAGAAGTGCCGACCCGCGCGGTCGCGCGCCATGATCTTGTCGCAAACTCGTTGGACGTCGTACGGTATCTCGGGGATGAGGATGACGTCCGCCGTCCCGGCGAGCCCGCTGTAGAGCGCGATGAAGCCGGCGTGCCGCCCCATCACCTCCAGCACGATCACCCGGTCGTGGCTCTCGGCGGTGGTGTGCAGCTTGTCTATCGCCTCGATGGCCGTGTTCACGGCGGTGTCGAAGCCGAAGGTGTTCACCGTACCGCTCACGTCGTTGTCGATGGTCTTCGGCACGCCCACGATCTTCACACCGCACTCGAAGAGTCGCTGCCCTATGGCGAGCGAGCCGTCGCCGCCGATCGTGATGATGGCATCTATTCCGAGGTCGTTCGCGCGCGCGATGAGCTCACCCGAGCGATCGATCTCCACGATCGTGCCGTCGGGCTGGCGGATGGGATAGTGAAAGGGGTTGCCGCGATTAGTCGTGCGGAGGATGGTGCCGCCCAGATGCGCGATCCCGCGAACGGAATCCTTCGTGAGCGGGATGACCTCGTCCTCGCCGAGGAGGCCGGCGTAGCCGCGCTTGATACCGAGCACCTCCCAGCCAAGGTTGACGGCGGAGAGTACGGCCGCGCGGATCACGGCGTTCAGGCCGGGGGCATCACCGCCCCCGGTGGAGATTGCGATACGCATACGGAAATGGCAGCTGGATTGAGGCGACCGAGTGCCGCCCGGGTTGCAGGGGCCGATCGCTCGGCTCGCCTCGGGCTAGCTGCGCGCTAGCTGCGCGCCTCGTCCGATTCCCCTGCTATGGTATTCAGGATCTCGCCCGGCTTCGCGTGCCTGCCGAGCTTCGACTTCTCGAAGATGGGTTTGCCATCGAGGATAACCTCGAAGCGCCCCCCGCGCGACGGAATCATCTCGATCTCCGCCTTCGGGTACCGCGCTCGGATCTCGGCCGCCAACCTGGTGGCCCGTGGCTCGTAGTTTCAGAGGGTACAGTATTCGATCGATATCTTCATCTCTACGACAGGTTGAAGAACACCTCGTCATATCCCTGAAAGTTACTGCTTCCGGATCTCCTTCGCTGCCGCGTCTATCGCGTTGATCACGCGGCTCTCCGCCTCCACCTTCCGGCGCGCCTCGAGGGCGGGGAGACTCGACTCCTGCCCCAGCGTCCCGAGCGCCTGCGCAGCGGCGGCGCGACTGTAGAAGTCGGGAGCGTCGAGCACGGGCTGGATGGCGGCCGCGGCATCCGCCTGCCGCCCGCTCGCCAGCGCCTTCGCCGTGAGCGTAGCGATCGCCGCCTGGCGCGTGTGGCGATCCGCCGAGAAGGCGAGGTATGACTGAAGCATGTTCCACGCCTCTGGAGTGTCAATGAACTCCAGAGCACGAACCGCGCTGGTGCGCTCTATGTCGAGCCACGAATCACGCTGGAGAGTCTCGCGGATGACTGGGAGCGCATCCGCCGGAGCGATCCGGGCGTAGGAGACGAGCGCTGCACCGCGCACGAAGAGCGACGAGTCGGAGCGCGCGAGCTCGCGCAGTCGCGCCTGCACGCTGTCGCCGCGGAAGGCAGCGAGCGAACGCGCCGCGCTTTCGCGCACACGAGCATCGCTGTCGGCAGAGGCGGCGAGCAGTGCGGAAGACACGGTCGACTCCTCCTGGCCGGCGAATTTCTGCAGCGCCGCGGCGGCCGCCTCACGAACAGCCCAGAAGGCATCGTCGCGCGCGGCAGCCGCCACCGCACCCGCGGCGATCCGCTCCCTGGGGCGTTCGGCGAGGAGCGACACGGCCTCCAGCCGGCCGATGACATCGTCGTCGTGCGCGAGCTGATAGCGCAGCATCGTCGTGGGCCGTGGGAAGTCGTGTGCCTCGAGCACCCACCCGCCGTCATTCCACCGGATCGCGCGCGGCGGCGCCGGCAGCGCCAGCGTTACCGTGGACTCCTTGCCATGCACCTGCATCATCCCGTGCACCGCGCCTTCGTCGGTGAGCACCTTCACATCCACATCCACATCGAAGATCCCCGTCATGGAATCCACGGGCTGCGTCTGCTCGGAACGGAGCGTGAGCTTGCGGCTGGCGGAGTCGTAGGCGTACGACACGCGGAACTGCGGCACGCCCGCGCCGTACACCCACTGGTCGAAGAAGCGATGGAAGTCGCGCCCCGTCGCGGCCTCGAACGCGTCGCGCAGGTCGGCGCTCGTGACGTTGCCGTAGGCGTGCGCCGTAGTGTAGCGGTGCATCGCTGCCCAGAAAGTCGAGTCGCCGAGCTGGTGACGGAGCATCTGCAGCACCGAGGCGCCGCGCGGGTAGATGTGGCCGCTCAGGAAGAGCTCGAGCGGATCCACCTTCCACCTGCTCCACACGAGCGGGCGGCGCGTGCGTGCGTCGGCGGCGATGGTCTGCTGCTGCGCCCCCAGTCGGTCTATCGCGCCCTCGTCCTTCCCGTGCGCCGTCTCGCGATACGTCTGCTCCATGAACGTCGCGAAGCCCTCGTTGAGCCACGCGTCGGCCCAGCTCTCGGTGGTGAGAAGGTCGCCGTACCACTGATGCCCCAGCTCGTGAGTCACCAACCCTTCAGCGTTGGCCTGCGGCTCCGCCCAGGCAGGGTGCAGAATGCCGTCGTCTGCCTGCGTGGTGGCCGTCACGTTCTCCATGCCGCCGAAGATGTAGTCGGGCGCCACGATCTGGTCGTACTTCACCCACGGGTACTTCACGCCCGTCTTCGCGCTGAACACTCCCACAGCGCGCGGCGTGACGCCGAAGCCGCGCCACGCTGCCTTCACCGAATCGGGATACGTCCAGTAGCCTATCGGGAAGTCGCGCCACTTGTCCTGCAGCACCGTGTAGTTCCCGGTGACGGCCGTCATCAGGTAGGTGGATGCCGGCTTCATCAGACGCCAGTGCCACTCGACTTCGTTCCCCACCGTGCGCGAGCCCATCAGCTTCCCGTTGCTCAGCGCGCGCTCGCCCTTCGCGGTGCGGATGTACATCTCCCACGTCGTCTTGTCGTTCGGCTCATCGTAGGTGGGGATCCAGTAGCGGGTATCTATCATCTCGCCCTGCGTCCACACCACGTGCCGGCGATCCACGAAGTACGCGCCCTTCTTCGGATGCACGCTCTCGTACGCCACGGTGATGACGGTGCGCGCATGCGGCGCGAGCGGAGCGGGGAGGTGAATGGTGAGCGTACGACCGTCGTAGTCGTGGTGCAGCGCGCGGCCGCCGGTGCCGGCAACCTTGCTGAAGGTCATTCCCACCGCATCGAGCGCCACCGACGTGATGGCGGTGTCGAGCGCCGCGAGCGTGAGCGTAGTCGTCCCTTCCACGGCATGGCGGTCCCAGTCGAAGCGCACGTGGATTACCTGGTGCTGCAGATCGTACGACCGCGCACGCGGCGAATGCAGATCACCTTCGGGCGGCGGGCCCCACTGCAGAATCGGGAGCGGCTCGAAGGCGGGTACCCGATACGAGATCATCGTGTCCGGCACTACCGCGAGAGCGCTCTCGGCAGACGCCGAAGGCTGTACCGGGGACACCGGCGGCACCGAAGGCTCCGGCTTCAGCGGCGGAACCGGGCGCGAAGCGCGCGAACAGGCAGCCAGCAGAACGATCGGAACGACGAAGCGTGCTTTCACTCGGGGCCTTCCGAAAAGTTGTGGTGTGGGGCGCGACGTTCCGGTAATGCTAGCGGCCGCCCCGCGTGCTATATAACCCCTCGCTCGAACGGGGGGACAGGGTGTTTTACCAGAGAGACGGACACAAGCAAAGATTCGGCCGGCAGACACGAGGCTCGCACGCACAGGGAGATGCACGACCACCGAGATCGGTGCGTGCACCCCACGCGGTGCGCTGCTGTCGAGGCGGGCACACGCTGATCGAGCTCGCCATCGCGCTCGTGATAATGGCCATTCTGCTGGGCATCGCCGCTCCGCGTATGGGAACGCTGCGCGATCGTGCGTCGGTACGCAGCGCGGCCGCCGAGATCATGGCGATACTTTCCTCCGCCAGGCGCGCCGCGATGCTGCGCTCCAGCAGCTCCATGGTGGTGATCGACGAAGCGCGGTCAATCGCGAGCATCATCGTGGGGGCCGATACCCTTCTCGCTCGCGATGTCGGGAGCGAACTGGGTGTGAGCATCGCTGCCACGCGCGACACGGTGCTCTACGGCCCGAGTGGACGCGGCTGGGGCGCGAGCAACACATCCATTATCGTGACGCGCGGTCGTTCGGCAGACACGCTCTTCGTGTCGCGGCTCGGGAGAGTGCGGCGGTGAGAACCGCGAACCGATGGGGTCAGACTCCTCTGATCGCCATGGCGATCAGAGGAGT
>DASSOX010000224.1:0-5550 GCA_035700125.1 Gemmatimonadaceae bacterium
CCACGCGCGTAACTGCTCGGCCGTGGGGTCGTCGGGGAGCGCCGGAGTCACCTGCCGCATCCGCTCGCCGATTCCGCTCGGGTCGTGCGCGCTGCCGAAGCTATCGCTGACGAAGTCGTCCACGAGCTGCTGACGTTCGCTTGCACTGAGTCTGGCCAGGTCATCGAGCATTTTAGTCTCCTCGGTTGAAGCTCCGCCCGCGGCGATGAGCGACAGAACCGCTCGCTGGAGCCGCAGCGCGCGGATCTCGGTGTCGAGCGCCCGTACATGCAGGGCCGCCACGTCCGCCACACTCTTCCTGTTCTCGAGCACGGAGCGGATGTCGCGTAACCCCAGGCCGAGCTTTCGCAGCGTTGCTACCAGTTCCACTCGGGCGAGCGCGCGGGCATCATACAGACGGTGACCGGCGGCGCTCCGCGTCGTGGCTGGCACCACGCCGGAGTCGCACCAGAAGCGAATGGTGCGCACCGACACCCCGGTGCGCTGCGCCAGGGAACCGATCCCGTGAAGATCGCCATCGTCTCTCATGGGAGGGGAGTATACGATCTCCAGTCGCTGGAGATGCAAGAGCGATAACGACTGACTACAACGGGGTCGGGTCCCGACTTCATGCTTTCTCCGACCGCGGCCGGAGAATGTATGAAGTCAGGTACTGATCCCCCGGACCTGAAGACATGGCTGAAGTCACCCTCGATCTCCGCGGCATTCCGAAAGCGCAGGCGTACGCCGAGCTCGAATCGCACATAGACGCGGTGCTCGAGGGAGTCCGCGACGAGATAGCCGAGATGTCCACCGTGAGCGCGCTTCTCCACCATGGCTTCGGCCACCTCTGGACGGGGTTCTACAGAGTCGTGGAACCCGGCGAGCGACTCCTCGTGGGGCCGTACCAGGGCACGCTCGGCTGTCTGGAAATCGCGTTCGGGAGCGGGGTGTGCGGCACCGCTGCTGCCGAAGGGCGCACGGTGGTGGTCCCCGACGTCAACGACTTTCCGGGCCATATCACCTGCGACTCGCGGTCGCGTTCGGAGATAGTCGTGCCTGTGCGCGGTGCCGGCGGCGAGTTGATCGCCGTGCTCGACATAGACTCGGAGGAGGCGAACACCTTCGACGACGAAGACCGGGCGGCGTTGGAGCGGATAGTGCAGCGCTTCGCCCGGAGCTGAGTACGCGGCGGCGATTACAGCCGCCCTGCGCGAGTGCTATCTTCTCCAGCTTCCTCCAGCGCCATGGCAGAGATGAACGGCTACTCCGACCCTATCAATCACGCGCTGGCGTTCGCCGCCAAGCACCACGATCAACAGGTGAGACGTGGGACGCGGCTTCCGTACATCACCGCCGCGCCCAACATCGCGATCATCCTCACGCGGTATGATCAGGATGACGAGACCGTAGTGGCTGGAATTCTTCTCGATGTGGTGGAAGACTACGCGCGCGAAGGAGTGCCGGCCGAGACCTTCGACGACCGGGTCGGCGAGAAGTTCGGGAGCGCGATCCTCGATAGTCTCCTCGGTGTGGTCGAACGGCGCTACGACGACGACGGCGTGGAGCTCTCGCAGGAGGAGCGCCGCGAGGATCTGTTGCGACGCCTGATGGATGCGGATGAACGTGGACGCTGGGTGAAGGCAGCCGAGCTCCTTCACGGTGCCGGCACCCTGGTAGCCAACCTCGCTCGCACCGAGTTCCCCGAAACCGCCTGGAGCCAGCTCCCCGGCGGACGTGCCGAAGGCACCACTCGCTTCCGCCGCTTCTACGACCGCCTCACCGAAACCGATTTCCGCGCCCCCATCATGGCCGAGCTCGGACGGATGGTGGATGAGCTGGAGGCGAGGGCGGAGGAGGACGGGGGGGAGAGAAGGCAGAAAGCGGACAGCAGAAGGCAGTGAACTGCCAGGGTTCAGCAAGTAAAGGGTTCAGGGTTCAGCTACTGCCCAGGCGGTGAGATCCGGCCGCCGAGGTAGTGCCTGAACCCTGAACCCTGCCTCCTGAACCCTGCGGTTCCCGCCCTGCCTCATGAACCCTCGGTTCTTCACTGCTCCCTGCTCTCTGCCTTCTGCTTTCGCTCGACTATCCTGTCGATCTCCTTCAACTCGTAATCCGTAAGCTTCCACGACGCGGCGGAGGCGTTGCTCTTCGCCTGAGAGGAGGAGGTGGCGCCGGCGATCACGGAGGCGACCACGGGGCGCGAGAGGAGCCAGGAGAACGCCAACTCGAGGATCGTGTGGCCGCGTGATTCAGCGAAGGCAATCAGCGACTCGACGGCGTCCATCTTCTCGTCGGCCATCCACTCCGTGCGCTTCGCGGAGTTGGCGATGCGAGTTCCCTCGGGGGCCGGCTTTCCACGACGGAACTTGCCGGTGAGGAGGCCGCTGTGCAGCGGATAGTACGGGAGGAAGGCGATCCCCAACTCCTCGCAGAGCGGGATCACGTCGTCCTCGGGAACGCGATGCAGGAGGCTGTACTCGTTCTGTACGCTCGCGAAGCGCGCGCCGCCGCGAGGCACTGCCGCCTCCGCGCCACGAAGATCGTCCGCGTTGAAGTTGGAGCAGCCGATCTCTCGCACCTTTCCCTCTCGCACCAGCTCGTTCAGCGCGCCGATCGTATCTTCGATCGGCACCGTCGGATCGGGCTCGTGGATCTGGTATAGATCGATGTAGTCGGTGCGCAGCCGCCGCAGACTGTCCTCCGCCGCGAGCTTCACGTACTCCGGCCGCGCACCGCGACGGTCGTCGTCCACCGGCTTCCCGACCTTGGTGGCGATCACTACCTGATCGCGCCGGCCCGCGAGCGCGCGCCCGACGTACTCCTCGCTCAGCGTCTTCCCGTAAATGTCCGCCGTATCCAGGAAGTTGATCCCGTTGTCGAGCGCCGCGTCTATCACCTTCGCGCTGGCGTCCGCGCCGAGCCGATTCCCGAAGTTGTTGCACCCGAGTCCGACGATCGAGACGGAGAGCGATCCGATTTTGCGAGTATCCATTAGAAGAGAAGTGAAAGCAGACAGCAGGCAGCAGAAAGCGGTGAGAACCTCCCGGGGTCGCGATATCGATCCTAAGAGCCGTTCCTGCTTTCTGCTCTCTGCCCTCTGCTCTCTCCCCCTCCGTATCTCCCCTCCACGTACCTCTCCAGTATTCCCAGGAACTCCGGCACTATGCCGTCGCCCTTGAGGGTGACGGAGAGCTTGCCGTCGATGTAGACGGGGGCCTTGGGCTCCTCGAAGGTACCAGGGAGCGAGATGCCGATATTGGCGTGCTTCGACTCACCAGGTCCGTTGACGACGCAGCCCATCACTGCCACGTGCAGCTCCTCGACGCCGGGGTACTTGCCGCGCCACACCGGCATCTGCTCGCGCAGGTAGTTCTGGATGTCCTCGGCCATGTGCTGGAAGAAAGTGGACGTGGTGCGTCCACAACCGGGACAGGCGGTGACCTGAGGCATGAAGCTCCGGAGACCGAGCGACTGGAGGATCTGCTGCGCTACGCGCACCTCCTCGGTGCGGTCGCCACCCGGGCGCGGCGTGAGCGAGACGCGGATCGTGTCGCCGATCCCCTCGCTCAGGAGAATCGAGAGAGCTGCCGTGCTGGCGATGACGCCCTTGTTACCCATCCCCGCCTCGGTGAGGCCGAGATGGAGCGGGTAGTCGCAGCGCGCGGCGAGCCGGCGGTACACCTCCACGAGGTCGCGCACTCCGGAGACTTTGGCCGAGAGGATGATGCGGTCGTGTCCCAGTCCCGTCTCTTCGGCGAGTACGGCCGAGCGAAGCGCGCTCTCGAGCATCGCCTCGATGTAGACGTCGCGCGCATCGAGCGGTTCCGGGCGCGACGCGTTCGCGTCCATCATCTCCGTGAGGAGATCCTGGTCGAGCGATCCCCAGTTGACGCCGATCCTGACCGTCTTGTCGTTATCGACGGCGATCTGCACTATGGTGCGGAAGTTCTCGTCGTGCCGCTTCCCGCCCACGTTGCCGGGGTTGATGCGGTACTTGGCGAGAGCACGAGCACAGTCCGGGTGTCTGGCCAGGAGGAGGTGGCCGTTGTAGTGGAAGTCGCCGATGATGGGGACGCTGACGCCGGCCTCGGACACGCGGCGCGCGATCTCCGGGACGGCGGCTGCTGCTTCGTCGTTGTTCACGGTGACGCGAACGAGCTGCGAGCCCTCACGTGCGAGCGCCACCACCTGGTTGGCGGTGGCAGCGGCGTCGGCGGTGTCGGTATTGGTCATGGACTGGACCACCACCGGGTGGCCGCTTCCTACCGGCACCCCGCCGACGACGGTGGTGACGGTCGACCTGCGTATCGCGAACGTCATGCTGGAAAGCTAATACCACACAGGATCACTTTCCCGGAGCCCAGCTACATGCCCGACGATATGGAACATCCCCCACGCGGCTACAACACCGACGACGTGGCAGCCCAGCCGGGTGCGACGCGGTCGCGCTGGAAGTCGCGCCTCGAGATCGCGCTCGCGCTGATAATCATCGTACCCGCTCTCCTGGCTGCCGTATACACCTGGGGTGCGCTCCACTTCGCCTATGCCACTGGAGCGAAGACCGGCTACGTGCAGAAGTTCTCGAAGGAAGGGTGGCTCTGCAAAACCTGGGAGGGAGAGCTCGCGATGGTGAACCTACCCGGCGCACTCCCCAAGATCTTCTCCTTCACCGTCCGCGACGACTCGCTCGCCAGTGTGATCACGAAGACCATGGGCCAGAACGTGGCCATCACCTACGAAGAGCACCGTGGCGTCCCCACCTCCTGCTTCGGTGACACCCAGTACTACGTGACGGGGGTGAGGTCGACGTTGGGAGGGGAATGAAGAGAATGCAGAGAGCAGACAGCAGAAAGCAGAAGGCAGTGAACGGCTCGTGGGGATAGGCCCTCTACCCCGAGGCAGTTCACTGCGTTCTGCTTTCTGCTGTCTGCCTTCTCTCCTCTCCTTTTGGCTCACTCCATGCACGCCATGCGGTGGGTAATGATGTCAGGAGGAGCTGATGGAGAGTGGGAACGATTTTCTCCAGCGCCAGGTAGACGACGCAGTCGTGCTGCACAGGGCGTTCGTGGAGGCTCTGCGCGACCATGGCTACGAGGCGGACGATCCGCGCTTCAGTGAGCTCTGCGCTCGCTACATGCCGATCATGGAGGAGCACCAGCGGCAGCTCGAGGAGCTGCAGAAGGCGATCGGCTCCGAGACGGGGATACGCAAGAAGGTGCTGGGAAAGGTGGTCGGCGCTGCGCGCGGGCTCGCCGACGCGGCGCGCGA
Source organism: Gemmatimonadaceae bacterium (assembly GCA_035700125.1). Lineage (GTDB taxonomy): Bacteria > Gemmatimonadota > Gemmatimonadetes > Gemmatimonadales > Gemmatimonadaceae > JADGGM01. The sequence goes on from DASSOX010000224.1 coordinate 5,251, forward strand.
GGACGACTACCGCCGGCTGGTGGGAGACATCGCAATGTCGAGCATGGCGGAGAACATCTTCCGCACCTTCCGCGAGGCGGGGCACATACTGCACGATCAGAGGCTGGCCAACCTCGGCTCGCTAGGCGAGCGACAGCACGACGATTTCAACCGCGACGCAAACCGCCTGGCGCAGGCGATGTTCGTGGAGCACGTGCGAGCAGGCGAGATTCGCGACCACCGCCGGGCGCGCGCCGACGCCCGTACGTCGCACTAGGCGGACGGGGCAACTATTGCCCTTTTTTTAGGGTCATTCTATCT
>DASSOX010000225.1:0-8933 GCA_035700125.1 Gemmatimonadaceae bacterium
TCATCGCAACCCACCAACCCTGGATCCCCTCGGTCATTTCCGGCGTAAGCGGGTTCATGATCATTCCCGCGAATTGCGCGAATCCATGTTACTCGGCCGAAAACGGCCCGCCTTTTCGTGGCGATGACAATGGTGTTGCCCCTCGCCCGTGCATGGGCGTGCCGGTCCCCGCTTCCTGCCTCCCGCCTCCTGCTTTCTGCTTTCTGCTTTCTGCTTTCCCCCTCCCCCCTCCCCTTGCCCCGCCTCGCCTTCCTGGCTATTCCACTGGATGCTCAATATCGACCTCAGGAACAAGCGTGCACTCGTGGCAGGGGTGGCGGACGACGCGGGGTACGGGTTCGCGATCGCGAAGGCGCTCGCAGAGGCAGGGGCTTCGGTGGTGGTGGGAACCTGGCCGCCCGCTCTGAACATCTTCCTCAACCTGCTGGAGCGGGGGAAGATGGACCAGTCGCGGCAGCTATCCAGCGGCGGAATGCTCGAGTTCGAGAAGATCTACCCGCTCGACGCCGCCTTCGACACGCTGCAGGACGCGCCCGAGGAGCTCCGCCAGAACAAGCGATACAAGGACACCGGCGACTTCTCCATAGACGGGATGGCCAGCCGGCTCGCGGCCGACTTCGGCGAGAGATCGCTCGACATCGTAATACATTCTCTGGCCAACGGTCCCGAGGTGAAGAAGCCGCTCCTCGAGACCAGCCGGTCGGGCTACCTCACCGCGCTCGGCGTGAGCGCGTACTCGCTCGTGTCCATGGTGAACCGGCTCGCGCCGCTGATGCGCGCCGGCGGCTCCTTCCTCTCGCTCACCTACATGGCGGGCGAGCGGGTGATCCCCGGCTACGGCGGCGGGATGTCGTCGGCCAAGGCGGCGCTCGAGAGCGACACCCGCGTGCTCGCCTACGAGGCCGGACGCAGGTATGGGGTCCGGGTGAACACGATCTCCGCCGGCCCCCTCGCATCGCGTGCCGCGAGCGCGATCGGTATCATCGAGAAGATGGTGGAGTACGCCGCGGCAAACTCGCCTCTCACCGATCCGCTGGTCCCCGGGGAGGTTGCCGCGGCAGCGGCCTTCCTCTCCTCTCCGCTCGCGAGCGGGATCACCGGCAGCGTCGTCTACGTGGACAAGGGATACCACGCCATGGGAATGGCGGTGGCCCCCGGCCAGGCCGGCCGGGAAAGTTGAGACCGGAGTAGCCGAGCGGTCGTCTTAAGGTGGTCCGGATCCGATGGGCCAGGACCACCCGCTCGCGAGCAGAGCAGACCACTTTGTCAGTAGCGCCTCCTCCTGTAGCCGTACCCGATACTCCCTCCCGATTCGACCCGGAATCGGGGGGGCGTCCGCGCAGCGCTTTCGGAGCAGCGAAGCGACATCGCCTGCTGGCCCCGCTCATAGCTGTCGCCATCGCCCTCGCTGCGTGCGCGGTCGTCATGCGCGTTGCCGCGCGCTACAACCAGACCTTCGATGAGCCCGCGCACATCGCGGCCGGCATGGAGTGGCTGCGCGATGGCAGGTACGACTACGATCCGCAGCACCCTCCGCTCGCGCGAGTGGCCGCGGCGCTCGGTCCGATGCTCGACGGAGCGCGCGCGCAGCATCGCCGTACGATGTGGGAGGAGGGGAACGCAATCCTCGTCCAGGGCAATCACTACGTCCGGACGCTGCGCCTCGCGCGCCTCGGGATGCTCCCCTTCCTTCTCCTCCTGCTCGGCGTGGTGTGGGCGTGGGCGCGCTGGCTCTACGACGACCGCACCGCCGCGCTCGCGGTGCTCCTCACGGCGTCGATGCCGCAGATCCTCGCGCACTCGGCGCTCGCCACCACCGACATCCCGCTCGTAGCGACGCTCTGCTGGGCGCTGTACGCCTTCGCCCGTTGGGTAGATCGACCAACCGCTCGACGTACGCTGCACTTCGGAGTGGCCGGCGGCGCGGCGCTCGTCACGAAGTTCTCGAGCATCCCGTTCTTCGCGGTGGCCGCGCTGCTCATCGTGATCGCGGTGGCACTCACGGAGCGACGCGAAGCTCGGCGTGAAGCGCGTGAAAGTCGCAACGGGCCGGGATCCGAGCGCGACCCCCGCGCGAACGCGGATAGTGGCTCGCGACGCGGCACGCTTCAGCGATACATGGCCGCGCTCGCACCATACTGGCGTTCGGGGATAGCGGCCGCACTCGTCGCGGGGCTCGTGGTGTGGGCGATGTACCGCTTTCACGTGGTGCTGGCGCGCGGATTCATCCCCGTCCCGGCGCCCGAGTTGATCGGCGGGATCCAGCAACTCGCGGCGCACAACCACCTCGGTCATCCGTCGTATCTATTCGGGGAGATCAGCCGGCACGGCTGGTGGTACTACTGGCCGGTCGTGCTCGCGCTCAAGACACCGGTGGCGTTCCTCTCGCTCGGTGTGGTTGGCGTGGCGTTCGCGATAGTGGGACGCGGACAGAGGATGGGGTGGCGCACGCTCACGCCGGTGCTCGGTGCGCTCGCCGTTCTGATGGTGGCGATGCTGGGGAGCATAGACATCGGCGTTCGCCATGTACTCCCGATCTATCCGCTGCTGGCCATCCCTGCTGCGGGAGCCGCGGTGGCGCTCTGGAGGCAGCGGCAATCGAGGACGGTGGTGCGCGTCGCTCTCGCCGCTCTCGTCACATGGCAGTTGGTGGATGCGGCGAGGGCGTACCCCGACTTCCTCGCCGACTTCAACGTCATCGCCGGCAGGAACCCATCGCGCGTGCTGGTGGACAGCAACCTCGATTGGGGGCAGGATCTGCGCGAGCTCTCCGACACGCTGGCCGCGCGCAACGTCTCGTCGCTCTCGCTCTTCTACTTCGGCACGACGCCGGTGGGCGCGTTCGGTCTCGCCGACACCGTGCGCATAGGCGGTGCCGGAGCGACCACGGGATGGATAGCGGCGAGCCGCACCTACCTGCGCGGTGCGTACGCGCCCTGCTTCACCTGGCTGCGCGACTACACTCCGGTGGCGAAGATCGGGAGCTCGATGCTCCTGTACCACATCCTCCCCGACACCATACCGCACGCGTCATCGCAGATGACCGCGGTGACGTCGCGTGCGGAGCCGTACGGGCCGATCCTCGGCACGCCCGACCGCTCGGCGATTCTCTGCACGAAGCCGCGACTGTTCATTCGCGGAGCGGCCGTGCAGCTCGATGACGATGAGCTCGTCGATGGAAGCGGCGGCACCCTTGCGCGCGGCGGGGCGACGAGTGCCGGCGCGTACGATGGCGATGGTGGAGTCGCCGGTACAGCGAGCGTCGCACCGGTGCACGTGCGGGTCACCGACGCGATGCTGCTGGGCGCCGCATCGGACGGAAGCAACTGGCTCACCTACGGGCGCGACTACACGAACCGGCGCTACTCGCCGCTCGATCAGATAGACACGCATAACGTGGACGAGTTGCGGCTGGCGTGGGTGCATCAGATAGAGGCGCCGCCCGGCGGGCAGGAAAGCTCGCCGGTAGTGGTGGATGGCGTGCTCTATTACACGGGGCCGTTCGGATTACTGATCGCGGTTGATGCGCGCACGGGCGCGGAGCTCTGGCGGCATCAGCACAACCTCCGCGACGTGCCCACCTGCTGCGGGCCGAAGAATCGCGGCGTCGCGGTGTACGGCGACAAGGTGTACATGTCCACCCTCGACGATCATGTCCTCGCGCTCGACCGCGCCACGGGGAAGCTGATCTGGGATGTCACAACGGCGAATCCCGACCTGGGCTACTCGATGACGAGTGCGCCGCTCGCGGTGGATGGGAAGATCATCGTGGGCATCGCGGGCGGCGAGTTCCCGATTCGCGGACACGTCGATGCGTACGACTCCGAGAGCGGGAAGCGCATCTGGCGCTTCTTCACAGTGCCCTCTCCCGAGGAGGGCGGGTGGTGGGGAAAGTGGTCGCCAACCACGCCCGATGGCGACGCGCTCCCTCGCGACATAGCACAGGAGAAGCGCGACAGCGCGAAGTACGCGGACGCGTGGAAGAACGGCGGCGGTGGCGTCTGGAACACGCCTTCGTACGATCCGAAGCTCGGTCTCATCTACTTCGGCGTGGGGAATCCGGCGCCGAACACCGACGCATCCATGCGCCCCGGCGACAATCTGTACACGTCGTCCATCGTCGCGATAGACGTGAAGACCGGGAAGGTGCGCTGGTACTACCAGCAGATCCCGCACGACATGTGGGACTACGATGCCGCGAGCGCCACCGTGCTGTTCGACGTGCAAGTGAACGGCGAGCGCGTGCCTGCGGTGGCGCAGGCGGGGAAGGTGGGGTGGGTGTACATCCTCGATCGCAGGACGGGGAAGCGCATCCACCGTTCCGAAGGATTCGTCCCGCACGAGAACACCTTTGCCGCACCCACGCCCGAGGGAGTGCGCATCATGCCGGGGATGGGCGGCGGAAACAACAACGCTCCGCCCTCGTACTCGCCGAAGACCGGTTTGATGTACGTGTCGGGAATCGTGGAGCCGATCCTCTTCATCCTCGCGCCGCAGAAACTTCGCGAGGGCGTGAAGTGGGAAGGCGGCCAGCACCTCCCGCTCGCCCCCGCGACGGGCACTCTCACCGCGATAGACGTCGCCACCGGCAAGATCCGCTGGCAGAAGGAAACCGAGAAGCGGATGCTCGGCACCGGCACGATGACCACCGCCGGCGGTCTACTGTTCTACGGCGAGCAGCAGGGCGTCTTCAACGCCGCCGACGCCGAAACCGGCAAGATCCTCTGGACGGCCCGCACCGGCGGCCGCGTCCGTGCCCCCCCGATTACCTGGGAGATGGATGGACGTCAGTACGTCGCCATAGCGGCGGGTGAGGCGCTGTTCGCGTATGTACTGAAGTGAACAGGAAGCAGGAAGCAGGAAGCAGGTACCGGCACACCATCCGGGGCCACGCCCGCACGAGCAAGGGGCCACACCACAGTCATCCGCGCGCAGGCGGGGATCCATGTTTGGCTGAGTCACATGGATCCCCGCCTGCGCGCGGATGACGGCTGATTGGTGTGCGGTTCCTGCTTTCTGCTTTCTGCTCTCTGCCTTCCCTTCTCTCTACCACGCCCCGCGCGGGAACGTCGGCCTTATCACCGGGGAGGGAACGTTGATCATGACGCCGCCGCGACCGTGGTGGATTTCACAGTGGTCGTCGTCGCCGATCGAGCCGCCACGGATGATCACGCCGCCGATGGCACCGATGACACCGCCGACGCCGCCCATTCCATCCGTACCTCCCATGCCGCCTCTACCGCTCCTGCCAGTCGGCGCCGGGGCGGGAATGGGGTTGGGAGTGGGACGCGGACCGGCGGTCGGCGTCGTGGCGGGCGTGGGAGCGGGTGCCGGCGCAGGTGCGGCTTCGGGCTCCGGCGCGGCGGCCACGATCACGGGCTCGGGATCAGGCTCGGTCGCCTTCGGGTCCACACTCTGAACCTGGGGCTTCGGCGCCGCAGGGCGCGGGGTAGCGCGGCGAGCTGGAGCCGCCGTACGCTCCGGTGCGCGCGCACGCGGCGACTCGCCAAGCTCGATCGCCGACACCACCTGCGTGGGCTTGAACTGCGACGACGCCAGCGCTGACGTTGGCGCGGCCGCACTCTCCAGGTCGCTCATCAGCGCAGGGTCCATCCCCTGACCCTCTGGCTGCTGCCCCGTCCGGCTGCACGCCACGGCCAGCGCCGCCAGCGGAATCATGGCCAACATCCTGATTGCGCTCATGGATACCTCCCTCGAAGAGCGCCACATTCCCGTCTTCCCGTCCCCCGGAATCACTCTTCCATTTGCAGCCGTCCGAGGGCGCAACGGCACATATGCCGCAAGGCAGTAAACACGCCAGAGCGCGAGCCCCGCTACGCGCGCTCTACGCACTCTTGCGAAGCACTCACGTCCACTTGCGGTGACGCATACCGTCCACGCACGGTGTCACTACTTCTCCACTCGGCAATCATGTTCCGACCAGAGTCAGTCAACCCGGCAGCGAGAGTTGCGATGCTCCCGCTCGCCATCTCGCTTGCCCTCTCACTCGCTTCGCTGGCCGCCTGCACGCCCGCGCCCACGCCTGCCTCCGCGAACACGACGCTCAGCACCGCCCAGCGCGAAGCGATCGCCGACACGATCCGAACTCGCATCACCAGGGCCGCCAACCTCTCGGCGAAGGACGTCGTCGCGAGCCTGATGAGTCTCTACCCCGACACCGGTCGCGTGATCTCCGCGAGCGCTGGCCACGTGACCACCTCACGCGATTCCCTCGCCCTCGACATCACCGCCTTCTGGCACAACATCGGTCAGAACATGCGCGACCCGCGCTGGGAGTGGGGACCGATGTACGTGGACGTCCTCGCCCCCGACGCTGCCGTCCTCACCGCCAGCTACAAGATCCCCCACATCACCCCGCAAGGCCACCCCCATATCGTGGGCGGCGCCTGGACCGCCGTCTTCCAACGCCGCGGCGGGAAGTGGGTGATCGTTCAGGAGCACCTTTCCGATTTTGTGCCGATCGGGTGAGGCAGAGCTCAGGAGGCAGAGCTCAGGAGGCAGGGTTCAGGGTTCAGGTACTGCCTACACAACAGTCATCCTCGCGAAAGCGGGGACCCATGTTCGGCCGGGTAAAATGGATTCCCGCTTCCGCGGGAATGACGGTCGTATGAGCAGTACCTGAACCCTGAACCCTCTGGTTGCTGAACCCTCGTAGTTCACGCCCCCGGCCCAAGAGATGCAGCATCTCGCGCCCAGAGCTCGGCAGGAGCCGCATCAGGACAATGTGGAAGTCAGCAGCAGGGAAACACGATTCCGGCGTCCTCTTTCCCAGTCGTCGGCCGCTGGCAGACTGTGCGGTCGCGGTCGGGCTGGGTACGCTCTTCGGACTCGTATCGGCGGGACAGGTTCATCTGTACGGACACGCGGTGGGGCGTGAGCTCGCCGTCGGGCGACTCATCCCCATTTACTTGGCGCGCTGGTACATCTGGGTGGCGCTCACGCCGTTCATCTTCGCCGCGGCCAGACGCTGGCAGTTGGGCGGAGACACCACGCACGCGACGCGCGCACTCAATGCGGCGATGCTCGTCGTGACCGCGGTACTCTTCGCGTTGCTGCATTCCGTGCTCTCCGCGCTCGTGGACATCGCACTCGGCGCCGCGCGCGCACCGGTACCGCTCGCCGTCACCGAGCACGTCGGCGCATTCTTCGTCACCGGGCTCGTGGTGTGCGCGGCGATCATCGCGATCTACCACGCCATCGACTACTACCGGCGTTACCGGAGCCGCGAGCTGCGCGCGAGCCACCTGGGCGCGCAGCTCGCGCAGACCAAGCTGCAGCTCCTCCGGATGCAGCTCCAGCCGCACTTCCTCTTCAACACACTGAACGCTGTCTCGGCGCTCATGCACGAGGACATCGACGCGGCTGATGCGATGCTCGCCGCGCTTGGCGACCTTCTCCGCGCGGCGCTCCATGGCGACGGCGCCGAGGAGGTGTCGCTGCGCCAGGAGGTGGAGCTCACCCGCTGCTACCTCGACATCATGCAGCTCCGCTTCGGCGCCGACCTCGCCGTGTCCATCGACATCGCATCGGACGCGCTCGATGCGCTCGTGCCGAACATGCTCCTCCAGCCGTTGGTGGAGAACGCGGTGCTGCATGGCATCGCGCAGCGCAACATGGGAGGACACGTGGAGGTGCGCGCCGAGCGCGCGGATGGCTCGCTCCTGATCAACGTCCTGGACGACGGCCCCGGCCTCCCCGATGGGTGGGAGGAGGGGAGAAGCGATGGCGTCGGGTTGAGGAACACGCGCTCGCGGCTGCGCCGGCTCTACGGCAACAGGCAGCGCATCGAGATCGGCAACCGCGCCGAGGGCGGGCTCCGGCTCGCGCTCACCATCCCCTTCCACACGACGAGCGCCCTGGCGCTTCCGGCCGCGTGAGGGAGTGGCGATGACGATGAGGACGCTGATAGTGGACGACGAACCGCTGGCCCGCTCGCGGCTTCGCAAGCTGCTCCTGGCGGAGGAGGGCGTGGAGATAGTGGGCGAGTGCTCGAGCGCGGAAGAAGCGATCGAGATGATAGAGGGCGCGCTCCCCGACATAGTGTTTCTCGACGTACAGATGCCGGGGATGGACGGCTTCCAGCTCCTGGCGCGGCTCGAGACGCCGGCGCTTCCCGCGATAATCTTCGTCACCGCGTACGACGACTACGCGCTCCGCGCCTTCGAGGTGCACGCGCTCGACTATCTGCTCAAGCCCTACTCGCGCGCTCGCTTCGTTGATGCATTCCGTCGCGCGCGCGAGCAGCTCGAGCGCGAGAGCGCCGCGGCGGCGGACCGGCGACTGCTCGGTCTCCTCGCCGAACTGCGCGCCCGCGAGAGCGGCGGCGCCGCGGCCCCTCCCGCCGCGCGCGACAACGAGCGCCTCGTGGTGAAGGCCGACGGCCGGATGTTCTTCGTTCGCCCGGCCGACATAGACTGGGTCGAAGCATCGGCCAACTACGTGCGCCTCCACGCCCGCGGCGAATCCTACCAGCTGCGCGAGAGCATGAAGCACATGGAGGAGCGTCTCCCCAGCGGCAACTTCGTTCGCATCCACCGCTCGGCGATAGTGAATCTCGACCGCGTGCGCGAGCTCCAGCCCTGGTTCCACGGCGAATACGTAGTGATCCTCGCCGACGGCACCAAACTCACCGCCAGCAGAGCGTATGCTTCGCGGTTGAGGGAGATGATGCAGTAAGAGAGAAGAGGGGGACGGGAAACAGGAACTGCAGAGGGTTCAGGAGGCAGGGTTCAGGGTTCAGGCACTACCCAGCGATCGAGATCCTGCCGCCGAGGTAGTACCTGAACCCTGAACCCTGCCTCCTGAACCCTTTGTACTTCCCGCCCTGCCTCCTGAGCCCTCGCAGTTCCTGCTCTCTGCTTCCTGCTCTCTGCTTCCTGCTCTCTGCTTCCTCTCCTCTCCTCCCTTCCCCC
>DASSOX010000226.1:0-9504 GCA_035700125.1 Gemmatimonadaceae bacterium
CAACAGCTCCAGCCCGATTGGCCATCTCGCCCAACTCGCCCTAGTTCACATCCAGAATAAGCCGGAAAACTCACGCCAATCCCGAGCCCTGAGAGCAAATCACCCCAGTACCTGAATAGTTACCATTGGAGACCTGACCCCCGTCGTTTACTCTACCATCTGCTCGTCGAGGAGCGCGAGACACTTCGCGGCGAGCGCGTCGGTGTCGTACGTCTGGCCATCGGCGGCGCGCCAGACGAAGGTGCCGGAAGAATCTTCGACCGGGCGCAACGCCAGCTCTCCGACGATGGTAGCACCTTCGCGGCGCGGCGGCGCGCCGCGGCGCGACACGACTCCGCGCCACACCACCACATCCAGCTCACCGAACGCCGATTCCTCGTCGGTATCGGGATACCAGGAAACGCTCACCGCGGCGTCGGGCGCCTGCAGCACGCAGCCACCGGGCGTGCGGTGCTGCTCCACGGGAACGGGGAGTCGCTCCGAGCGACTCACCACCTTTTCCGGCGCGAGCTCGTCGAGGAGCGCCGTCACGGCGCGCTGAACCGCGTTCCGCTCCTTCGCGGTCGGCGGCGTAGTCCAGGGTGTCGAGGGTGGATTGGCGGGATCGTCCATATTGCCTGCCTTGCGTGATGTGAGAGCCGCGGTCTGGCGCCGAGCTTCCCACGCCAATTGTGTCTCGCTGCACGGCCCTCCGCTAGTGCCAGCCGACAAATCCAGCCCGTACGTTCAATCGCGGTGAGCGCGCCTCGCGCATCATGATAGCACGCGCCACCGACGGCCGCGTGGCAAAGCGCATGCACCATCGTCGATCGCACACGGGGAACTTCGATCATGCAGAGAACAATGGAGCTCGCGAGCTCCGGTGCTCCACGCACCACGCGCGTCGAGCGCTTTGATACGATCGTCATCGGAGCCGGCCAGGCCGGGCTCGCAACGGGATACTACCTCGCCGCGCGCGACGTCGATTTCGTCATCCTCGATTCCGCCCCGCGAGTCGGCGACTCGTGGCGCAGGCGCTGGGACTCGCTGCGGCTCTTCACCACCGCCTCGCATAGCAGCCTTCCGGGGATGCCATTTCCCGCGCCGCCCGCGCATCTGCCCGATCGCGACGAGGTGGCGGACTACCTCGAGCGATACGCCGAGCGAATGGATCTCCCCGTTCGTCTGAACACGCGCGTGGACTCCCTCACTCGCGTGGGCGATCGTTACGTGGTTCGCAGCGGCGAGGGGCGATTCGAGGCGGACAACGTGATCGTGGCCACGGGCCCATTTCAGCGACCGAAGATCCCGGCCCTTGCGCAGCACCTATCGCCGGCGATCGTACAACTCCACTCGAGCGAGTACCGCAGCCCCTTCGATCTACCCGAGGGACCAGTGCTGGTGGTCGGCGTGGGCAACTCCGGCGCGCAGATCGCGCTCGAGCTGGCGCGCTTCCGCAAGGTGTGGCTCGCCGGTCGCGAGAGCGGACATCTCCCGCGCAGAATTCTCGGTCGCGACGTGTTCGACTGGCTCTGGCCCGTGATGCGCCGCATCACCACGGACTCGGTGCTCGGTCGGCACTTTCGCGAGCGTTCCGAGCGCAGCGATCCGCTGGTCGGGATGCCGCGTCACACGCTGGAGCGGGCCGGCATTCAGAGAGTGGGTCGCGTGACCGGGGAGCGCGGCGGGCTCCCGGTTTGCGGGGATGACGTCATCGAGCCGAAGGTGGTCATCTGGTGCACGGGTTACGAGCCGGACTACCGGTGGATCGAGCTTCCCGTGCTCGATGGTTCAGGGCGTCCGCGTCACGAGCGCGGTGTCGCGACCGACTCCTCGGGGCTCTACTTCGTGGGACTTCGCTTCCAGCATTCGATCACCTCGGCGCTCATCGGCGGTGTAGCCGAGGATGCCGCTTACGTCGCAGCGAAGGTGGCCTCTACCGATGTCCCGGCAGAGCGAGAGCGGCGCGCTCCACTCCGCCATTGAAGAAGGTGGCGGGCGCCCGTACACCACCGGTTCCTCGCCCCAGTCCGCCTGCGCGGCTCGCAGCGCTCGGTCGAGGCGTGCGGGCGGGGCGACGCGCTCGCAGGCGCCGAACGTCGACGTTGCCGCCATGCCGGGCATGGATGTAGACTCCCCGCCATGCGCAGAGGAGCAGGACCGTGAGCATGCAGAGCGCCGTGGGCCACTTCGTGCCTTGGGAGGGAGGCTGCCTTCTGGTGAGCGAAGGCGCGGGCATCGTCCCCATGCACGCGCATTACGCCATCCAGATCGCCTTCTGCTCCGAGCCTGGGATTCGCTTCCGCACCAGCGATGATGCCGACTGGACGGAGTACGGCGGTGCGATGATCCCTTCACGGCAGCCGCACTCCATGAACATCAGGGAGGGGCTCCGCTACAACGCCGTGATGTTCGTGGAGCCCGAGACGCTCGAGGGGCGAGCGCTGACGGAGCTCTATCTGCGCGACGGGATCGCGTCGATGCCGCAGACAGTCCTCACGACTGCGGCTCCCGCTCTCTTCGCCGCGTGGCGGGAGGAACGGAGCAAGCGCGCCATCACCGACGCTGCGCAGGGGCTGGTCCACGCTCTGACTCAGGGCGTGGAGCCGATGCGGCTCTCTGACGAGCGCATCATGCGCGCGGTGGCGTTCATCAAGCGCAACCTCGATTCGCGCCTCACGCTGGAAGACGTAGCCGCCGAGGCGTACCTCTCTCCCAGCCGCTTCAGACATCTCTTCGTGGAGCAGACGGGGATGGCGCTTCGGCCCTACATCCTCTGGCGCCGCTTTCTCCGCGTGTGGGAGTTGCTCATGGCGGGCGAGTCGCTCTCCTCCGCCGCGCACGCGGCCGGCTTCGCCGATGCGGCGCACCTCACGCGCACCTCGCGGAGCATGTTCGGCCTCACGCCCTCGACGATACGCCTCGATGGACCGTTGCTACCGGGCGACGACTCGGGCGGTTCGCGCGGTGGCGGGGGCGCCGGCGCGCGCTAGGCGCCGCGAGCACAACCCGCAAAGGCGCCGGCGCGCGCTAGGCGCCAGGAGCACTACCCGCAAAGGCGCCGGCGCCGGGCGACGAGAAGTCAGCCCCTACGTTCAACACTGTCGGCCGCTTCTTTCAAGAGCGGAAAACCTGCGAGCCGTAAGATAGGGCCACGTTCACCGAACGTGGCTCGCGTCGTTTACGACCAACTATCACTCGTGAGGTTTACAATGCGCTCCACCGCCCCCTCTCTGCTCGCGCGCCTCGGCGCCGCGGCCATCCGGATCAGTGCAGCAGCGGCCGTGGCGGCCACGCTCACCGGGTGCATGCTCTTCGCCAGGCCGCCCCGGACGCTCGACTACTCCCGCACCCGCTCCAGCGAAGCTGGCATCTACCGCGGCACGATCGAACCCGCGGGCGACTCGATCCCGCAAGGGAGGCTGCACAGCTGGACGCTGCACCTCGAGGACGCGGCGGGTGCGCCGGTGGCTGGAGCGCAGATCGCCGTGGACGGTGGGATGCCGCAGCACGGTCACGGGCTGCCCACGAAGCCGCAGGTGAAGCGTCTCGCCGAGGGCGGCGACTATCTGGTGGAGGGGATGAAGTTCAACATGGGCGGCTGGTGGGTGGTGAAGTTCCGCGTGGGCGCGGCCGCGGGGAATGACTCGCTGGTGTTCAACCTGAAGCTCTGATAACCGTCGCCGTACGTCACCCACCGCACCCACCGCCGACACTCCGATGCGCTTCGCTCCCTTCACCCGTCCGGCCGTAGCGACTGCAGCTCTGGCCGCGCTGACCCTGGCCTCCGCCGTCGCCGTGTACGGATTCACTGTCGGCGGCGACCGCTGGTCGGGCGAGGAGAGAGATCTCCTTCGCTCGCTCTCGCTCACCGCTCTCGGCCCACTCCCCGCCGACCCGTCCAACCGCTACGCCGACGACAGCGTGGCCGCTCGTCTCGGTCACCAGCTCTTCTTCGACACCCGGTTGAGCAGCACCGGCAAAGTGTCGTGCGCGAGCTGCCACATGCCGGACGCGAACTTCCAGGATGGGCTGCCGCTCGGGAAGGGAGTGGGGACTACCGCACGGCGCACGATGCCGATCGCCGGCACCGCGCACAGCCCGTGGCAGTTCTGGGATGGCCGCGCCGACAGCCAGTGGGAGCAGGCGCTGGGTCCGCTCGAGAGCCCCGTGGAGCATGGCGGCGATCGCACGCAGTACGCGCGGATGATCGCCGAGCGGTACCGCGGTATCTACGAGGATGTCTTCGGCCCGCTCCCGGATCTCGCGGCGCTGCCGGCACACGCCGGTCCGGTGCCCGATAGCGCCAGTGCCGCAGCTTGGAAGGAGATCGCGCCCTCGCGGCGGCGAGAGATATCGCGAGTGTACGCGAACATCGGGAAGGCGATCGCCGCCTACGAACGGACCATCGGCTTCGCGTCGTCGCGCTTCGACCGTTACGTGGATGCGGAACTGGCGGGTCGCACTCACACCGCCGATAACACACTCTCTCCCGACGAAGTGGCCGGACTCCGCCTCTTCATCGGCAAGGGGAACTGCGTGACCTGTCACAACGGGCCGCTCTTCACCGACAATCACTTCCACAACACGGGCGTCCCGCTCCCCGCGACGGAGCTCCCGGCGGACAGCGGTCGTTCGTCGGGGGTGCGCCAGGCGCTCGCGGCGGAGTTCAGCTGCACCGGCGAGTACAGCGACGCGAAGCCGGAGGAGTGCGAGGAGCTGCGCTTCGCGGTGGCCGAGGGAGAGGAGCTGGTGCGCGCGTACAAGACGCCGTCGCTGCGGAACGTTGCCGGACGCGCACCGTACATGCACGCGGGTCAGATCGCGTCGCTCGAGGAAGTGGTGGCGCACTACGACGCCGCGCCGAAGGCTCCATTCGGGCACAGCGAGCTGCGGAAATTGAAGTTGTCGAAGCGGGAGCGCGAGCAGCTGGTGGCGTTTCTGCGGACGCTCAGCGGGCCGGTGGTGGCGCCGGCGGGATACCTCCGGGCACCGATAGCACGGTAGAAGGGAGGCAGCTCGTGAGCGGCGTGTGCCCTTCGCGTTGGATAGTCGTCGAGTCGGGTAGCCACACGTTGTAGTTTTTTCCGTGGCTTCGCCCGGGCAGACTGGCGAACGAGGTGGGAGGCGCCCTCCCCACGCCAACGACGGATCCTTCCCGGGCACCATCGTCGCTCCCCTCCGGCTGCTCCCCGATCCGAATGCTTCTGCTCGTGTGTACACCGAGAGTGAACCGCGCCTGGCGATCGATCGCCGGGGCGCTGGCCGCGCTCCTCACCGCCCTCGTGCCCGCGGCCGCGGCCGCGCAGCGTACCGGTCTCGCCTTCGAGCGCATGGCGCAGGAACGCGGTCTCTCGAATGGCACCGTCACGGCGATCGCGCAGGGGAAGACCGGCCTCCTCTGGTTCGGGACCGAGGACGGTCTCAATCTCTACGACGGCTCCGGGTTCACGCTCTATCGCCCGGTCCCCGGCGATACTACGTCGCTCGCCGATGGTTGGGTTACGGGGCTTCTCGTCACACGAAACGGAACGCGCTGGGTGGCCACGCTGCGCGGCGGTCTGAATCGCTACCTGCCGCGCACGCAGACCTTCCGCAGATATCGGAGCATCCCGGGCGACTCCACGTCCATCAGCAGTGACCAGGTCAACGCCATGTACGAGGCGCCGGACGGCGCGCTCTGGCTGGGGACGGCGCAGGGACTCGACCGCTTCGATCCCGCGACCGGACGGGTACGCCGCTTCCGGCCGGCACCCGAGGACTCGTCTACGCTGGGGAACGACGTGCTCGCCATCGAAGGCGACGCGAGCGGACAGCTCTGGCTCAGCACGCGGCGCGGCCTCATGGTCTTCCATCCGGAGCGGGGGCGCTTCGAGAGCGTGTCGGAGCACTTTCGCACGCGCCTGGTACTGACGCTCCTGCTCGACCGCGACGACGTACTATGGGTCGGCACCGAGGACGAGCTCATCGCGGTGGATCCGCGCACGCGAACGGTGCTGCGGCGTTTCGGCTCGGCCACGCCCGAGCGTCCCGCCCCTTCCACGGGAAGGGTGCTCGCGCTCTACCAGGGAGCGAAGGGGACGATCTGGGTAGGGAGCGACGGCGGGCTGGCATCGCTCGATCCCACGAGCGGCGCCTTCGTTCGTCACCGCTACGACCGGGACGATCCTCTCTCGCTGGGCGGCAACATCGTTCGCTCCGTGCTGGTGGATCGGGGCGGCGTGCTGTGGGTGGGGCTGGAAACCTACGGCGTGAGCAAGCACGCGCCCTCGGCCATGCACTTCGAGGTAATCAGGCACGATCCGTCCGCGCCGCGGTCGTTGAGCGATGGCTACGTGCGCGGGATCGCGGAGGACAGCAGGGGCGACGTGTGGATCGCTACGCAGTTCGGCGGGCTCGATCGGCTCGACCGGAAGACCGGCCGCATCACCGTGTATCGCTACCGGCCGGGCGACCCGCAGTCGTTGCCGGGCGACAACGTCTGGGCCACGCTCGAGGATCGTGGGGGGACGATGTGGGTGGGGCTGCACGAGCGCGGACTCGGCACCTTCGATCCGCGCACGGGTCGTTTCACCCGCTTCGAACTCGTACCGAGCGATGCGAGTGTGAACGTACTCTACGAGGACAGCGCGGGATCACTCCTGGTGGGGCTCGAGAACCGCGGGATGATCGCGATCTCGCCGGACCGGCGCAGCGTGCGAAGCTACGGCAGAACGCTGGGCGACGAGCGCGTGCTCGCCGACGATGACGTGCAGGCGATCATCGAGGATCGCGAAGGGAGTCTCTGGGTGGGTGGGGTGGGGGGACTGACGCGGATGGACCGGCGCACGGGCGCGGTCACCCACTACCACGGAGCGGCCGGCAGCAGCGACTCCCTGCGTGTCGATTTCGTGACGAACATATTCGAGGACAGTCGCGGGGCGGTCTGGGTAGCCACGAAGGGCGGAGGGCTGAGCCGCTACGATCGGCGCACCGGGCGCTTCAGCACGATCGGAACCGAAGACGGGCTGCCGCACAGCTTCGTCTACGGAATCCTCGAGGATGCTCGTGGATACCTCTGGCTGAGCTCCGACGACGGGATCGCGATGCTCGATCCGCGCACGCGGATGATCACGCGCTACGGGCTGGAAGACGGGCTCCAGGCGCGTGAGTTCAACCGGCGCTCCCACTACCGTAGTCCGGACGGTACGATGTACTTCGGCGGCGTGAACGGCGTGAATATCTTCCGACCCGACGCCGTCGCGCCACCCCCGCCGCCGCCGCGCGTGGCCTTCATCACGATGCGAGTGGGCAACGACGCGGCCCACTACGTGATCCGCTACAGCGCCGATTCCGTCGTGCGGCTCGCGCACGACCAGAACGCGTTCACCTTCACCTTCGTGGCGCTCGACTTCACGGCGCCCGAGAAGATCAACTACGCGCACCGGCTGGAGGGGCTCGACCGCGAGTGGATCGGCACCGGCAACCGCGGTGAGGCGACGTACACGAATCTCAAGCCCGGTCGCTACGTGCTGCACGTCGCCGCGACGAACGTAGCCGGTGTGTGGAACCGCGATGCGGCCGCTGTCACGCTCGTCATCGCTCGTCCCTGGTGGGCAGCCTGGTGGGCGCGCGTCGTGGCCGCGCTCATCCTGGCCGGGCTTCCGGTCGCTGTGGTGCGGATGCGGCTGCGCGCGATCCGGCGCCGCAGCGCCCTGCTCGAGCTGCGAGTCGAGGAGCAGACGCGCGACCTCACCGACGCCCAGGCGCGTCTGAGCGAAGCGCTCGAGCGGGAGCGAGAGACCGCCCGCGAGCTGTTCGAGATCACCGCGGCCGTGCCGGGCGCAGTCATCCAGCTACGCGTGGAACGCGATGGGAACCGTTCGTTCTCCTTCGTGAGCGAAGGAATAGCGGGGCTGTACCGTCACGATGGACCGGCTGCGGTGGGCGAGCCGGGAGATCCGCGGCGAATAGCCCGGCAGCTCATCGAGCGCATCCATCCCGACGATCGTGCGGAAGCGGAGCGCGCGCTGGCGGCGTCCGGCGCTGCGCTGGAGCCATGGCGCGCGCAGCTACGCTGGTACCCCCTCGATGAGGCGGAGGCGCGCTGGCTCTCGGTGCGCGCGCACCCGTCGCGCCACGGGGATGGGTCCACGATCTGGACGGGCGTGATGACCGACGCCACGGCGGAGGTGCGCGCCGAAGCGGAACGAGCCGCGCTCGAGTCGAAGATGTTGCAGGCGCAGAAGTCGGAGAGCCTGGGCATCATGGCCGGGGGAGTCGCACACGACTTCAACAATCTCCTGGTGGGGATCCTCGCCAGCGCGGATCTGCTTCTCTACGACACCGTGGTCAGCGAGGAGACCGAGGAGACCATAGGTCACATCCGCACCTCGGCGCTGAGGGCGGCCGAGCTCACGAGGCAGATGCTGGCGTACGCCGGGAAGGGGCAGCTCGTGGTGGAGCGCGTGGAGCTCTCGGAGCTGGTGGGAGAGATGCTCACGCTCGTGCGCAGCGCGGTGCCGCGCACCATCGAGCTCGACTTCATGGCTGGTGCGGCGGCTTCGTTCGTGGAGGCGGACGCGACGCAGTTGCGGCAGGTGGTGATGAACCTGGTCACCAACGCGAGCGAGGCGATCGGGGAGAAGCCTGGTCGCGTGGCTGTCCGCATCGGAGTGGAGGAGCGGCCGCAGAGCGCGCTCCGCCTGCTCCACGCGGCGGGCGACATGCCGCAGCACGGTCCCTACGTCGCGCTCGAGGTCGCGGATGACGGCTGCGGGATGGATGCGGCGCTGCTCGGACGGATCTTCGATCCGTTCTTCAGCACCAAGTTCACGGGCCGCGGTCTCGGGCTCGCGGCTCTCCTGGGCATCGTGCAGGCACATCGCGGCGGTGTTCGGGTGGACACGACGCCCGGGGGGGGAACGCGCTTCCTCGTTTATCTCCCGCTGGTGGAAGTACTCGCGGAGGCGGAGGCGTCGTCGACTCGTGAGCCGCGCGAGGAACCGCATCCGGAGACTGCGGCACGCGTCCTCGTCGTGGACGATGAGGAGACCGTGCGACTGTCGGTGGCGCGGATACTCCAGAGGTTCGGTTACGATGTGATCACTGCTGGCGACGGTCTGGAGGCGCTCGCCATGGTGTGCGCGGACAGCCCGATAGAGCTGATCCTCATGGACGTGACCATGCCGGCCATGGATGGGCCGACTGCGGCGCGCCAGCTGCGTGAGCGCGGGGTGGGCGTTCCGATCGTGTTGATGAGCGGGTATGCGGAGGAGGATCTGGTGAGCCGGGGAGTGATGTCGCACGTGGATGGCTTTCTCAAGAAGCCCTTCGAGGTTCTGGAGCTGCTGGCCGCCGTACGCGAGCGGCTCGCGCAGCCGGTCTGACCCGCGGGTCAACGACGGGGTCAGGTCTCCAATGGTAACTATTCAGGTACTGGGGTGATTTGCTCTCAGGGCTCGGGATTGGCGTGAGTTTTCCGGCTTATTCTGGATGTGAACTAGGGCGAGTTGGGCGAGATGGCCAATCGGGCTGGAGCTGTTG
>DASSOX010000227.1:0-3377 GCA_035700125.1 Gemmatimonadaceae bacterium
ACGTCGTGCGCAACGCTTCCAGCGAATCGCGTCCGTCGTGCGAGAAGTCGCTGTGCATGTGAATCGCGCCGTAAACCGCGCCTGCCGGAGCTGCCTCCACGATTGCTGTCACGTTTGCACTATTACCCATCGTCACCCTGCGCGCCAGTGTTCACCCGCTGGCAGTCATCCCAGCGGAAGCGGGCACACACCATCGTCATCCCCGCGGAAGCGGGGGCCATGTTCAGGTCGTTCAACATGGATTCCCGCTTTCGCGGGAATGACAGGCCCCGCTTTCGCGGGAATGACTGGCCCCGCTTTCGCGGGAATGACTGGCGGTACGGTCAGAACTCGAAGATCCCCTTCAACAGACGAACGATCCGGTCGCCTATGGAGTCACCGGAGTCCGGCGGGCCCGTGTGCTCGGGGCAGTACGCTGTAGGCTCCGTGCCAGCCCTGAACCACTCGCGCTGTCTGAGCGGACACCACTCGCTGGCGAGCAGACCGTTCTCGGCATCTATCACTCGCGAGACCATACCGGGGGGTGGGAGCCACTCCTCATCGCGCGCGCCCCGCGGCCAGCCATGAATGTAGAAGTCGGCCCATGCAGGCGCGGCATAGCGGCCGCCGGTGGCGCCCGCGCCCATGGAGTGCGGCGTGTCATAGCCGAACCAGACGCCGGCGACCAGTGAAGGCGTGTACCCCACGAACCAGGTATCCGTACCATCGTTGGTAGTCCCCGTCTTCCCCGCGATCGGGCCGCGCGCGCCGAGCGAGCGCACGGCGCGGCCCGTTCCGTCGTCCACCACCGACTCGAGCATGGAAGTGACCTGGAAGGCGTCGCGCGGGTCGAGGACGGAATCGCGAGGGACGATGTCGCTGGACCAGAGCACCGTACCGTCGCCCGCCTCGATGCGTCGCACCAGGCGCGGGTGCACCCTGTAGCCGCCGTTCGCGAAGGGCGCGTATGCCGCCACCAACTCCAGCGGCGTCACCTCCGCCGCGCCCAGAGCGATGGATGGCACTGGCGCGAGCGGACTCGTGATCCCGTTGGCGTGAGCGCGCTCGGCAACCCTCGCTTCGCCCACGGCGCGGCTGAAGCGCACCGCCGCGACGTTCGACGATAGCGCGAGCGCTCGCCGCATGGTAAGCGAACCGGTGTACTCGTCGCCGTAGTTGGCGGGTGTCCAGACGCCGCCCTCCTGCGGAACGCTCACCGGCTCGTCTTCCACGACGGTAGCCGGCGTGTAGCCCACGCCGAGCGCCGCCGCGTAGACGAACGGCTTGAACGCCGAGCCGGGCTGGCGCCGGGCGGAGAGCGCGCGATTGAAGCCGCCCGGCTCGTTGCGGCGGCCTCCGACGAGCGCCCTGATGTCGCCATTCGCCGGGTCGATGGCGACGAGTGCACCCTCGACGCCGTCGGTACCGCTCGTCCCCGCCTGACGGTCTATGGCGTCCGCGCGCTTGCGCACCGCGCTCTCGGCCGCGCGCTGTGCTCGGGCATCTACAGTGGTGTAGACCGTGACATCACCCATGTCGTCGGCCTCATCCCCGAGCACCGAGTCCACCAGAGCGTCCACTGCACCGATCACGTACGATGTAGTGCGAGGCGGGCTCCATTCGTTCTTCGCCACCACCAGCGGCTTCGCCTCCGCTGCACGGGCACGCTCGGGGGTGATGTACCCCTCATCGGCCATCAGCGAGAGCACGAGGTTGCGCCGTCTGCGGGCGCGTTCCGGATCGCGGCGCGGAGTGTACGACGAAGGACCCTTGGGGAGGGCGGCGAGCATCGCGCCCTCGGCCAGGGTCAGGTCGGCAACGCTCTTCCCGAAGAGGTCGCGGCTCGCCGCCTCCACGCCGTAGGTGCCGTTGCCGAGGTAGATGACGTTCAGGTAGAGCTCGAGGATCTCGTCCTTGGTGAGATTCTGTTCGATGAGTCGGGCGAGACGGATCTCGATCAACTTGCGCCGGAGCGTACGCCGCGGCGGGAGGATGGTGGTGAAGCCGTTGCGCGCCACCTGCATGGTGATCGTGCTGAACCCTTCGCGCACACCACCGGCCCGAACGTTGTGTGCAGCCGCTCGCATCACGCCCCGCCAGTCTATGCCGTGGTGCGAGTAGAAGCGTCGGTCCTCGGTGGCGATGAAAGCCCGCCGAACCATCAGCGGCACCCTGGAAAGCGGAACGTTTACACGGTGCACGTAGCTCAGGCGGCCCAGGAGGTGGCCGGAGCGATCGAGCACCCGGCTCCCTTCGGCGGGCTTGAAGCGCCTGATGTCGGCTGCCGTGGGGCAGCCGCCGAAGCCGCAGGACGCCAGCCAGCTCGCGAAAGTGGTAAAAATGAGCGCTACGGCAGCCACAATGACCAGCGGCCTGGCACTTCCTGACCACCGGAACCAGTCTCTGAAATGGTTATTCCACGCCCACCGAGCGCCTGGTTTACGGGTGCCGGCGCGTCGCTGTTGCGTGCGGTTGGGTTTGATCATCTGAATATGGAGAAACTAACCGGCGCGTCGCTGTTACCTCGCGCTTTCCCGCATTAGCATTCTGCATTCCGAGCTTCTCGGTACCGCTCGTTCCCTTTCCGGTTCCATAGATGTCACGCGCACAGTCCGCGCTCATCGCCCTTGTAGCTCTGGCATCCGCGTGCGGCAACCCGGGGGAGGGCGCGAGCGCCCGTGTCTCCGCGGGAGTCGCTACCACCGATCCCTCCACGCAGCCTGCCGCGGTAAATCCGCGAGCGGCCGACACACACGCGACTCCGCGCGACAGCTCCGCGTCGAGCTCACCTGGTACGTCATCCGTACGACTCGCATCGCTCGAAAGTGACAGCGCAGCGCGGCGAGCTGACGGACGAACGGTGAACGAACTCGGCAGAGTGCCGATTCTGGAGTATCACCTGATCGGCGACAGCGACAGCCGCTGGATGGTGGAGCGCGGGCACTTTCGCGACCAACTGCGACTCCTCTACGAAAGAGGCTACCGTCCGATAACGGTATCCGAGCTGGTGGACGGGAAGATAGATCTGCCGGCTGGCAAGTCGCCGGTGGTGTTCACTTTCGACGACGCTTCGCCCTCGCAGTTCAGCTACATCGAGCGTGATGGCCGACTGGAGGTGGACCCAAACAGTGTGGTGGGGATCTGGCTGGCCTTTCATGCGGAGCATCCGGACTGGGGGAGGAAGGCCACCTTCTGCATGCTTCCCGGCGCTGCGGCCGGGCGTTCCTTCTTCGGCGACAAGGGAATCGAGGGGCAGAAGAGCGAGTGGAGGATGAAGAAGGTGAGATTCCTGGCCGAGCAGGGCTTCGAGTTGTGCAACCACACGCTCTGGCACGCGAATCTTGCGAATTATCCCGACAGCGTTGTTCGGCAACAGATCGCGCGCGGCGATCTCGCGA
>DASSOX010000228.1:0-2287 GCA_035700125.1 Gemmatimonadaceae bacterium
CGGCTCGCTTACATTAGACGGATGGTGAAGTTCAAATCATTCGGAGTCTGATGTCCAACTCGTGGACCCTCGCGCGCACCTTCGCCGTACGCGCGCAGGAGCATCCAAGGCGCACGATGCTGGTGGCGGACGGTCGCTCCCTCACGTACGCGCAGGTGGACGCGAAGTCGGCGGCGCTGGCTGCCGCCCTTGCCGAGTTGGGGATCGAGGAGGGCGATCGCGTCGCGATCGTCATGCCGAACTGGCCCGAGTGGATCATCACCCTCATAGCGGCGGCCAGGCTCGGCGCCACTGTGGTGCCGCTCAATCCACGCCTCAGCTACCACGAGCTCAAGTATCAGCTCCGGCACGCGGAAGTCTCCGCGGTATTCGCCCTGGAGCGCCACCGTGGCGTGGACTACCTGCAGATCTTCGAGGATATCGTCACCGAGCTTCCCGACCTGCTCTATCTGGTCACGGTTGGCGACGAGGACCTCTGGTACGATGACAGGATCTTCCAGTTCGAGGATCTCCTGTCGAGCGGTGAAGGTCGCGAGATGGCCATCCCGGATTCCGTGGATGACGACTCGGATCTCGCGATTCTGTACACGTCGGGAACGATGGGAAAACCCAAGGGCGTCCGCCTCTCGCATCGCACGGTCGTGGAGACCGCGGTGCGCACTGGCGAAGCGCTCGAGATAGACCCATCCGATCGCGTGTTCGTGGCGGTCCCGCTCTTCACCATTTTTGGCTTCAGCATCGCCGTCGGGACGATCGCCGCGGGCGCCACGCTCGTGCTGCAGGAAACCTTCGAGCCGGAAGGCGCGGTGGAGTTGCTCGAGCGCGAGGACGTCACCGTGATTCATGGCGTTCCCACGATGTACCACCTGCTGATGCGTGCACCGGGCTTCGACCCGGAGCGGTTCCCGCATCTACGCACCGGTGTTGTGGCGGGCGGCTCGGTCCCCGAGGACCTGGTTCGCCGCATCCGCCGCTGGTGCGATGTGCAGGTTGCCTACGGCCTCACCGAGACGGGGCCCACGGTGACGATCACCAGCTTCGGCGATCCGGAGGAGAAGCGCCTCACCACGGTGGGGCGGCCGATCCCGGGCGTCGAGATCAAGGCGGTGGACTTCGTCACCGGAGCGTTGCACGGACCCGAAGCAGTCGGCGAGATCGCCGTGAAGGGTCCGAACGTCATGCAGGGTTACGCCCGCATGCCGGCGGAGACCGCCCGGTCGTTCTCCCCCGAAGGATTCTTCCTCACCGGTGATCTCGGGATCATCGACGAGGAGGGGTATCTGCGGATCGTAGGACGCACCAGAGAAACGATCGTGCGCGGTGGATATCAGATCTACCCGCGCGAGATCGAGAACATGCTCCGTGCGCACCCTGCTGTGGATGACGTCTGCGTGATCGGTGTCCCCCATGACATCATGGGAGAGCTGGTCTGCGCGTGTGTCGTCCCTGTCGAAGGCGCGGTCATAACGGGCGGCGAGCTGAAGGAGTTCGCGCGCGACACCATGGCCGACTACAAACTACCAGATCTCGTTCGCTTCCTCGATGCCTTCCCGATGACCGGGAGCGGGAAGGTGAAGCGACGGGAGCTCGAGCGCATGATGGCGCTCGAGTATCCAGCCATGATAGGAAGTTCATGAACACACGCAACACGAAGCCGGGCGCGCACCGTCCATCAGTGGCCCCGATGCACCGCGGCCCCCAGGCCATGTCTCCCGTCGCCGTTGCGCCCTACGGCAGCCCCCCCTACGTCCACGCTCCCAACGCCGCTCTCCTCATCGACTTCGACAATGTCACCATGGGGATTCGCTCCGACCTCGGCAACGAGCTTCGGAACCTGCTGAGCAGCGACATCATCAAGGGGAAGGTCGCCGTGCAGCGCGCCTACGCGGACTGGCGCCGCTACCCGCAGTACATAGTCCCACTCGCCGAGTCGTCGATCGACATGATCATGGCGCCGGCGTACGGCTCCTCCAAGAAGAACGCCACCGACATCCGCCTCGCGGTGGATGCGATGGAGCTGGTCTTCACGCGACCCGAGATCGGCACCTACATCCTCCTCTCCGGGGACTCCGACTTCGCGAGTCTCGTCACGAAGCTCAAGGAGTACGGGAAGTACGTGATCGGCGTCGGCATACGCGAGTCGTCGAGCGACCTGCTCGTCATGAACTGCGACGAGTACTACAGCTACAACGCGCTTGCCGGTCTCGTGAAGTCGGGCGAGGAAGAAGTCGTCAAGCACGATCCGTGGGAGCTGGTGGTCGAGGGCGTGGAGCGGATGAAGCGCAAC
>DASSOX010000229.1:0-13769 GCA_035700125.1 Gemmatimonadaceae bacterium
TCTGCTCGCTCGTCCAGCCGGCGAGCTGCGCCACCTGGTGCGTCGCGAACAGCTCGCACTCGGCGCGGACCGGCTCGAGCGGGTGGCCGGAGATGTAGAAGCCGAGGATCTCCTTCTCGCGCGCGAGGCGCTCGCTGTCGGTCCACGGCTGGACGTTGGGGAGCGTGTGACCGATGTGCGAAGACTGCGATTCCTCCGCGCCCATGTCACCGAAGAGCGAGCCCTGGCCGCTGGCGATCTCCTCCTGCTTGAGCGCCGCTTCCTGCAGCGCGGAGTCGAGCGCGGCGAGGAGCTGCGCTCGATGGCCTCCGAGCCCGTCGAGCGCGCCCGATGCGATGAGAGCCTCGAACACGCGCTTGTTGCACGAGCGGAGATCGAGCCGCTCGCAGAGATCGAAGAGCGATGTGAAGCGGCCGTCGCGCCGCGCGGCGAGGATGCAGTCGATGGCCGTGCGTCCGACGTTGCGGATGGCGCCGAGCCCGAAGCGCATGCGCTTGTCGCCCACCACCGTGAACTTGTACCCCGACTCGTTCACATCCGGCGCGAGCACCTCGAGGTCCATCTCGCGGGCCTCGTTGATGTACTTCACCACGCCGTCGGAGTCGCCGATGCACGAGCTCAGGAGCGCGGCCATGAACTCGGCTGGGTAGTGCGCCTTGAGGTACGCGGTGCGGAAGGCGACTACGGAGTAGGCTACTGAGTGGCTGTTGTGAACGATGATGTCGTTGGCGACGAAATTGTGCGTCTCCGGGACCTCGAGGTCGTAGGTCCGCATCTCGCCCAGATACTCTACCGATTTCACCCGGTCCCAGAGCACGTCGCTCTGCGCGAGCGAGCGAAGCTGGGCGTCGTCGAAGTACTGTGCCAGACGGTCAATGGTCGCGCGGGTGAAGCCGATCTTGTGCGGGTTGGTGCCGGTGGGAGTGAAGTCACGCGGGGAGACATCGGCCCCAGCTTCGACCTGCATCCATGTTACGGCCGCACGCTGTTTGGCGGCGCGGACGATACGGCGAGCTGCGACGGGCACCAGGTCCTTCGATGGCCCGCTCTCCGGCGTCTCGAGAACGAGCTCCGCCATGGCGCGTCGCCGCTCCTCGCGCACGAAGTTCGACGCGATGCGCTCGGTGAAGCGGCCCAGATTCTCGTACCCGGTGACGAAGACCTGATACCCGAGGCGTGACTCGCCGCGATAGGGGAAGCTCACCTTGCGCACGCGCCCGAGGATGCCGAGCCGCAGCAGAAGGTGCTGCACCTGAGAGGCAAGACGCTTCGACGACGTTGCGTAGAACGCGCTGCGGCTCGCTGGATCGATGTGTCCGTCGCCCCCCCACATCCGGCTCAGTAGGAGACCGATCTGTCGATTGGTGAGCGCGAACGCCGTGGCCGGGATCTCCTTCGTCGTGGCCGTCTTGCCCAGGATGCCAAGCTCCCTGGCCCACTCATAGATGCCGCACGGCAGGTCACGAACCATGCGCTTCGTGTAAACCGATACAGTCGCCTTGTGCAGTGCTCTCGTGCAGCTGACGTTGTCGAATCGCTCCGCCGCGGCGACGAAGTCCGCAACCTCCACCTCATCCTGGTTGTAGTAGTAGACGCCGGACGGGTGGCAGAGATTTCCCTCGGCGATGAGGTGGCCGAGCGCGATGACCTGGTGGTCGGGCCACTCCACGGAGCCCTCGATGGGCAGCGAGCGGGGAACCGCGATGTGATCGCCGATCGCGAGGTCGCCGAGCTCGCACCAGCCACCGAAGGTGAGCAGCGGGTGGTTCGCCGTGGCATCGATCTCGCGCCCCGACTCCGTGGTGAGACGGTAGACAGGCTTCACCCCGTTGTCGACGACGTCTGCTACCGGCTGGCTCCGCAGTCGGAGTGACGACGTCTCGCAGCTGACTACACTTTCGAGCTTCTCTGCTCCGTCGAAGATGTCTTCGATCTTCACCAAGCGCCCGGTGGCGGCGTCCAGTACCTCGACGTAACCGGGCAGGCACTTGTTGAATCCATAACGTCCGAACGTCTCGATCTGCCCGGCCAGATCCTCGACGATGCCGCGGTCGTAGCCGCGCGCCACCGACTTCTCGATGAACTTCCCGAGCTCCTCGCGAATCAGCTCGGCGTTCTTCTTTCCGACCGCCTTGCGCAGCACGTCGGCTTCGGAGAGCGAAATGCCGGCGACCGCCTGAGCGAGACGCATCACCTGCTCCTGGTAGGTGATCACGCCGAAGGTCTCCTTGAGGATCGGCTCGAGCTCGGGGAGCGCGTAGCTCACCGGCTCCTCGCCGCGCTTGCGGCGGATGTAGACCTTGTGCATCCCGGTGTCGAGCGGGCCCGGGCGGAGCAGTGCGTTCGATGCGACGAGGTCGCCGAAGCGGTCGCAGCGCATGCTGCGGAGCACGTCCGTGGCGAGCGGAGACTCGAACTGGAAGACGCCCGCCGTGCGGCCGGAGCGGAGCATCTTGTAAGTTTCATCGTCGGCGAGGCCGAGCGTTTCGAAGTCTATCTCGATTCCGTGACGCTCCTTTATCGCCTCGAGCGCATCGTGCAGAACGGTGAGCGTGGTGAGGCCGAGGAAGTCCATCTTGAGCATCCCGGCCTTCTCGAGGTAGTTCATGTCGTACTGCGTGACCACTACCGTCTCGTCGTCGCCGTTGCTTCCCGCGCCCTTCGAGCTCTGGGTGCAGACGGGGACGTACTCGTCGAGCGGGCCCGGTGCGATCACCACGCCCGCCGCGTGCACCCCAGCGTGGCGCGACAGACCCTCGAGCGCGATCGCGTAGTCGAGGAGCTGCTTGTACCGCGCGTCGTTCTTGTAGAGCTGCTTCACCTCGGGGATCTGCGCTATCGCTTCCTTCACCGTGAGCGAATAGTTCGGCTGGTTGGGGATAAGCTTCGCGAGCTGGTCGGTCTCCTGCGGGGTGAAGCCGAGCACGCGTCCCACGTCCTTCACGACGGCGCGCGACTTCATCGTCCCGAAGGTGATGATCTGGCCCACGGCGTCGCGGCCGTACTTCTGGCGCACGTAGTCGATCACCTCGCCGCGGCGCTCGAAGCAGAAGTCCACGTCGATATCCGGCATCGAGACGCGCTCCGGATTGAGGAAGCGCTCGAAGAGGAGATCGAACTCCAGCGGGCAGACGTCGGTGATGCGGAGCGAGTAGGCGACTATCGAACCGGCGGCCGAGCCGCGCCCGGGCCCCACGGGGATCCCGCGATCGCGCGCCGCCTTGATGAAGTCGTGCACGATGAGGAAGTAGCCGGCGTAGCCCGTCTTGGTGATGACACCGAGCTCGTAGTCGAGCCGTTCCTGCACGCGCTCGGGGAGCGGATCGCCGTAGCGCTCGCGCGCGCCTTCGCCCGCGAGGCGGACGAGCAGCTCGTTCTCGCTCGCCACTCCCTCGGGGAGCGGGAACGACGGTACGTGGTACTTCTTCTCGAAGACTACGTCTACCTCGTCGGCCACGCGGAGCGTGTTCTCGAGGACGTCGGGCCTCGCGGGAAAAATCTCTGCGATCTCGGGCGCGCTCTTGAAGTAGAGCCCATTGTCGTAGCGCATCCGGTCCTGCTCGTTGCGGTCCTTCCCCAGGCCGATACAGAGCAGGATGTCGTGCGAGTCGTGGTCCACGTCGCGCAGGAAGTGCGCGTCGTTCGTGGCGACCACGGGCAGTCCAACCTCGTCGGCGAGCGCGAAGACGCGCTTGTTGAGCTTCGACTGGAGCCCGCCCGCGTCGTGCGCCTGGACCTCGAGGTAGTAGCGCCCCGGGAAGACCTCGGCGTACCAGGCGGCAACCGCCTTCGCCTCGTCGTAGCGCTCCTCCATGAGGTGCGTGGCGATCTCGCCGGCGAGGCAGGCGGAGGAGACGATGATCCCCTCGTTGTAGCGCTCGAGGAGCTCGCGATCTACCCGCGGCTTGGAGTAGAAGCCCTCGGTGTAGGCGAGTGAGGAGAGCTTGACGAGATTCCGGTAGCCCGTCGAGTCGCGGGCGAGTAGGACGAGGTGGTAGTAGGGCTTCCCGCCGTTACGCGGTCTCGCCTTCTCGCGCCGGTCGCCCGGCGCGACGTAAGCCTCCATCCCGATGATGGGCTTTATGCCCGATTTGCGCGCTTTCTCCTGGAACTCCCACGCCGCGTGCAGGTTGCCGTGGTCGGTGATCGCGAGCGCCGGCTGTTCGAGCTCCTGAGCCCGGTGAATCAGGTCGGAGATCCGGTTGGCGCCGTCCAGCAGCGAATACTCGGAATGACAGTGGAGATGGACGAATGACATCTGGCTCGCGGAGGGTGGCGCGCCGGTGCTCTGGCGAGGCGCAATCACTAATAATACGCGGCCAGAGGCCGCTTTGCCTACCGGCCGGGTGGGAGTGACTGCAGTGCGCTGCCCGCCAAAAGGCACGACCTTCCGGCCCCCTTCCATATCCGGGTTGCGACGAGCCCACACTTGACAGCGCTACAACCCCAGCGGATTCTAGCGGATGAACAGATGGCGTTGAGGGAATCGTACAGTGTGAGGAGCCCAGTTATGATCGCGATTTACTGCAGCTCTGAGCCGGGTGGTCGTTTGCTCGCGCGGTGCCTTAAGCGTCGAACGCTGATTACGAACCGTTGGGCCGTCTTCGTGGAGTCGTCGCTAGCGGCGGAAGCTGCGGTGATAGGATATGTGTCCGAAGAATGTGGCTACTTTCAGCAGTTGAGTCGTTTCCGTCTGCTTCGCGGCTCGCTCCCCACTGTTCTCATTACCAACTCATGGTATCCGAACTCGGTGGACATCGAGAAAACCGAAGCCGTGGTCCATTGGGCTCAGGTTGAAACCCTGCTTCAGGACGCGTTGGAATCTGCCATTAGCCATCTGCCCCGACGACGCATCGCTAACGAGATTCGAGCACTGCCGGGTATTCCTCGTGAGCTTTGTCAGGCGCTAACTCTCATCTGCGAGGCGTCTGAGCCAATACGAACTGTAACCGATTTGGCGTACCAGACGGGTTATGCGCGAACGAAATTGGCGCGTCTATGGAAAGGGACCGCTATGGGCCGAGCGGCCGTCCTTCGCCTCGAAGACGTAGTGGACTGGTTGCTTCTCCTGCGCGCACTGCGCACAAAAACACCCCATGAGAGCTGGCGACGAGTCGGCGAGGCGCTGGGGGTAGCGGATTATACATTGGGGCGGCTCGCAAGACGACTGGTAAACTGCACCCTTCTGCAGCTTGAGCGGGAAGGCCATCAAAATGCTGTGGCCCTATTCAGGCACGCATTGATGCAACAGTTGGCCGGAATGTGAGACCGCAACTTTTTGCGCGCACTCCCCGCACATTTTGTGGTTGCGAGCCGATCCACTGGGCGCAGTATTCATCCCCTTGTGAGGCTCGGTCCAAGCTCAAGCTCTTCATCGGTCGCGGAGTAAAATGTCCTGGGACGACAACCAGGGCGAACTCACTGCAATGGGAGGACAAATGAAAGAGAACAAACTCTTGCGCAGAGCCATACTACTCGCTGTCATTAGTTCAGTGGGCTTGGCATTTGCGCCTCCCGGCGCGGGCCACCACTATTCTCGGTACTTGTAGCACTTGCGTCGACTATTGCCCAAGTATGCCGGACATGGAGTGCTTTATGGCAGGCTGCGGAATGCAAGGTAGTTGCAGTAGTGGAGGCTGCACCCAAGATGGCCACTACAAATCGTACACATTGAGTTGCGGCGGCATTCACTGAGGGTACGCCTCGCAAACGAATTCCGTCGGGGTGCACTGCAATGTGTTTCTGCTGAGTGCCGGCTCACAGTACGGGCACCCCGATAGGCCGCGGCACGCGCGCCACGGCTTAATGCTGTAGCGGTTGGAGGGTGGTCATATCCACCGCGACTCTGGGCGCATGCCTGGCTGTCCTTAGGAGAGCAGGACACTTCGCAAGGCAAGGACTCACACGGGGGCGGCATCAGTCAGCGATTAGACAGCGTCTCGGGTCCTTCTACCCCATGCGATCGGTCGAGATAAGTATGAGCTGCTTTTGTTGCTAAGCCGCAGTGGTCTTCCGTGCGTTAGGGAGTAGATCTCAATGAATCGAAAAATTGAGGATGCGCTGTCCACTTTCCTGGCAATTGCGGCAGTCGCAGTTGCCGTTAGTGTGGTGTGGCGTACTTTCTTTCAAACGGACGCAGCTCAACCCCAACCTGATCGGCTGCGACCTCAGTTCGTCAAGTCCTGGCGCGATGCACTTCCTATCGGCATCCAAGTAGGTGACACGAGCGCGCCAGTGACTGTTGTTGAGCTAGCGGATTTGGAGTGCCCAGCATGCAGGGGATTCTACTCTACCCTTCAGAAAGTGCTGGACGAACACCCGCACCAAGCTTCTCTAGTCTACGTGAGCTATCCACTCCAGATGCATCGGTTTGCGCTAAGCGCAGCGCGTGGTGCCGAATGCGCAGAAAGGCTCGGAAAGTTTGCGGAGTGGGTAGATATTGTCTACGCCAAGCAGGACTCGCTCGGGCTAAAGTCTTGGGGCGCTTTCGCTCGTGATGCTGGGATAGCGGATACAGCTGCTATAGGTAGATGCGCAATGGATCCTGCCCCCGTAGCTAGGATTGAGGCTGGGCGTGCCTTTGGGGATCGACTCCATGTACGCGGCACTCCGACGGTGATTGTCAATGGGTGACTTCTTCCGTATACACCCACTGGGGAGGAGCTGTCAAAGTTGATAGAGAGTCTCGCTGCAGGAAAGATCGATTTCGATACCGCTTCCACTTTGTAAGTTCTTGCGAGGCCTCCAGCGCTTGGAAGACATTGGCGCTGTTCGACTAACTCGGAGAGTGGGAATATGCAGGTAGCCACCACTGCTTTGACCCTAGTACTGTTGATGGTATCACAGGGAAGCGTTATG
Source organism: Gemmatimonadaceae bacterium (assembly GCA_035700125.1). GTDB lineage: Bacteria > Gemmatimonadota > Gemmatimonadetes > Gemmatimonadales > Gemmatimonadaceae > JADGGM01. The sequence continues at coordinate 6,859 of DASSOX010000229.1, forward strand.
CACGCGCAGCGTATGAAGCGGCCTGATACACTGGCTGATAGTAGCCGCGTGACGCAATTGCTTTATCGGGAACTCTTCCACGGCACTACCCTCCCGCCAAACGAGCAGGCACGTGCAAAAAGGGTCATCCTGGAGGCGTTCAAGAAAGTCATGACGCTCCAGGAGAGCGATCCTTGCGAGAGGCGGAGGCTCTACAAGACGACCATGCTGTCGCGCGATTCCGTACTCCTGACCATGGTACGTACCGCTGCTGATTCGGCCGAGCTTCTTAAGCGCGCTGCTCCGATGCGTCCCCACGGTGCCTGCCCCTACCGCCCCGACAGCGTCGATTAGGTTGGATCGACTTTCCCTAGCCTTTCTAGTCGGACTCATGGGCTGGAGCGGTGCCAGCTCCACAGGTAACGCTCAAGTGTCAGCGCAGGGACCCGTGGTCTGCGGCACCGTAACCGATTCGGCCGGAGCCCCGATTTACGGCGCCACCATAGCGATCGGGGGAGCTGCAGACAGCTCGGCAATAAGGGTCGCGCAGATTGATTCGACGGGTGCCTACTCGCTCCGTCCCGCCGCCGCATCGACCTATTCGCTTACCGTGCGGGCGCTTGGTTACACGACGGTCGTTCGTCAGCTGTCAGCGGCGAGCGCGATCCGCGACACCATCCTAGCCGACTTCCAGCTCGCCGCTGTGGCGGAGGATCTTCCCACGGTCAAGGTTCGCGGCCAGCGCCCGCACGTAGTCCACGACGCCGAGCGCTATCGCTCCGCACCCGGAGTTCGTCGCGTAGATCTCGACGTGACCAGCGGCTTGAGCGGCGACCTCACGGGCGACCTCACCGCCGCGCTGGCGATGGTGCCGGGTGTCGTTCTCATCCCCGGTGCCGATGGGAAGCTGGTCCCTACCGTGTTCGGCGTTGGCGCCGACCAGAACGGCGGAACGCTCAACGGTTCCGATTTCGGGATCGGCATGCTCCCGCGCGATGGCCTGCTGCACACGGTGCGGGTGGCCACCTACGATCCGAAGTTCGGCCGCTTCGGGGGGCTGCAGGTGAGCACCACGCTCCCCTCTGGTACGAACACGCGCTGGCGCAACATCCATCTCACGGTCGACGACCCCTTGCTCCAGTGGTCGGTTTCACCCTCCGCCGGACTGGGCGGGCAATACCGCGATCTCATCTTAAGCGGGAGGGTATCGGGTCCGCTTTCCTTCGGAAGGAAATACCTCAGCACGGCCTTTCAGTTGGAACGTCGCACCCACGACGTTGCAACGCTCGGTACGGCCAACGCCGTGGCACTCGAGGGGCTCGGCGTGAGCCCCGACTCGGTGGCAAAGCTCAACCAGGAGGCGGCTGCGCTAGCTCTGCCTGTGACATCGCCTCGCGCGCCGTCGGCGGTGGTGACGACGAGCGGATCGGCGATGGCGCGCGTGGATCTCACGCCCGGCGGGCTCCCGCTTCCCACTACCTCGCCGGTGCTCTACGTCATGGCGTCAGGCGAATTCCGCAACTCGAGCGGCCTCGGGCTCGGACCCACAGCCCTGCAATCGCGCGCGCAGCACACCACGCACCGCGCCGGCCAATTGCAGTTGAATTATGCGCCATGGTTCCTCGACGTCCTGAACGAGACGAAGCTCACTCTCTTCGCGGGTGAGGACCGGGCGAGAGGCGACCTCGCGCTCCCCGGCGCATCGCTCCTCCTCCTGTCGAAGCTCCACGATGGCAGCGTGACACCGGCGCAGTTGCAGCTCGGCGGCAGCTCGGGTTCCGATGCGCGAAGCCGACGCTGGGGCGCACAGGTCAGCAACCAGTCATCGTGGATGACGTGGAATAGAGCGCATACCTTCGAGGCATACCTGGACGCCGAAGTGGAGCATCTGAGCAGCTCGCTCGGCGCCAACACTCTCGGTACCTTCAGCTTCAACTCGCTCGCGGATCTGGCCAACGGTGCGCCATCGGCGTTCGAGCGGCGCTTCGGCACCGCGCGAACGAGCACCACCATGTGGCGCGGTGCCCTGGCGCTCAGCGACATCCACGCGCTTACTGCCGATGCGCGCTCGCCGTTGGCGACTTCGCTGGGCAGCGCCGACATCAAGCTTCAGTACGGCCTCCGATTCGATCTCGAACGTTTCACTGGGGGGAGCGCATACAACGCGGCGATCGATTCGATCTTCGGTCGCGACAACGGCCGCCTCCCGAACTCGGTGCGCGTCGAGCCAATGGTAGGATTCACCTGGCTCATGGCCGGTCCCGGGAGCTTCGACGGTGAGCGCAACCGGCTGAGTGGGGGGATCCGCGAGTATCGAGGAGCGCTTCAGCCGGAGGACGCGGAGCGCATCGCGCTGCAGAGTGGGCTGCCGAGCGGTATCCGTGAGCTGGGCTGCTACGGACCGGCGGCCCCGTTCCCCGACTGGTCGGCGTACGCTTCGTCGGTGGAAGCGATTCCCGAGGCATGCGTCGATGGGACGGCCGCCTCGCCGTTCGTGGAGTCGTCGCCCTCCGTGCTCCTGTACGCGCCGGACTTCAGTACCGAGCGAAACTGGCGCGGCGAGCTGGCCTGGCGGTGGATCCTGTCGGAGCACCTTCAGGCCACGTTGGGTGTGGCTCACAACATCACCCTCGGACGCATCGAGGGGGTGGACCTCAACTTCGACCCCAGCGTGAGGTTCACTCTCGCGGACGAGGCCGACCGGCCGGTATTCATCGCCCCCGACGCCATTGCACCGGCTACCGGAGTGCTCACGGCCACCGAGTCGCGCCGTTCAGACGGATTCGGCCACGTCACCGAGCTGCGCTCGCGGCTTGAGTCGAAGCAAACGCAGTACTCCGCGGGACTCGAGTACGCGTTCGGGATGAGCCTCGGCGGCCCCAGGGTCGGACCAGCGATGCCAACGTTTCGTGGTACGATCGGGCTGAATTACACGCACGCGAGCGGAAGGGCGCAGAGCAGTGGGTTCGCCGGCACCACGGGCGGCGACCCTCGGGTGGTAGAGTGGGGACCGGGCTTCACTCCGGAGCACAATTTCCAGCTCGTCTTCTCCGGAATGGTGGGCGGATGGTTCACAGTCAGCGCTGCCGCGCGGCTCAGCTCAGGCTACCGGTACACGCCGCTGGTGGGAAGCGACATCAACGGCGATGGCTACGCGAACGACCGCGCCTTCGTCTTCGATCCTCGTAGCACAATGGATCCGGAAGTTGCGGCTGGGATGGCGCAGCTCCTTGCATCGGCGCCCGGGGGCGCGCGTCGCTGTCTGGAGCGTCAGCTCGGGAGGATCGGCGCGCCCGCGAGCTGCACCGGACCGTGGAGTGCGTCGCTCGGTACGATATCTCTCATGCTCGATTCGTATCGCCTCGGGCTGGGAAATCGTGGATCGCTGACGATCTTCCTCAACAACGCACTGGGTGGCGTGGATCGACTCCTTCACGGCGAGGAGCACCGACATGGTTGGGGCGAACCGTCGATCCCTGACCCTGGACTGCTAACCGTGACCGGATTCGACGCCGACGCTCGGCGTTTCGTGTACGCCGTGAACCCGCGCTTCGGGACCACCACGGCCAGCCACTTCCTGAGCCGCAACCCGTTCCGCGTGACGCTCGATCTCAGGCTGTACGTGGGCCCCGATCGCGAGCGCGAGCAGATCAGATACATCCTCGAGTCGGTGCGCGAGTCGAACGACGGGAAGCTGGACGAGCGGGATCTGACGCTAAGGTTGCAGTCGATGGCGTCTACGCCGGTGCTGCGGGACATCGGGAGCATAGGCTTCCGCGCCGATTCCCTCGGCCTCAGCGATGCGCAGTTCGACTCGCTCGATGCATTGAAGGAATCCCACCAGGCAGCGCGCGACTCCATCTACGCCGAGCTGGCTGGATTCATCGTGGCGCACGGCGGGAGCGACGACGACGAGGTACAGGAGGCATGGCGGTCTTCGATTAGTGCCTCGATGTGGAAGGAGTTCGAGACGGCGATGCGGGTGCGAGCCCTGCTCAGCCCGGAGCAGATCGCTTGGCTTGATAGGCATGGGCTGGCGCCAAGCCTGCACTACACGCGCTCCTACATGGAGCGCGAGACGCGAGGGGTGCTCTTCCCGCGATGACCCGGGCTAGTTGCCGGGGAGGGAAATGGAGCCCGGCGGTGGCCTCCCCTGTCCCCATATCTCTGGCTACCTCCGCACCCGGATGCTATAGTAAGTCCAATAGCCATGCGCCGAATCGCCATCCTGGCCGCCGTAGCGGCCTGCCTGATATCGCCTCGCGCGCGAGCGCAGGCGAGCGGGAGCTCGGTTCCGTTGCTCGAGCTGCCCGCGAGCACGCGTGCGCTGGCACTTGGCAACGCCTTCGTCGCGGCGGGGAAGGACGAGGCCTCAATCTTCTACAACCCGGCGCAACTCGCCACGATCGACAAGCTCTCGGCCGGGCTCTCGGTTCAGCAGTGGTTCCTCGGCCAGACGGTGGCTGCGGCCGCGGCGGCGGTGCATGCATTCCACGGCACGGCCGCGATCGGGCTGCAGGTGCTCGACTACGGGAGCTCCGAGCGAGCGTTCGACGACGGCGGCGGACTCGGCGAGCCAACCGGTGCTGAGATCTCCGCCGGCGACTACGTGGCGTCGATCGCCTACGGAGTCTCCATCAGCAGGCTTCGCATCGGCGCCACTGGCAAGTACGTGAACCAGCGTCTGGTAGATGAGAGCGGCGGGACTGGCGCCGTGGATTTCGGTGCCGCGCTCGACGTGAAGGGTGTCACGTTGGCCGCGTCGATGCAGAACGTAGGCGGCGAGATTTCGCTCGCGGGCGACCGCCGCTCGCTGCCGCAGCTCGTTCGCGTGGGCGCGGCTGTTCCCGTTCACGGCGTGGGGCCGGTGGATCTCCTCGGCACCATCGAGCTGACGCACATGGACGGTGAGACGAAGCCCTTCGGCGGCGTCGAAGTCCAGTACCAGGCGCCGGGCGGTGTGACGATCCTCGGCCGCGTTGGTGCGCTCGACCGGCCTACCGGCGCCGATATCTCGCCAGTTGCCTTCGGCGGCGGCGTGCGCGCGCTGCACTTCGCGCTCGACTACGCATACGAAGGTTCGGCCGTCTTTGGCGCCATGCACCGCGTAGGAGTGCGCTGGTGGAGGTAGCTCGCGCGATATGAGGCGGGCCGCGCGCGTGCTGGCTCGCCTCCTCCTGGTAGTTCTCCTCCTGGTAATCGGCTTTCTGGCACTCACCCCCATGGGGCGCTACATTGCGCGCGCCGCGTGGGAGGAAGGACGCATCCTCGCTCGCCGGAAGCCAATAGAGCAACTCGTACGATCGGGGGATACCGATCCGCTGACGCGGGCCAAGTTGCAGCTCGTGCTCGATGCGCGCGCCTTCGCGGTGGACTCTGTAGGGTTGAAGGCGGGAGAGAGCTTCACCACGTACAGCCAGCTCACCACCGACACGCTCGTACTGGTGCTGGCAGGCGCCTACCGCGACGAGCTGAAACCGTACACCTGGTGGTTCCCGATCGTGGGACGCGTGCCGTACAAGGGCTTCTTCGACCCGCGCGACGCGGAGCGCGCCGCTCAGGAGATGGAAGCGCGCGGCTTCGACGTGTATCTGCGTCCCGCCTCCGCATTCAGCACGCTCGGCTGGTTCAACGACCCGCTCCTCTCCACCACGCTCGAGCTGGACTCCGCGTCGCTCGCGAACACCGTAATCCACGAGCTGACGCACAACACCTTCTACGCGCCGGGGCAGGCGATCTTCAACGAGTCGTTCGCGAACTTCGTGGGCGCGCACGGGGCGATGTGGTTCTTCCACTCGCGCGGCGATTCCGTGAACGAGCGAGCGAGCGAGGAGGACTGGCAGCGCGACAGGATCATGGGGCGCTTCTGGGAAGCGCTCTATCGCTCGCTCGATTCCGCGTTCTCGGCACACCCCGACGACCGGAGCGCGCGGCTCGCGGCGGCGACCGCGATCTACGATCGCGCATCGATGATCTACACCGACAGCGTGGCGCCACGGTTGCCCGGCTACGGGAACCGTCCGGTGGTGCGTCCGGAGCTGGACAACGCCATACTCCTGGCGCGACGAGTCTATCGCACGGGGCTCGATGATTTCGACGCGGTGTTCGCTCTCGAAGGGAATGACCTGAAGCGAGCGATGCAGCGGATCATCGCTCTCGCGAAGTCGCGTCCCGACGACCCCTACGGCGCGATGCGCGAGTGGCTCGCGGTTCGGCGATCCGGCATGGACTCGACGTCTGCATCGCGCGCCGAGTCATCCTCCGCGAAGCCGAAGACCTCGCGGAAGGCGCACACCACGTCGCTCCGCGCTTCCTCGAACGAGGGCGCGCTCGCGCCGAGCTCCCGCTCCACCGACGTCATCACCACTCCCTGAATCCCGCACGGAACGATCAGGTCGAAGAAGGCAAGATCGTTGGAGATGTTGAGCGCGAAGCCGTGCCAGGTGACCCACCCGCGCGCGTGCACGCCGATCGACGCGATCTTGCGCCCCTGCGTCCAGACGCCGGTGAGTCCATCCTCGCGCTCCGCGTCGATTCCCCACCAGCCGAGCGCACGGATCAGCACCTCCTCGAGCGCGCGCAGGTACCAGTGCAGATCCTTCCTGTGCTGCTCGAGGTTCAGGATCGGATATCCAACTAACTGCCCCGGCCCGTGAAAGGTCGCGTCGCCGCCGCGCTCCACCTCGAAGAGCTCCACGCCTCGCGTGGCGAGAAACGCCGCCGTTGCGCTGTTGTCTCCACCGCGCTGCGCCTTCCGCCCCAGCGTGACCACGGGCGGATGCTGGACGAGCAGCAGCACGTCGTTCTCCAACTCCCCCGAGATTCGCCCGCGCGCGAGCTCCCGCTGCAGCTCGAGCGCAGCTGCGTACGGGGTGAGCGACGGGGTCAGGTCTTTAATTTCGAGCGAGCTCGACCGCTGCATGCAGCGGTCG
>DASSOX010000230.1:0-2987 GCA_035700125.1 Gemmatimonadaceae bacterium
CATCTGGGGCGACGCGATGCGGCGCGCCAACACTCGGAAGGTTCTGACGGCGGCACTCTCCGAGGATTGAAGCGCGACGGGCGCCCAGGTCGCACTCGCGGCAGGAGCCGCGGCTCGGCGCTATTCGATCCGCCCGCAGCACATTGGACGTCCACTCCCTGCGATTTCCTCTCCCCTGTCCCGTCGAACGGATGGACAGCAACGAACTTCTATATAGTCGCGATCTCCCGGGAGGAGGGAGGGTGACGATCGAGGCGCGAGAGTCGAAGAAGAAGCCTCCTTCGGGCCCGCCTGGCGCATCGCGCTGCACGGCGCGGGTGATCGTGGAACGCCGGCGCGACCCGCAGCGGCGGGAGGGCCACGCTCCGCCCGTGATAGTGGAAATGGAGGCGCCCACCCGCACTCAGGCCTACGACGAGCTGGTGGTGATCGCGAGCAACAACGTCGCGGTGGCGCGAGGCCTCATCCAGTGGCAGTCGCGCCGCAAACGAAAGAGGTGATCGGCTACGCACCTCCTCTGGCGCCGCGCGGCCGGCGGCTGGGCGCGGGGTAGCGGGACCGTCTCGCCGGACGACGGATGAGAGCCCGGAGTCGCCGCTCATCCACCGTGCGGAGCGTCGTGGCACGCAGGGTCGCGACCCGCGCCGCCCGGTAGGGGTGGGTGAGGCACTCGACGCGCACCACTATCCGCGCGTCTCCGCCCTCTCTCCCTGCGCCCTCCGAGGCGAGGCGGGCGACGACCGTGGCCAGCCAATCGACGCCCCCGCTAAGTGAGATGATGCGTGTTTCCACGTCCCCTCCTTTTGTACCTTATATACAAATTGCAACTAATACGCCGGAGGGGCAAGGGGAAGAGAGCAGGAAGCAGAAAGCAGAGAGCAGGGAACTACAAAGGGTTCAGGAGGCAGGGTTCAGGGTTCAGGTACTACCCAGCGATCGAGATCCCGCCGCCGAGGTAGTTCCTGAACCCTGAACCCTGCCTCCTGAACCCTCGCAGTTCCCGCCCTGCCTCCTGAACCCTTTGCAGTTCCTGCTCTCTGCTTTCTGCTTTCTGCTCTCTTCCCCCTCCCTACTCCATTCCCTCGAACCTCACCCCTCGCCGGCTGCTCCGTCTTTTTTTCGGGGCGTAGCGGAAGAGTTGGGCGGGGCGGCCGCGGCCTTCGGAGCGCCATTCGTCGGTGGGTTCCACGAGCCAGGCGGCGTGGAGGGCGCGGCGGAAGGAGGCCTTGTGGAGACGGCGACCGAGGAGGATCTCGTAGATCTCCTGGAGCTCGCTGAGGGTGAACGTTGCGGGGAGGAGGCGGAAGGCTATCGGGGCCTGCTCGAGTCGCGAACGGACGGCGTGCAGGGCGCCTTCGAGCATCGCCTTCTGGCGAGGGGCCAGCGCCGGCACGTCGTCTATCGCGAACCAGGCGGTGGCGCCGCCGGCCGGGGCTGGTGCGCCCGCGGCTACCAGAGCGAGGAATGCGACGGAGAGCGGTGCCGCCGAAGGGTGACGACGGCCGTCGCCGTAAGCGGCGATCTGCTCGACCAGCGCAGGCGCGCCGCCGAGAGCACCGCGCGCCACACGCTGCGCGGTCTCCTCGATCGTCTCGTCGCTCCGCATCGCTTCCCACGGAAGCGCCCAGCGCTCCTTCGACTTCCCGCCCTCCACTCGCTGCAGCAGGACCGAGAGATGGCGGCCGTGCGGCGTGAGCAGCACCACATCCACGGTCGGCGCTGTGCGCCGCGCCGAAGTTCGTCCTGCGGGAACCGGAGTGCGATTGGGCATCGGCGACGAATTAGTCACCAAATGCGACTAATGTCAACCCCCGACGATCGGTGGGACAAGTACACTCGCCACACCGATCGTAACGCTAAGCGACTATATGATCGCGATGCGCTTCCGTCAAACGGAACGCGAAACGGTTACCTGGCGTCTCCGCTCCTGCCGCTGCCGTCGTCGCTATCGCGACGCGGCATCGGCGAGCGTCTTGCCCGCACCGAGCGGCACGAGCGGAGGTATCGCGATCGGAAGTTTGCCAGTGATCGGCGCAATGCCGAGCAACGCGCGTGCCGCAGCACGCTGCGACACCGGGAAGCCGCCCCATGCGATCACGTACGAGCCGACATCCGGGATCTGCTGAAGCAGATACGGATTGCCGAACGCCACAACTATCGGATGCGTCCCCTTGTGGCGCAGTTCGGCGAGGAAGTCAACGAAGCTCTGCGGCGCCGATACGCTACTGGCGCTCGAGCTGTGCGTCACGTACGAGCCGACGATCACGACGTCGGCGGAGTCGGCCGCGGCCAGGAGAAGATCGTAGTTGGGAGCGGGATCGTTCTCATCCACGTACGCGCTCCGGACTGAGCGGAACTTGCTGCGCAACTCGGAGTCGAAGGTGACACCAGCGCCGAGGTCGGAGCGGCGCGAGTAGCTGATCGACAGTATCCGCGAGCTCGGCGCGAGCTTGTTCAACGGGAGCTGGCCCAGCGAATCCTTCACCAGCGTGATCGACTTCTCCGCCGCGAGCCGCGCTATTGCCTCGTGCGACGAGTCGCCCACGATCGCGCGCGCGCTATCGAGATCGACCAGGCGCTTGCGCTCGAGTCCAAGCTCGTGCTTGGCGACGAGAATGCGGCGCGCCGACGCCTCTACGCGCGCCTCGTCGTAGCGTCCGGTCTTCATCCCTTCGATCACCGCGTCGATCGCGCCTTCCACATCGCGCGGCATGAGCAGGATGTCGGCACCCGCTTCCACCGCGCGGATGTCGGCTTCCTTCGAGCCGAACATATCCACCACGCCCTTCATGTCCATCGCGTCAGTGAAGATGAGTCCCTTGAAGCCCATCTCATCGCGCAGGAGCCCGGTGAGCACCTTGTGCGAGAGCGTGCCCGGCACGCCGGAGCTGTCGAGCGCGGGCATGGAGCCGTGGAACGTCATCATGGTAGCGACCCCCGCGTCGATCGCCGCCTTGAACGGCACCAGCTCGACGCTGTCGAGCCGC
>DASSOX010000231.1:0-8101 GCA_035700125.1 Gemmatimonadaceae bacterium
GTGAGGCGATAGAAGTAGCTGTTCTCGGCCCAGCTGAAGCCCGCGCCGCGTTCGGTGACCACGAAGCCGCCATGCGCGTTCGCCACGACGTTCGCCCACGGTGCGGGCGGGAGCTGGTCCTGGCAAACGTTCACGACGTAGTCACCGTCGTCTCCCAGGCCGCCAATGCCATTGTCGAAGGCGAGCGTCACGAGGTGCGGCTCGGGCGTCGCGCCGGCGTCGTGCCGTACGGATCTGCTCTTCGCTGGCCACGGCTCCCGTGCCACCTTCGACTTTCTCTCCGCCGCGCTTCTCTGGATCCTTCGCACTACCGACGACGACCGCGGTGTGCTCCGCACGGGCGCCCGCGGCTCGGGGGCAGCATCCTCACTCTGGAGCGAGTCCGCCTCCGGGACCATCGTCTTCGCCTTCAGTATCCGGCCCAGCGATCGCCCGTCGCAGGTGATGTGGACGCGGGCGGTGGCGCGCAGCATGAGGAGATCGGCGGGGTCGAGCTGGTCGAGGCGTCTGATGAAGACCCCGCCGGGGCGATCGATGGCGCCCGAGTCGCTCGAACCATACATCGCCGCCATGATCCTGCCGTGCAATTCCTGCAGGTACGAGGCCGCGTGCGCGTTGAGGATCACCAGATCCACCATCATCCCCCGTCGCCGCCAGTAGCGGTGGGCAGTGAAGAGCTGACGGAGAGTGGGGAGTCCTTCCGCGGACTCGATCGTGGCGAGCAGGATCGGCCAGTCGCCCGAGACGCCGATGGACCAGAGCCGTTGTTGGGCTCCGTGGTTGCGCAACAGCTCTTCCTCGGGTGCGCGCATCGCGCTTCCACCATAGAAGAGCCGCCCCGCTACGTCCTGGAAGACCGCTGCATCGGAGGGGGTTATGTTCAGCTCGCGGAGCTCGATCTGTGTCCCCGTCCATGCCAGATCCAGCGCCCGCTGCGCATTGTGCGAATCGTGGTAGCGATCGGCCAGCTCGAACGCACGCTCGGGGGAGGATGCCACGAGTGTCGTGAAGGCCACCGACGCGGATTCGCCCGGCTCGAGTCGCACGCGCGAGCGGAGCGCGAAGATCGGATCGAGTACCGCGCCGGTGGTGCCGGAGAGCGGGCCGTCTTCCTCCAGTGCCGCCGGGTTCGCGGTGGAGCGGCCGCGTCCCACGAAGCGCGCCCTGTCGGTCTCGCAGCTGACCGGCTGTACGCCCTCGGCGCTGCTGTCCACCACGTGGACGCACCAGAGTTTCTTCTCCTGCGCGGAGCGCGGGCGTCTGGTGGCGGTGATCGCGGTACACCACTCGTGCCACTCGGTCTCCACGAAAAGATTCGCGAAGGCGGGGTGCGCACGGTCCGTGTCGGGCGCAGCGAGCACTATCTCGCCGTAGCTGGTGATTTCCAGTTCGCGCGGCTCGCGCGAGTTGTTCGTGACCGTCACACGCCGAACCTCGGCGGAGTCATCGGAGACCACGGCGATCTCGGTGCGGGTCTCGATCTCGCCATCCACTCGCTGAAAGGTCACTCGATCCGAGGCCATCACCGCGCGATACCAGTCTGCGGGCGCCCGTGTGGGCTGATGCGCCGCCGACCATGCGCGCTCGGTGGTGATGTCCTTCACATAGATGAAAGTGCCCGTGTCGTCGCGCGTCCCGTCTGCCCGCCAGCGGGTGACGGCGAGATCCTCGTACCTGCTGTAGCCAGATCCGCCGTTGGTAACCATGATGGTGTACGGGAGGCGCCCGAGCAGCGCCACCTCGGGGTGAGGAGTGTCGGGCGTGTCTATCTCTCGTACCGCCGGGCGCTCCATTTCCGGGCGTGGGAGCGATTCCTCCGGCGATGCTTCCTGCGTCTCCTCCAGAACGAGCCGGCGCGGCATGCGCTCGTGCAGAAGGAACTCCGCCGATCGTACCAGAGGGTCCGCGTGGAAGCGGCGACGCCAGAGGCGCTCCTCCAGTACGTTCGCGAGCGCCACGAAGCTCATCCCCGCGTGGTGCGCCATGTAGTTGTGCACGACCGCGTACCGCTGTCCCGGCTGGGGACGAGTGTAGTCGAGCGAGTCGCGGAACCCATACTCGCCGAGCGCGCCCTTCGCTTCGAGGCGCGCGAAGTTCTCGAGCGCCGTCCGGGGCGCGATCATGGCCGCGAGCGAAGTCGCATAGGGCGCGATCACCAGGTCGCGGCCCAGCCCGCGCTTGAGTGCAAGATCCTGGATGCCGAACGCGCGATACTGGTAGGTGAAGTGCCGATCGCGCAGATTGTACGCGCTCTCGCTCACTCCCCACGGCACGTGGCGCTCCGCGCCATAAGCCACCTGCCGTCGTACCACGCTCCGATAGGTCTCACCGAGAAGGGTGAACGGAAACGACTGCATCACGAGCGCCGGCATCAGGTACTCGAACATGCTCCCGCTCCACGAGACCAGGGCGATCTCGCCCGAGGCGCGGGTGAGCGACCGGCCGAGGTGGAACCAGTGGGCCACCGGGATGTCGTTCTTGGCGATGGCGAGGAAGCTCGCGAGGCGCGCCTCCGAGGCCAGGAGGTCGTAGTACGATTCGTCCAGTGTGTGGCTGGCCACCTGGTAGCCTACTGCGAAGAGCTTGCGCGACCTGTCGTACAGGAAGCCGAACTCCATCTCGAGCGCGTAGCGATACGCTCGCTCCGCGATCGCCTCCAGGCGCGCCGATAGCTCCCGCGATTCTATGGAGCTGGCGATCTCTACACACGCCTGACGCAGCGCGATCAGGTGGCCCGCGAGGTTCCCGCTGTCCACCGTGGATATGTAGGCCGGCTCGAGCACCCTGAGGTCGTGCAGGTCATACCAGTTGTAGAAGTGCCCGTTGAGCCGGTCCATCCTGCCGAGCGACGCGAAGACCCGCTCGATGCGGCGCGTCATCTCCTCTACGGTGATGAACCCGAGATCACGTGCACTGATGATGGCGAGAAGCTGCAGCCCGATGTTGGTTGGCGACGTGCGCATCGCCACCACGGGCGCGGGATCGTCCTGGAAGTTGTCTGGCGCGAGCCAGTTGGTGGATTCCGTGACGAAGTGGTCGAAGTACGCCCAGTGAAGTCGCGCGAGGCGCAGCGCGTCCTCGCGCGACTCGGCGTGCAGGCGCGGGACGCGGCGAACCGCTGGAGAGCTGAGTGCGTTCGCTATTGCGGGCGACGCCATCCAGAGACCGATGAGCGGAAGGACGGCGATCGTCAGAAGCCACTCCCGCGTCGCATCCGCTGGCTGTACGGAGATCGCGGTGTGCGTCCCGTGCACCAGGATGACCACCACTGCGGCTGCGATGGCGATGCCGACGGCAGGCCACATCCTGCGCCACGCATAGCTCGCCGAGGTCGGCATCTGACGCTCCGAGTGCGATGCCGACTGCCACTCGAGGAGGCTGCGCTGCGAGAGGAAAAGGCGATACAGCGTCCGCACTATCGCGTCTGCCGATATCCATGCCTGGTGCGGGAGGAAGGTCAGAGTGAGAATCACCTGCTCCAGGCTCGTGCGTGCGTCCTCGCCCACTGCCGCGTAGTAGGCGCCCCACGACTTGTCGAGCGGAGGGCGGAGCGCGGCAACGAGCAGAGAGACTATCCAGGGCGTGGCGATCGCCAGAACGCCGAGCACCGTCCAGCGGAGCGGGGAGCCGGGGAGCACCGTCCAGCCCGCGATCAGGAAGAGGAGGACCGCGATCTCTACCGTGCTGCGACGCAGGTTGTCGAAGATCTTCCAGCGCGAGAGGAGCGAGAGGCGATTCGGCTCGGTGCCATCCGGCCCCGGTACGCGAGACGTCAGCCACTGGAGCAACTGCCAGTCGCCGCGAATCCAGCGATGCTTTCGTCTCGTGTAGGTGAGGTATCGCGCCGGGTAGTCGTCGAAGACGGTGATGTCGGTGGTCAGGCCCGCGCGCGCATAGCTCCCCTCGATCAGATCGTGCGAGAGGAGGGTGTTTTCGGGGAATCGACCGTGCGTAGCCCGCTCGAAGGCGGCGACGTCGTAGATGCCCTTGCCGGTGAAGCTTCCCTCGCCATAGAGGTCCTGGTAGACGTCGGAGACGGCGGTGGTGTAGGGGTCGACTCCGGGATGGCCGGAGTAGATCGCGGCGAAGCGCGATCGGTGCGCGCTCGGCAGCCACACGCCCACTCGCGGCTGCAGAATCCCGTAGCCGTGGGTCACGCGGCCCAGCCGCTCATCGTACCAGGCCTGGTTGAGAGGATGCGCCATCGCTCCCACCAGCGCGGGCGCCGTGTCGGGAGGAAGCATGGTGTCGGAGTCGAGCGTGATCACGTAACGCGCCCCGCGGAGCGTTGCGGCATCGCCGGTCGTCGCCGAGAAGGCATCGTTGCTCGCGCCCTCGATGAAGCGGTTGAACTCGGCCAGCTTCCCGCGTTTCCGTTCCCACCCCATCCACGCGCCTTCCCGTTCGTTCCAGCGCCGGGGTCGGTGGAACAGGTAGAAGACCTCTTCGCTGCCAGCGGCGTACCGTTCGTTGAGCGACCTGACGCCACCGATGGCCGCTTCGAGTATTGCGGCGTCGCCTTCGCGGTGCTCGGTCGGCGAGTCGGTGAAGTCGCTCAGCACGGCGAAGTGAATGTGCGATTCCCTGTTGGCGAGGAACTGCACTTCGAGATTTTCGAGCGCGTCGTGCACTGCGGCGACGCTGCCGAAGAGCGTCGGAACCACCACCACCGTCCGGAATTCCTCCGGCACCCCCCCGTCCGTGAAGTCGAGCTTGGGTAGAGTGTGAGGCGGCATGAAGGTGGTGACAAGCCTGCTCATCACGCTGACGGCGATATCGTTGGCGGGAATGAGCGAGAGGAGCAGTACCGCCAACCACGCGGTGCGCGCCTCGGGGCCGGCGAGCCAGAACACGGCGATGAGCGCGATCACCGTTCCGGAGACGATCCCACCCACGAACACCATGTTGGGATGGTTCAGGATCCAGCGATGGACCCGCTCGCCCAGCGTGGGCTGATACTGCGTGTCGCGCTCGAGCAGGGCGAGGCCGTCGTCGATCAGGTAGTATCCCACATGTGCGCGGCGCGGGTCGCTCGTCTGGCCTTCGTCGTCGTCATCCGTGCCGCGATGACTGAGACGATTTGCGCTCCCCTGCGCCAGCTCCACCGCCTGGTGCGCCACGTTCTCCTCGGATATGCCGGTGCGCTTGGCAAGCCGTTCGACCACGTGCCGGTAGCGGTCGCGCGTGGCGAAATCCATGCGGGGGTAGTAGCCGGAGGGGTCCTCTCGCAGGATGGCTTCGAGGGCGCTCTGGTGTTCCACGAATGTGCGCCAGTCCATTCGGCCAATGGCGCGCAGGCTCGTGATGCTGTTGGCCATCATGAGCTGCGTGAGTGCGAGCCGTTCGGTGGAGCGCGCGGCCGCGTCGTCGGGCGCGATCCCTTCTTCGTGGATCCACTGTTCCAGCCAGACGATGGCGGGGAGCGCACCAGCGCCGAGGCGGAGCTGGTAGAGGAAGCGCGATACGAACTCCGGCGTCAAATTGTGAGGCGCGCTCACGAACTCGCCGAGCGCTTTGCCGAGTGCCGGGCCGCCTGCATCATTGGCGGCCTGGATGCGCGCCGCCCAGCTGTCGGCTCGCTCGATCTCATCGAGCCGATGCACGGTGCGGAGCGTCATACGGCGAACGCTCTCGATGAGGCCGAGGCGGAGCATCGCGGGGATCGCCCAGAGCTCGCCTATGGAGAGCGTAGCGGCCTCCTGGAAGGCGCCGACGAAGAGATCCACGTTCCCGATGTCGATGCGTCCTTCTGTGTGCGAGATGAGCGTGATGGCCAGCTCGTACACGCGCGGATAACCGGCGAGCGGACCGTTCAGAAGCTCGGGGAGCTCGCGGTAGTAGTCCTTCGGAAGCCCTTCGCGCACCTCCCGGATGTGCTCGCGCACCACGTGGAAGTTATCGAGCAGCCATTCGCCCGCTGGTCCCACGTCCACGTCATCGCCAACGCTCGTGAGCCGGTCATAGGCCGACTCAAGTATCCGGTTGGTTTCCTCGAGGCGCGCGAGGAGTCGCGCGCGTGGGAGACCCTTCTTTCCGGGGACGAGACGCTCGGCTGCCGCCACCTCTCTCGCGCGCTCGGCGAGCTGCTGCGGTCCGAGCAGTTCGCCGCGGATGGGGCCGACCGCCGGGTGCCCGGCCCCATCCGCGGAGCGCGAGAACACGGTCGAGAAATAGGGCGGCTCGGTTCGGGGAGGGACTCTGGTTGTCACGTGTTTGATGAGCAGGTGGAGGTCCGCGCGTGATCCGGCGGGCAGCGGAGGTTATCTTGCAGGCTCGGCGCTCGCACCTTTGTGTCAAGAACCATTCCCTGGGTAGCGGGCGTGGCGCACGCATGTCGCCAGCGGCGCCAGCGCGGCGAAGCAGAAAGAGAGCACCAGGCGACGGCGATGGACCCCCATTCCACCGAAGGAGACTCAGATGCCGAAGTTCCTCATCGAGCGTAACATTCCGGGCGCGGGGAAGCTCTCCCCCGACGAACTGCGGGCGATCTCGCAGAAGTCGTGCGGCGTGCTCCAGAACATGGGGCCGCAGATCCAGTGGGTACAGAGCTACGTGACGGGCGACAAGATCACGTGCGTGTATGTCGCCCCGAACGCCGAGATGGTCAGGGAGCACGCACGCCAGGGCGGATTCCCCGCCGACTCCGTGCAGGAGGTCACGACCATAATCGATCCCACCACTGCCGAGGATAGGCTGGTCGGTTAACGAGGCGGCCTTCCTGTCTCGCCTCAGGGTGTGCTTCGTCGCGGTCGCACGACTCCTCCGCGTCTCCCCGTGCGCGGTTACGTGCGGCCGCGACGAATCGGGTGCCGGGATGGGAATGAGGCGTCAGTCGTGAACTCGTTCAGTGCCGTAGCGGACCGACTCCTCCAGGAAGGGGTCACCGACCGGGACCGGGGGGGTGCGCTGGAAGAGCCAGAGGCCGTAGGCGGCGGTGCAGCCGATGACGGCGGCGAGGGAAGCGAAGTCGAGCCAGTGGATGATCATCCCATCGGGGTGCAGCACCGGCATCGCGAGCCAGTAGATGTCGAAGTAGTGCATGATGAGGAGCATTATCGCGATCGCCGCCATGGCGCGCGGACTCCGCTTCAGATCGCGCGAGAGGAGGAGAAGGAAGGGGATCGCGAAGTGGAAGATCAGCAGTGCGAGTCCCACCTGTCCCCACCCGCCGTGCAGACGAGTGATGTACCACACGGCCTCGGCCGGGATGTCGCCGATCCAGATGATGAGCAGCTGGGAGAAGGCGATGTACGCCCAGAAGATCACGAAAGTCAGCAGCAGCATCCCGAGCGCGCCGAAGTGCTCGTCGCCCACGTATCCCCCCAAGACCCCGGCGCGCGCGGCGAGCATCGCGAGGAGTGCTATGAGTGAGATCCCCGCCACGAAGGCGCCGGCAAAGTAGTAGACGCCGTAGACCGTGGACCACCACGCTGGCGTCAGCGACATGAGCCAGTCGAACGACGCGAAGGTGAGCGCGATCGCCATGAAGGGAACTCCAGCGGCGCTCAATCGGCGCGACCACAGCGTGAGCTTCACGCCGCCTTCGCGGTCCTGTCGCACCGACCAGTGTCGGAGCAGCCACGCGATGACTATCCAGATCGCGAAGTAGGCGATCGTACGGATCACGAAGAAGGGGACGTTCAGATAAGCTTCCTTCTTCGCGATCTCGGTCTGGAGCGCTCTCGAGACGTCCTGCGGAGGCATCGCCCACGGGTAGAGATAGCGCAGGCCCACCAGAATGGGGATCGAGAGCAGAGCGAGAATGGGCAGCGTACCAGCTACGGCCTCGGTGAGGCGCCGCAGGACGACGTACCAACGCGCGCTCACCAGGTAGCTCATCATCACCAGCATCAGCGCGCCGAGCACCGTTCCCACTACGGCGGCGTACGCGACCAGATACGACATGTATGCCTGTCGCGGGTTCATGACGATGCCGAAGAGCACGAACGCGAAACCGATCACGCCCAGCGTAATGGCTCCGCGAACCGAGTTGCGACCGAGGACCACGCGCTCCCGCGCGGTGGCGTCGTATGCGGCGGTACGCGCGGTCACAGCCGGCTCCCGCAACCGGGCCCCTTCGGCGGAGCGGCAATGGTGTCTG
>DASSOX010000232.1:0-4549 GCA_035700125.1 Gemmatimonadaceae bacterium
CCCGAGCTGCACGCCGACGTCGGGAAGCGTCGCGCGCCACTCGGCGCTCACCATGCTCCGCGCGGCAGCGACGCGCCGTTCGGCGGCTGCCACTTCGGGGCTGCGCTCCATTGCGAGTGTCACCGCTGCGCCGAGCGTCGCGAGCTGATCGTCGGGCGTCGGGCCGGCAGGGAGCGCAGCGAACGCCACGGTATCGATCGGTGCCACGCCCATCGCGCGTGCGAGCGCTGCGCGGGCGCGCTCGGCGTAGGCGCGGGCGGCCGCCAGCTCGAGCTGCGCGCGGTCGGACTCGAGCCGCGTGCGCAGTGCCGCGCCCTCGGCGACCGCGCCTTCACCGAACCGCGTGGCCTCGAACTCCGCCATGCCCGCGAGGGCACGCGCGCGGTCGGCCGCGATGTCTGCCAGCTCGTTCGCCAGCGCGGACTGCAGGTACGCGCTGGTGACGGTTGCATCGAGCTCGCGCGCGGTGGCCGCGGAGTCGGCCAGCGTGGCCGCGATCTCGTTGCGGCCCGCTGTGCGGAGGGCGCTCCGTCGGAGCGTCAGATCCACGGGGATCGTGACGGTGGCGTAGTCATCTTTCGCGAGCGGGCTGTTGAAGTGCTCGCGGCGAAGCTCGAGCACCGGGTTGGGGAGCGCCGACAGCTGCCGTGCGGAACCGGCGGCCGTAGCCACGCGTCCCGATGCGGCAGGAAGCACGGGCGAGTGCGCTCGCGCAATGCCGAGCGCCTCTCGCAGAGTGAGTGTGCTCGACTGCGCGGTGGCGGGAGCCGCAATCAGCAGCGCGAGCAGAGCAGATGCGTGTCTCATGGCGGTCAATATGAGACACGGAGATGAACGCACTGTGAACGCGGGCGCTCGGGCGCTCCTGCTCAGCGAACCGCTTGTGCCGCGGTGATGACGACGGGTGGGAAGACGACTCGGAAACAGCTTCCGCTGCCGGATGGTGGCGATTCCATCTCTATCCGCGCACCGTGTTCGCGGGCGATGGTCTGCGCGATCGCGAGCCCGAGCCCGCTTCCACCGGGGCGTATCACGCGGGCGTTGGCGCCGCGGTAGAATCGCTCGAAGATGCGCGATCGCTCGCTCTCGGGGATTCCCACGCCGCTGTCACAAACCTCGAGCACCGCTTCACCGCTCGCACGCCGTACGACGGACACGTGCACATAGCCACCGGCAGGTGTGTATCGGATCGCGTTGTCCAGCAGGACGCCGAGCAGACGACTGACGTGCTCTGCGTTGAAACGGGCGGGGGCCTCTTCGAGTACCGGGAGGTCGAGCTGCACGCCGCGCCGCGCCGCCGTCCCGAGCCAGGGTCGGACCGCCTCGGAGATGGCATCGTCCAGGTAGCCGTTGGCGAGCGGCGGCGCGGGCTCGCCAGCGTCGGCACGCGCGAGCTGGAGAAGCTCGCTCACCAGATCTCCCGTCCGGCGCAGGTCATCTCGAAGGAGAAGGAGTGTTTCGCGCGATGAGGGTTCGGTGGCGTCTGCGCCACCGGAGCGAGCGCTGTCCGTGGAGAGGAGCCCTTCCACCTCCGCGAGCATCCGCGCCACCGGTGTTCGCAGCTCGTGTGCGGCGGCGGCGAGGAAAACGCGCTGCTGCGACAGCGCGTCATGTAGAGTATCTACAAGAGTGTTGAAGCGCGTGGCCAGGCGACCCAGCTCATCGCGCGGGTTGGCTACCGGGATACGTCCATGCCCCGTGCCCGTGCTCAACGCCTCCGCGGCGGCGGCCATCTCGCCTACCGGTCGCAGAGTTCGTCCGGTAAGCCACCAACCGGTCAGGGCGGCGAGGAGAACCGATATGGGAATCACGAGGAGAAGCGACTGGTCGATTCGGGAGAGCGACGCGTCGAGGCGGGCCCTGCTCGCCCGCACGCGCAGTCTCCACCCCGGCGCGAGCTCGGCGTCGAGGGGGCGGACGAAGGTGATGATCGGCCCCTCCAGTGGTTCCTCGCGAGCGATTGCGGACGCGGTAGCCGAGGACATGTACACCGCCCCGTCCGGGCCGATGAAGTCCAGGGCCATGTCAGGAGTGATGATCTCCGAGGCGATGTGCGTGACCGTGGCCTCGGTGGTCAGGTACTCCACGACCTCGGTACGGAAGAAGCCGTGCACGAGATCCGCCGAGCGCGCAGCGCCTCGCTCGAAGCCCTGCTCGACCGTCGCACGCAGCGCGATGCGGAGAAGGATCCCCGTCACGAGAAACAGCACGAGTACGCTGGCTGCGTACCAGATGGCCAGGCGAAAGCGGATGCTCACCGTCGGCGCGACACGGCAGGAGGAGCGATCCTGTAGCCGGCTCCGCGCACCGTCTCGATCAGTGCCGGCTCTCCTGCCGCATCCACCTTCCTTCGAAGCCGGGCAACATAGACATCGATGACGTTGCTGAAGGGATCGTAGTTCGCATCCCAGGCGTGCTCGCTGATCTGCTCGCGCGTGAGCACGCGCCCCGCGTTGCGCATCATGTACTCGAGGACCACGAACTCCTTGGTGGTGAGGTCGATACTCCGTTCACCGCGGTGCGCGACGCGCGTCGCCGTGTCGAGCTCCAGATCTCCCACCCGGTACACGGTGGGGAGCGCCGCCTCCGGCCGGCGCAGTAGCGCACGCAGGCGCGCGACGAGCTCCTGCACCGAGTAGGGCTTCACAATGTAGTCATCGGCGCCGGTATCCAGGCCGGTTATCCGATCGGCCACTCCGTCGCGAGCCGTGGCCATGATGATCCGCACCGGGGTACCGCGCGCTCTGAGCCGGCGGCAGATCTCCACGCCATCGAGGTCGGGGAGCTGCAGATCGAGGACGATGGCATCGTAGGGCGAGATCGCGCTCTCGCGAAGCGCGTCCTCTCCTCGGGCGACGACATCCACGGCGAAGCCCGCTTGGCGGAGCTGGTTGGCCACGCTCGACGCCAGGCGGTCATCGTCCTCCACCAGCAGCACGCGCATCGCCGTCAGCGCTGTCGCGCGCTCCCTCGGTCTCGAGAGCGGTCACTGTCGCTCTCATCGTCGTCGTGACGCGCGATGTCGGTGCTCGCTCCGTTGGTCGCCGTCGGTGCGCCGGTGCCGGTGATCTCCGGGTGACGGATCTTCCCTCCCTGGTTTGCCGTCCAGGCCATCGCTCCCGCGGGAACGAGCGCGAGGACGAGCGCGAGCGAGAGGAACTTACGCGGGAACTCCGCCGCGCGCTTCCTCAGGTAGAGCAGGGCACCGAGCGCGAATACCCCGTAGCCGCCCAGCAGCACGGTGGCCAGCTCGGCCGACTCCTCGTGCGAGTCGATCGCTTGCCTGCTGACCCCGGCGATCTCCTCGGCCGCGTGCTCCGCGGGCTCGCCGGTGAAGTATGCGGCGAGACCTGTGATCGCCGCGATGACGAAGAGGCCGAGCGCAGCGCGCGCGATCTCCGTGTTCTTCCGGATCAACGCCCAGACCAGCATCAGGATCGCGAAAAGCGATCCGATGACCGGAAGGTGGTTGAGCAACAGGTGCAGGTGTACGCCATTCATGGTTTGCTCCGGGTCATCCCGCAGCGCGGTGCGCCCGCGCCGGCGCCGGTCGCAATGCGGCCGGATCTCTGCGGTTCAGGATAACGCCAGAAGATGAACGCACCGTTAACCCCGCCACCGCCCCATAGGGAGCGCTGCGTCAACGGTGCGCCATCCCGAACCGCAACGTTCAGTCCTCGACTTCGAGCTCTCCCACCATCCCGAGTGCGGCGTGCGGATCGCACTGGAAGTAGTACTCACCTGGGGCGAGGTTGACGACCATGTCGTAAGTCTGGCCAGGGAGCTGGAGGAACTCGCTCACCGCCGGCAAACCGCTCTTGCCGGGGTTCGAGTCGGGGAGGAAGTGCACGTTGTGCACGCCGGCCACGAGCGTGAAGCGGAGCAGGTCTCCCTTCTTCGCCTCGATCTCCTTCGGCTTGAAGTAGCTCCCGTTCTCGTCGGTGATGAGCTCCACCACTATCGTGTCACCGGTGGGGGCCGGCGCCTCGCTGGCCGAGGTAGTCGGCGTGCCGCTTTCGCCGGTCACCTGTTTGGCCGAGTCCTTCGAGCAGGCCGCGATCGCCGTCACGGCCAGCGCGATGCCGATACCTCCGAAAGTGCGTCGCATCTTACATCTCCTATTCGTTCACGTTGTTGATTGTCACACCCTGCGGAGCCGGGCCGGCCGGCGCCGTACCGTGATTGCCCGACGTCCACCGTCGGTGCGTCAGAAATCCTTCTGCCGGAAGGCGCGCAGGCCGAGCGCGACGGGGGCCGTTATCCAGAGGCCGAGCATCATGGCCGCGAGCGACGCGCCCGCGGTACCGCCGAAGAAGCGCTGGAACACCGCGCCCGTGTAACCCATTAGCGCTGAGATGTCGAAGCGGAGAAGGAGCATCACCCGCGCGAGATCCACGGGGTTGGCGATAGTGAGTCCGAGCACCGCCCGTTCGAGCGGGTAGTCGCCGAAGGCCGCTACCAAAAAGAGCACGAGCCCGTCGTAAAGAAGCGAGAGTACGAGCCAGAGGCCGATTGCGGCTCCGAGGCCGCGCATGCGGTCATCGCATCG
>DASSOX010000233.1:0-5108 GCA_035700125.1 Gemmatimonadaceae bacterium
CGTCGAGCGGGTGTCCGTCGAATGCGGCGCGCGGAACTGCGAAGAGCGCGAGCGTCGCCGGCGGCGATGGCTGCGCGCCTGCTCGCTACACCTCGCCCGGAACCGAGAGCTCCAATCCGCGCTTCTCGCCCGACGGTAAGCTCCTCTACTTCGATTCGCGTCGTCCGGGTGGCGAGAAGGGGCGTGGTGGTCGGAGCTGGGCGCTGCGTATGGACCGCCCCGGCGGCGAGGCGTTCCAGGTGCCCGACGCGCCACCCGCGTCGGCCACGTACACACGCGACGGACGCCTCGCGGCGTGGAGC
This sequence comes from Gemmatimonadaceae bacterium, assembly GCA_035700125.1. GTDB lineage: Bacteria > Gemmatimonadota > Gemmatimonadetes > Gemmatimonadales > Gemmatimonadaceae > JADGGM01. The sequence goes on from DASSOX010000233.1 coordinate 303, forward strand.
GACATGGATGCCGACAGCTCCGCCGCCGACTCTACGAAGAAGGATCCGTGGAAGGGGATGGAGCCGATGGCGCGTCCGCCGTACGGCGCCATCACTCAGCCAGTGGACGCGAAGCGCTTCGACGGCCGGCACGTCGTGGATGAGCGCTACAAGTCGAACAACGCCGGCTACGTTCCGGGGCCGCGCCACGCGCGCGTCTGGCGCGCGTCGCAGCTCTACGTGCGTGCGCAGGGTGACAGTGCCGCACGTCAGATCGACACTACCCTCTACTCGCGCCGCGGTGCGACCATCTCGCCCGACGGGAAGTGGATCGCCTTCATCGCCGATCCGGAGCTGCGTCCCGATTCGGTAGTCGACGCCGAGAGCGACTCGCTCGGGCGGCTGCCGTACGACTCGGCGCGTGACGAGGCGCCGAGGAATCGCTCGGATATCTTCGTGATCTCCGCGAATGGTGGTACGCCTCGACGAGTGGCGAGCTTCATGGGCGACGAGCGGCAGATCGCGTGGTCGCCGGATGGAAAGAGCATCGCATTCGTGGCATCGCCCGAGCGGACGAAGTCGCGGCGCATCTACGTGGTGAGCGCCAGCGGCGGCGAGCCGGTGAACGTGCTCGGCGACTGGCTCTACGAGCCGAACGACTTCGAGTGGCTGCCAGGCGGCGAGATATCGTTCAGCGCTGCGATCGGTGGTCGCACCGCTCTGCTCCGGCTCGACCCGAAGTCGAAGAAGGTGCGCGAGGTGTTGGGCGGGCGGCGGCAGCTTCGCGACCTGGCGTACGATGCGGCACGCCGAACGGTGGCGTACGCGTCCACGAGTGTGGACAAGCCCACCGAGATCTACGTTGCCGACATCGACGGGAAAAACGAGCGGCGAATCACCAGCTTCAACGATTCGCTGAACGCCGAGATCGCGTGGGCCAACTCGGAGCGTTTCACCTACAAGTCGGTGGGCGGTCTCGAGATCGAGGGCTGGCTCATGAAGCCGTACGGCTACGAGCCCGGGAAGAAGTATCCGCTCGTGCTGTACGTGCACGGTGGGCCGCACTCGTCGTACGGTGAAGGATGGTTCGACGAATTCCAGAACATCGCCGGCGCGGGGATGTGGGTGCTCTACACCAACCCGCGCGGGTCGAGCGGCTACGGCGCCGACTTCACCTATTCGACGCGCGGCCGCTGGGGCGCGGAAGACTATGAAGATCTGATGAAGGCCGTGGACATCGCCGCGCAGCGCCCCGACGTGGATTCCACGCGCATGGGTGTCACCGGCGGCTCGTACGGCGGCTTCATGACCGCGTGGATCACCACGAAGACCGATCGCTTCGAAGCGGCGCAGGCCGATCGCATGATCAGCGACTGGACCTACTGGTACGGCGCGTCCGATGCGCAGGGACTCACCGAGTTCGAGTTCTACGGCAAGCCGTGGGACAACTTCGCGATGTACGACTCGCTCTCGCCCATTCGCCATGTGGCGAAGGTGAAGACGCCGACGCTCATCGTGCAGTCGGAGGAAGACTTCCGCACGCCGATGGGGAACGCGGAGCTCTGGTTCATCGCGCTGAAGAAGCAGGGCGTGCCCGTGGAGCTGGTGCGCTATCCGCGCTCCACGCACGAGCTCTCGCGGAGCGGCGAGCCGTGGCTTCTCGTGGATAGGCTGGGGCGGCTGCGCCAGTGGTTCGGGCACTGGCTGCAGGGTAGCGACGCGGTGGTGGGGGCGGTAGGGAAGTAGTAGCTGGCGAGTCGCGAGCTCCGACGCAGGCGTACCGCATGGCGATCCGGTTCCGTAGCCGCATCGTCTACGCAGCACTCGCTGTGGGTACGATCTTCGTCGGGCTCGCGGTCCACGAGTACGGCGCCGTCCAGTCTCCCGTCGCTCGCGACGTGCTCGGCGACGCGCTCTGGGCAGCGATGATCGCATGGTGGATTGGCGCGGCCGCGCCTGCTGTGCAGCTATTGCGTCGCGCCATGGTGGCGCTCGCGATCTGCTTCGTCGTTGAGCTCAGCCAGCTCTATCATGCGCCCGGGATCGACGCGCTGCGCGACACGACACTCGGCCACCTGGTGCTGGGAAGCGGCTTCGACCCGCGCGACCTGGCATCATACACTGCAGGCGTCTTCGCGGCTGCGCTACTGGACCATCTGGTGGTGCGGCTCATCGCGGGCCCGCCGACGGGAAGCCGAGAGGTAAAATCCTGACCAAACGCGCCGCGGACCCTCCTCCACGGCGCCTCCGAGGCGGCGCGGCGTTAGGCTGACCGAGCCGATCAGCCTAACCGGCCGCGACAAGTTGGAAAGCGCTCCGTAAGTCGCTGATCCGGACCAGTTTGGGTCATCGGGGCAGCCGGAAAGGCAATGGAAGTGCGAGACGGAGCGGCGCAGCCTATCACCCGTGGTATTGCGTAACGCCGCTGCATAACGCCCGGTCGGACAGCGGCAAACCAACAAATATGGATAGCAGAGGTGGTTTGGAATCCTGCTTTCGATCAGCAAGCACAGACCCGATTCTCGAGCGATTGCCACGCTCATTGACGCTGCCCGCCAGGATCCGGAATAGGCCAGTCTGATCGAGCTGCGACGCGTCCGGAGAGCCATGGGGATCCAAACAGGACGTACTAGACCCGAGAAGCTCCGAGCGACCCGCGTTCAATGCTACCCCGCCGAACGTCGGTAAGACTATGGCGCAGGCGGACAGCTGTCACGGCCGCTTCCTGCGTCTGGTACCCTGCGAGCAGGTGGTGCGACCCGAGGAGTTCGAGCGGGGCGATCCGGCGATGGGTGGCGAGATGATTTCCACGATGACGCTTGCCGAAGCCGGTGATGTTGGTAGCGACCTCGTGGCCGTCAACGAGGGCCTGCCTCCAGGCGTCTCGCTCTCGGACAACGAGACGAGTTAGCGGATGACGCTGGCGAAGCTTGCAGCGCTTGCGGGGGCAGGGAGTCGGCCGCCGCGTTAGGCTGCGGCGTTATCGATCGCGAAGCGCGTTAGGCTGACCGGGTCGGTCAGTCTAATGCAGGGGGTGCCAGGCGAGGCGGCTGGGACAGGTGCTGTGCTCCGTGGGAATTAGCCGGGCCGCTCCGGTCTGGAGTCGCGCGTTAGGCTGATGGCGTCGGTCAGTCTAACGCCCTGCCGGCGCCGAGCGCCGGTGAGACAGCTATACGGACCCCGGACCCCGGGGTTCGCGGTTACCCGCGTCAGTCGCCCGTCTCTCGTCGCCCGCCCGGGCTACCTGCGCTCCCGATACAGCGCCGGGAACCGCTGCTTCAGCGCCCTCACCTTCGGCACGTCGTTGTAAACGATATAGGCAGAGTGCGGATGCCGCTCGGCGTAGTGCTGCTGGGACGCCTCGGCCGCCTGGAAGAATTGCAGCGCCGCCACCTCGGTGACGACCGGCCGTGGGTAGATGTGCATGGCACCGAGCGAATCGATGTACGATCGCACCAGTCCACGCTGCGCATCACTGGCGGGGAAGACGATGGACCGGTAGTTCGGCCCGACGTCGGGGCCCTGCCGGTTCAGTTGCGTGGGGTCGTGCGCCACGGAGAAGAAGATGTCGAGGAGCTGGCGGTACGACACCACGGTCGTATCGTACTCGATGCGAACGGCCTCGGCCGATCCCCCGAAACGTCCGCCCTCGACGGTAGCGGGAATCGCGTAGCCAGAGGTCACTTCCCGCACGCCGCGTACGTGGTCGAAGACGTACTCCATTCCCCAGTAGCAGCCGCCCGCGAGCACCGCCACCGACTCGTTCGGGCCCGCCGCCGGACCGAGCGCGGATTCATCACCGTTTGCGGCAAGCGCCGAGCGTACGGGCCCGGCATTGCGCCAGAGCACCACGATGCCCACGGCGACCGCGATCGACAGAGCCGCCAGCGAGAAAAAAGCACTTCGTTTGCTCATTGCCGCCTCCAGATCTCCACTTCGATACTCTCCTGCCGCACGGATCCGGCCCGCGTCTCATCACACATCAGTGCGCAGCGCAACCGCCGGATCCACCGCCGCGGCGCGCCGCGCCGGTACCCAACTCGCGGCGAGCGCCACCGCTCCCATCAAGCCAGCGGCGCCGACGAGAGTGGCGACATCGTTCGGCGCCACGCCAAAGAGCAGCGCGGCGATTACCCGCGACGAGAGCAGCGCCGCACCAACGCCCACGATGATTCCCGCCGTAGCCACGACCATCGCCTGGCCGAGCACTTTTCGACGCAACGAGCCCGGCTGCGCACCGAGCGCCATGCGCACAGCGAGCTCCCGTTCGCGCAGGCTCACCATGTACGAAACCACTCCGTAAAGTCCAACGGCGCCGATCAGCAGCGCCACGAGCGACGCGACCTCGAGCAGCTCCATGGTAAACGAGGTGCGTGCCGTGGAGCGATCCACGATCTGCGCCATCGAGCGCACGTCGTAAACAGGGATCGAAGGCGCCAACGTGCGAAGTGTGCGCTCCACCGGCTGCACGACGTCGTTCGGCGAGGCTGTGCTCCGAACCACGAGCGCGAGCTCACGCGGCGACCAGCGCGCGGTATCGGCGTTCCCGTTCTCCATGGCCGGTCCGGGCGCCACGACCAGCGGGAGATACACCGTCTCGGAGAGCGGCTCGTCGAGCCGCGTGCCGCGCACATCGCCGGTCACTCCGATCACCGTGAACCACGGACCCGCCGGAGCGAATCGGACGCGCCGCCCGACCGCCGGCTCGCTTCCCCAATACCGCTTCGCGAACGCGCTCGTGACGATCGCCTGCAGCGGCGCGCGCGATGCGTCGGGCTCGTCGAAAGAGCGCCCCTCGATGATCGGGATGCCGAGCGCGCTGAAGCT
>DASSOX010000234.1:0-12672 GCA_035700125.1 Gemmatimonadaceae bacterium
GGAGCCGCTCCGCGAGCTTTCCTATGGTGGTGGTCTTTCCCGCACCGTTCACCCCCACCACGAGGATGACAGAGGGCCCACTCCCGGCGAGCTTCAACGCCGGCTCGCTGTTCCCCGCGCGCAACGCACTCTCGATCCCTCCGCGCAACGCCTCGAGAAACTCGTCCTGCGTCTTCACCTTCCCCTTGCTCGCGAGACTCTCGACGTCGGCCACGAGCCGGATGGTGGACGCCACGCCGAAGTCTCCCTCGAGCAGCAGTTCCTCGAGCCGTTCGAGCGAGCCGGGGCTCACCCCGCCACGCGCTATCACCCCCACGTCCATGAGGGCGACGTCCTTTATCTTCTGCCAGAGCGATCGCCGCGGCACATCGTCCGCGCGCCGTAAGATTCGCATCGACTACAAAGTTCAGGGTTCCTGTTGAAGGGTTCAGGGGGCAGGGTTCGGGTTCAGGAACTACCCGGGAGCCGTCATTCCCGCGCAAGCGGGGATCCAGTTTACCCGACCGAACGTGGATCCCCGCTTGCGCGGGGATGACCTGTTGGGTGTGCAGTACCTGAACCCTGAACCCTGCCTCCTGAACCCTGCTTCACCTCAGCCCCCACCTCCTCCTCCCCAGCCACTCCGCGCAGAGGAGGGCGATGAGCAACATGTAAGCCCAGCCGAGGTCGCGGAGGCGGTGATGTTCCGCGAGAGCGATCGCACGACCGATGGCGCCGGAATGCACGGTCGGCTCGCGCGGGAGGAGCTCGCGCGACTCGTTTACCACGAGAACGGCATCCCCGCCGGGCGTGCGCACGTCGTACGTACCGACCGGGAGCGGGTCGCTTTCGGCGACCGCGGTTCCGGCTCCGAAGGTGAGCGTGAGCGAATCTCGCTCGGCGGCGCCCCTGCGCTCGAGGACCACCTTCACGACCGAGTCGCCGCGGCCGCGGCGCCAGCGGATCATCTCGCCCGCACGCACCACGCCCTCGGCGGGAATTGCGGCGCGCGGGTCGGGGCGTTCCGCGGTCAACCAGTCAAATATACCACCCCAGAGCGCGGCGTACGCGTCGGCACTCGCCCCGCCGCGGAAGCGCCAGCGCCAGAGCCCCGAGGCGCCCGTAACGACCACTCGCCTCCCACCCGCGCTCGCTCCAACGACGATGGGACGCCGATCGAAGCGGCGCCCTCTCGCGACGACGAGTCCCTCCCACTCCCCCGACGGCGCGGTTCCGGTCACGGCCACCGGTGGCAGACTGTCCCACACGATCCCGGCCAGCACCGGCGATAGCGGCGACGGCGGTGCCGCCACAGGGTACCACTCGCCGATCGAGTCGGCGGCCGTGGACGGTGCCACGGAGATGAGCGCGAGCGACCCGGTCGTCGCGCGGCGCGGCGCGCCGAAATAGGCGGTGTCACCGTGGATTATCGCGAGCGGCGCGTCGCGCAGGGCGGCCTTCACCGCCGCCTCGCTCACCGGCGCCAACGATCCGTCCTGGCGCCAGCTCCCGCTGGCCACGCGAAAGTAGGCTCTCGTGGGCAGCGCGACGGCGCCCCGCAGCACCGGGAGCACGAAGCGCGAATCGAAGTCGGGGGAGGTGGACGCGAGCACAGCGCCCGCCGCGCGCGAGATGTCCACCGGAACGGCCACCGTGTCGTTGCGTCTCTCCACGTCTCCGGTAGTGGTGGCGATCGCCGCGAGCACGGTCGGCCGCGCCGGCCCGGTAAAGCTCACCCGCACCGTCTGCGTGCGCTCGGCGCGCGGGGCGAGCGAGTCTATCGGCGCGGTGGCGATCGTGCTGTCGCCCAGTCGCAAGGAGAGCGTGCCACCCGAGATCGCGACGGAGCCGCTGCGCAGCGTTGTGCGCACCTCCACGGTATCGCCGCTCACCACGGCGCGCGGCGCATCCAGGGAAGTCGCCGCCAGATCGCGCGCTGGCTCCCGCTGCACGACGTCCACACGCGAGCCAGCCGGAAGCTGATCGAGCGAAGCGGGGTCGTCGAGCTCACCATCGGTGACGAGCACCAGCGCGCGTCCCGAGGCGAGGGAGCGCTCCACCAGCGCGCGAGCGCGGCTCGCATCGTCGGTGGGCACGTTGGGCGCCCGGGCCACGCGCACCGAGTCGCCGAAGATGACGAGCGAATCGGACGAGAGGCGCGCGGCCCGCTCTCTCGCGCGCCGCCAGAGCGCGCTGTCGCCACCGCGTTCCCAGCTCGCCGACACATCCAGCGCCACGAGCGGCGCGGGTGCGCGGCTCGGGCTCGATGGGGCATCGAGCACGAGCGCAAGGAGCAGCGTCATCGCGAGCGCGCGAAGCGCGATGAGAACGGCGCTCCGCACTCCTCGACCCGGCTCGCGCCGTCCATACAACAAGACCGCGATCGCCACTCCGGCGACCGCGGCAACGAGCCACTTGAGCATTCGGGAAAGCTAATTCGCGTGCGCGTGGCGGGCCCGGCCAGGGACCGCCGATGATGCTACCTGCTCGCCATCCGCTGCGTGCCGGCCGCGCTCCTCGCATCGAGCTGCGCAAGAAGCGTTGTCCGCACCGTGTCGAAGCGCGCACGCTCCGCCGCCGGAACGGGGAGGCCCGCCTTGTCGCGCAGCGCCACGCGCGGGTCACGTTGTACACCGTTCACGAGCACCTCGAAGTGCAGGTGCGGACCCGTAGCGAGCCCGGTCATCCCCACGTAGCCAACGGTCTCGCCGATACTCACCCGGCTCCCGGAATGCACTCCCCTGGCGAAGCCGCGAAGGTGCCCGTAGCGCGTTACGTAGCCGTTGGGGTGGCGGATGTCTATGGCGTTCCCGTAACCGCCCTTGCGGCCGGCAAAGATCACCACGCCGTCGCCGATGGCGCGTACCGGGGTTCCCGAGTTGGCGGCGTAGTCGGTTCCCTTGTGACTGCGCCAGGTACCGAGAATGGGGTGCTTACGCCTGCCGAAGACGCTGGAGATCCGCCTGAACGAGAGCGGCGCACGGAGGAACGCCGAACGCATGGAGCGGCCGTCCTCATCGTAGTACTCCCCACGTCCAGAACTACCCTCGTAGCGGACCGCGTCGATTTCCTTCCCGGAAAGAGCGAAGCGCACGGCCAGGACATCGCCTATCCGTACCACCCCGCCAGGTCCCTCCTTACGCTCGAAGAGAACCTGGAAGTGGTCGCCATCTCTCAGGTCGCGGCTCATGTCCGCCTTGTACTCGTAGATGTCGCCTAGCGACCAGGCGAGTTCCGCTCGCGCGCTGGATGGAAGGACGTCGGTGGCGGAGTCGTCGAGCGCCTGGTAGAGATTGGCGTGAACGGTCCCGCTGACGGTGAGCGTGTCCACCGTCCACGGGAGCAGCTCCTCGCTTGCGCTCCAGAGCGTGTCACCGCTGCGCGAAACGCGAACGAGCCGATCGATTGCGAGGTGGAAAACGACCTCGGACGGCATAGAGTCGTCGCCGAAGGTGCGCACTGCTATCGGCATACCGGCGCGCGCGCGACGCGCATCTATGCCGGTTGCCGCCTGCAGCACGCGCACGATCCCTTCACTGCTGATGCCGCCGCGAGAGAGGAGGCCGGACAGCGTCTCGCCCGCATGCAGGGTGTCGGCATGCACGCGCCAGGTGGGCTCCGCCGGAGTGGCCGCGATGGCGGAATCCGCACCCACCTTTGCGAAGGGCACGGCCGACCGAGGCGACGGCAGGTTGATCGTGAGAGCAGCGATGGCTAGCGCACCGACCACCAACGTCGTGACGACGCGCGGTGATGGGCGCTTCAATCCATCTGCCTCCTGATGAAGGTCGGGATCTCCATGTCGTTGAGATCCTGGCTCGACTTGTCGGGGAGCCCGGAGGGCGGCTGAATCGGCCGGCGGGCGTGCTCCGACGGCTGCGCCGAGCGCGACGCGACCGTGTTCAGGCGCGGCGGACGCTGCGCCGGGAATGGAATGACCGGTGTTGCGAGAGTATTGCGCGCCGGCTGCATCGGCTCGCTCTGCGCGGCAGAGTGCGAGCCCTGGACGACACGATCGAAGCCGGTAGCGATCACGGTGACGCGGATCTCGCCTTGCATGGCCGGCTCGTTCACCGCGCCGAAGATGATCTCGGCATCGTCGCCCACGGCGTCGTGCACCACCTCGTTGATCTGGTGCACCTCACCGAGGGTGAGGTCGCTCCCGCCGGTGATGTTGACGAGCACTCCGGTGGCGCCGCTGATGGAGACGTTGTCGAGCAGCGGCGACGAGATCGCCTGCTGCGCCGCCTCCATGGCGCGCAGCTCGCCGCGCCCCACGCCGGTGCCCATGAGCGCCGAGCCACCGGCCTGCATCACCGTGCGGACGTCGGCGAAGTCCACGTTGACCAGACCCGTGACGCTGATGAGGTTCGAGATGCCCTGCGTGGCATGGAGAAGAACTTCGTCGGCCTTCTTGAGCGCGTCGCCGAAGGGGATGCCCTTTCCCACCACGGCGAGGAGACGCTCGTTGGGGACGACGATCATCGTGTCCACCTGCTTGCGCATCTCGGCGATCCCCATCTCCGCCTGGCGCATCCGCTTGCGGCCTTCGAAGAGGAAGGGCTTCGTGACGATCCCGACGGTGAGCGCGCCGGCCTCACGAGCCATCTCGCACACTACGGGCGCCGCACCGGTGCCGGTGCCGCCGCCCATTCCGCACGTGACGAAGACGAGGTCCGCGCTGGTGAGTACGCGCGCGACCTCGTCACGGTTCTCCTCGATCGCCTGACGTCCGATTTCGGGACGTGCGCCCGCGCCCAGCCCGCGAGTGAGCTTCTTGCCGATCTGGATCTTCACATCCGATTTGGACGTGAGCAGCGCCTGAGCATCGGTGTTGACGGAGATGAACTCCACCCCTTCGAGATGCTCCTCGATCATTCGATTTACTGCATTGCCGCCGCCACCGCCGACGCCGACGACCTTCATGCGCGCGTTCTGTGGTGTGCTCTCCTCGAACTCGAAGATCATTGCGGAAGGAACTCCACTTGGTTGGAGGAACTACGTGGTGCGGCTACTGAATCGGCGGGCGCACTACTACTTGCTGCAACTGGTGGCCGGCTCTGAAGACCAGCGCGAAGATAGGCAGAATATAACGCATTCATCCCGACAACACACTAACCCGTAACCTTCAATTCTGCACCCGCTAAAATACGATCAGAAGAAATCCTGCAGCCAGGCCTTGACACGCTGAGCCAGCCGGTCCATCCCCGGCGCGGACATCGCCTTCCGCCGCACGCCCGTGGCACCCGCGATCCCGAGCGCCATGCGGTGCGCGCCATACAGGGCGAGCCCCACAGCCGTCGCGAAGCGCGGCGCCTCCACGGAGTCGCTCAAGCCGCCGATTCCGTCTGCCGGCGAGCCCACCCGCACCCCCGTCCCGAACACATCTGCCGCCAGCTCGGCCGCCCCATTGATGGCCGAGCCGCCGCCGGTGAGCACGATGCCCGCGCTGAGCAGGCCGGCATATCCCGCCGCGGTTATGTCGCGATTCACCAGCTCGAAGATCTCGTCGGTGCGCTGATGGATGATGTGCGCGAGCGAATCGAGCCGGATCTGACGCTCGCCCTGTGCGACCGTGCTCGGGAGCTCGATCACATCGTGCGACTCCGCCATGAGCGGCTCGTACGCGCAGCCGTACAACTCCTTCAGACGTTCGGCATCGCCGGCGGTAACGCCGAGGCCGTGCACGATATCATTGGTGACGCTGTTGGCGCCGAAGCCCACGGTGCCAAGGTGCCGGATCTTCCCCTCGTGGAAGATGGCGAGGTCGGTGCTTCCCGCGCCCATTTCCACAAGCGCAACGCCCAGCTCCTTCTCGTCCTCGGTGAGCACCGCCAGCGCGCTCGCGAGCGGCTCCAGCACCAGCTCGCGAACCTTGTAGCCGGCACGCTCGACCGCCTTGCGCAGGTTCATCGCGGGCGACGCACCGATGGTGACCAGGTACATTTCCGTCTCGAGGCGCATCCCGATCATACCGACCGGATCGCGGATCCCGTCGTTCTTGTCTACCCGGTACTCCTGCGGGATCGCGTGGAGCAGCTCGCGATCGGTAGGAATCGCCTGCGTGCGCGCCACTTCCTTCGCCCGCTCAACATCGGTCCGGGTGACTTCGTCGCCGTTGACGGCAACAACGCCCGAACTGGTCATCGCCTGCACATGCTCCCCGGCGATTCCCGCGTACACGTATTCCACCTGCACGCCGGCCATTCGCTCAGCGTCCTGCATCGCCTTGGTGATCGAACGCATGGTCTCCGCGATGTCCGACACGACGCCGCGCCGCAGGCCGGCCGTGCGCGCCTGCCCCACTCCGAGCACCTTGATGTTGGGATGCTTGGGGAGCTCGCCCACGACTTCGGCGATGATTGCGGTGGTACGCGACGAGCCGATGTCGAGGCCGGCCACGAGTCTTTCGGGGTTCATTGCAGCCTCGCGATGACCTGATCGCGGAAACGCAGGTCGAGCTGGGCGATCCGCGCACCGCGACGCGCGAGATCGTTCTCGACGGGTACGATCTCGGCCAGCCGGGCGGCGCTGACGCCGGTTCCGGCGAGCACGGAGTACGACGGAAGTGTCAGCTCCACGTCGCCGCGCGAATCGCGGCGTGCCGCGCTGATCCTTTCGAAGATACGTGGGCTCTCATCGCGCAGATCGGCGAGGAGCGAGAGCAGCGCGGTGTCGGCCCGCTGCACCACCGGCAGATCCACGTCCACGCGGCTCGGATCTATCGGCAGCGTGGCGCCATCTTCGTCTACCACGCCCAGCCCGCGCGCCACGGGGATGAATGCCACGGGAAGGTTCTCGGTCACGCGCACCTGCAACGTTCCCGGAAGCTTGCGCTCGATGCGCGCAGCGCGGATTTCAGGGTGCGCCGCGAGGCGATTCTCGAGCGAGTCGAGATCTGTCCAGATCGAAATGGTCGTGTCCACACCGAGGAGCGAGAGGACCTCACGAGGAGGCAGGTAGCGCTGGCCGGAGACTTCCACATGCCGTATCTGAAAGTACGACATGTGAGAAAGGATGCGAGGCCCCCACCGTGGAGCACTCACCACCACCGCCAGCGCCAGCACGGCCGCCGCTCCCCAGAGCCCCGCACGCGAGGTGAGCGCGCTCACCAGATTCAGGAGGCGCGTCATGCCGCCGCCGTCAAATGTGCGAGAAGCTCGGGGCCGGTGCGAGTGATGTCGCCCGCCCCGAGCGTGATAACGACATCGCCGGTGCGGACGGCGCGCGCGAGCGCCGCAGCCAGCTCGCGCCGCTCGCCGCGCCATGCCAGGCGGGCCCCCGACGGCGCGGATGAGCTCACGACCGGCGTGCTACCGGCGCTGGCGCTGTTGGCGCGTGTGGCCTCGGCGATCGCCTGCTCGATCAGCGTGGAGCTGACGCCCGCGATGGGCTGCTCACGTGCCGGATAGATCTCGGTAAGGAAGATTTCGTCGGCCTGCGCCAGCGCGGCACCGAACTCGGGTGCGAAATCACGTGTGCGCGAGTACAGGTGTGGTTGGAAAGCCACCAGGAGCCGGCGCCCCGGGAGGGCGGCGCGCGCGGCCGAGAGAGTGGCGCGGATCTCGGTGGGGTGGTGAGCGTAGTCGTCGATCACCAGCACTCCCAGCGCCTCGCCCACGCGCTGGAAGCGACGCTCTACCCCGCGGAAACTGGCGAGGCCGCGCGTCATCTCCTCGGCGCTCGCTCCGAGCACCAGACCACTCGCGAGCGCCGCGAGCGAGTTGAGCACGTTATGCCGTCCTGGCACTTCGAGCCGCACGCGTGGCAGCGGCTTCCCGTCGTACACGGGGAGATACGAGCTCCCGGCACCCCGCTCGGGAGTGACTTCACGCGCCACCAGGCGAGCGTTGGTGGAAGAGATGCCGTAGCGTACCACCTCCGCGGTGGCGGGCGTGGGGAGCGCATCGGCGCCAGCGTCGTCGGCGCAGAGAACTATCGCGCGCGCGTCTTGCGCGAATCGGGCGAAGGTCTCCCGAATGTCGGCCAGATCCCGGTAGATGTCGAGATGGTCCGCTTCGATGCTCGTCACCACCGCTACGGTGGGCGTGAGCGCCAGGAAGGAGCGATCGTACTCGTCGGCTTCCACCACGAAAAGGCGGTCGGAGCCGGAGCTGAGATTTCCGTTCCACGCCGCCACGCGGCCGCCGACGATCCCAGTGGGCTCGAGCCCGGCAGCGGCCAGCGCCTCGGTGGTCATCACCGTGGTGGTGGTTTTCCCGTGCGTGCCGGCGACGGCCACGACATCTCCCACCGATACTGCTTCCGCCAGCGCCTCGGCGCGCCGCACGACGGGAATTCCCCTGGCTCGCGCCGCCTCCAGCTCGGGATGGTCGCGCGGCACGGCGGAAGTGACCACGACTGCTCGCGCGCCTTCCACGTGTGATCCGTCGTGGCCCTGCACGACGCTTATTCCGAGGCGCTCCAGGTCCGCTACGCTGGCCGGGTTGGCGTCGCAGCCGGTTACTCTTACTCCGCGCCGCGCGAGGAGCTCGGCGAGCGCGCTCATGCCGGCGCCGGCTGCCCCCATGAAGTGAACAGGGCGAGGATCGGAGGGAGCGAAGAGAGACATTCGAGGTGCGGCCAATCTAGTGCGCACCGCACCCTCCTCTCAAGTGTGATCGAGCTGACGCGATGCTGGCCCCTGCACTGTGCCCGCCCTTCTCGCGTGCTCAGCGCGCGTCAGTCGCCGTACGCGCACTCAACTCCAGAACGCGTCTCGCAATCGTCTTTGCTGCGTCGGGACGTGCACGCGAGAGCGCCGCGTTCGATATCCGTTCGAGGCGCTCGTGGTCTTGCAGCAACGCCATGACTTCCGCGCCGAGCGTCTCCACGGTCAGCGCCGCCTGTGAGAGATGCACGCCCGCGCCAGCGTCCGCCAGCGCCGCGGCGTTGTACGTCTGGTGATCCGCCGCGGCGGTCGGTAGCGGCACGACGATCGGAGCGATTCCCCATGCACACAGCTCCGCGAGCGTGAGCGCGCCGGCCCGTGTGAGCGCGATATCGCTCGCAGCGTATGCATCCGCTATCGGCGAAAGGTACGGCAGCACGCGAACATGTTCCGAGTCGAGCTCCGCATAGCGCTCGTGATGCTGGCGCCCCGTGCCCCAGATTATGAACAGATCGCGCGGCAGCGAGCCGCGCACCCAGCCGGCCATCGCCTCGTTGAGAGCCCTCGCCCCCTGGCTCCCCCCTACCACGAGGAGCACGTTCCCGCCCGAGGGCGGGAAGCCCCAGCGTGCGCGCGCCGCACCGCGGTCGGGGCGAGGGACCGGCGGCTGCTCGATGGGATTGCCGGTATCACCCACCCACGCGTCCGCGCGTGGCCGAAGCAATGAACGCGCCTCGTCGTAGCCCAGGTAGATCTCACGAGCGTAGCGACTGAAGATGCGCGTCGTGATTCCCGGGTGGCTGTTCTGCTCCTGCAACGCGATCGGCACACGATGCCGCACGCCCCACGCCAGCGCCGCGCCGGAAGCATAGCCGCCGGTGCCCAGCACCAGCGCCGGGCGCTCGCGCCGCGCAACGTCCGAGAGTACACTCCACGCCCCTGCCAGCCCCGCCACCGTACGCCAGCTCTTCCAGGGCCTGCTTCGATAGAGCGGGTGTAGATCGAGCAGCACGTGCTCGAACTCCGTGGCCGGAAGTATCTCGCGCTCCACACCGCGCTTCGCGCCCACGAAAAAGGGCGTGACCGACGGATCCAGCGCCACCACCGCCCGGGCTATGGCGAGCGCCGGGTACAGATGCCCACCCGTTCCACCGCCGGTGAAGAAGATCCTCACAGCGGGTTGCGAACCATCGGGTTGGTGGCGTGCTCGCCCACCACGCGTTCGCGCTCGCTCCCTATGTTCGCGAGGATCCCCGTCATCATGATCGAAAGCACCAGATTCGTACGACCGTACGAGATGAAGGGAAGCGTCAACCCGGTGGTGGGGAGCAGCCCGATCACCACGCCTATGTGCAGGAAGGCGGTGCTCACCATGGTGAACGTTATCCCCACCGCCATGAGCTGCTGAAATGGCGTACGTGCCTTCTTCGCTATGCGGAATCCCAGCCACCCGTAGATCGCGAATAGCAGGGTGACGAAGAGGATCCCGAGGAAGCCCCACTCCTCGCCGATGTTGCTCGCGATGAAGTCGTTGTACGGAAACGGCACGAAGCCCATCTGCTGCCGCCCCTGGCCAAACCCCACTCCGAACAATCCTCCCGATCCCACCGCGATCAGCGACTGCTTGAGCTGATAGCCCACCTCCGCGGGGGCCTGTCCCGGATCGAAGAAGGAAGTCATGCGAAGGAGCGCGTACTGCGCCCTCTCCACTTCGCGCCAGAGGAGCGGGATGGCAAGAACACTGAGCAGAACCACGTGGCCGATGCGCACGCCGCCGGCGAAGAGCACCACCCCCATTATCAGCGTGAAGGTCATCGCCATCGACAGATCGGGCTCGAGGATCACGAGGAGGTCGAGTACAGCGAGCACCACCAGAAACGGCAGCAGCCCCTTGGTGAGGCGCCGGAGAAGATCGCCCTTCTTTACCACGAGCATCGCCGTCCACGCCACAACCGCGAGTTTGGCCAGCTCGGATGACTGAAAGGCGAAGCCGAGGTACACCCAGCGGCGCGACCCGTTGATACGCGGAGCTATCGCCCCCGTGAACGGGAGGATCGGTATGATGAGGAGCACCACACTCACACCGAGCAAAGGCCACGCCCACTTTCGCCATCGCTCGGCGTCCAGCTTCGCGAACAGGGCGAAGAAGATGGTCCCGAGTCCCACTCCCGCAACCTGCCGCAGGAGGTAGAACATGCTGTCGTGCCCCTCGCGCACGGCCAGCAGCGCGCTCGCGCTGTAGAGCACCGCGAGCCCGAAGGCGAGAAGGGTGGCGGTCACGATGAAGAGCGCACGCGCCTCGACGCCCATGCGCCAACGCTCACGCACCGCCGGCTGCGCGGGTGCCTTCAACTCTCCACTCCCATCGCCAGCTCGCGGAAGCGCTTGCCCCGCTCCACGTAGTTGTTGAACATGTCGTAGCTGGAACACGCGGGCGAGAGCAGCACCACGTCGCCCGGCTGGGCGATCGAACGAGCGAGCGCCATCACCTCTTCGAAATCGAAGCCGAGGCGATGGACCGGGACCGTGCCGGAGAGATCCTGCTCCACGATCGGCCCCGCCTCGCCGTATGCGATCACCGCCTTCCCCACCGCGGCCAGCGGCTCGGCGAGCGAGGTGTATGGTTCGCCCTTGTGCCGGCCGCCAAGGAGGACGACGGTAGGCCGCGTCATGGCGCGCAGCGCGACGAGTGTGGAGCTCGGGTTCGTGGCCTTGGAGTCGTTTATCCACAGCACTCCGTCGCGCTCCACCACGCTCTCGAGTCTGTGCGGGAGCGCGCCGAAGGTGCGAAGCCCCTCGGCGATTCTGTTCAGCGAGTCTCGCGTGGCGTGCCGCTCATCGGCAACGATCACCGAAAGCGCCGCGGCCATGGCGTTCTCCACGTTGTGATCGCCCAGGAGCGGGATCTCGTCGCGGCGGATGACGCGTTCGCCACGCCAGACTATCCACCCCTCTCCCGGCGCGCCGGAGTGCTCGTACACCATCTCGCAGAGGCGCGACGTGCCGAAGTGGAAGTGGTGACCCTTCGCTCGCGACACCATCTCCACCGCGGCGGCGTCGGCATCGTTCACCACCCACTTCGACTCCTCCGTCGCGTTGCGGAAGAGCAGCGCCTTGTCGGCGTAGTAGTCGCGCACCGACTCGTAGCGATCCAGGTGGTCAGGACTCAGGTTGGTGAGCACGCCCACTGTCGGCGCGATCCCCGGAGTGTCGTGCAGTTGGAAGGAAGACATCTCGAGCGCGAGCCAGCCGGGCTGCTCGTCGGCGAGCGCCACCTCGGTGAGAGGCGTACCGATGTTGCCGGCATCCACCGTGGTGTGCCCCAGCGCGCGCAGGAGATGACCGACCATGGCCGTGGTGGTGGTCTTCCCGTTCGTGCCCGTCACCGCGATGTAACGCGTTCCAGCTCCCAGGAAGCGCAGCCCGATCTCGATCTCGCTGACCACATGCACTCCTGCGGCCAGGGCGCTCTGCAGCGCCTCGGAGCTGGGCGGCACACCCGGGCTCACCACCACCAGCGACGCGCTGGCGATGCGATGGAGATCGTGCGAGCCCACGTCGACAGTTGCCCCCGCGGCGCGCAGCTCGGCAACACCCCGCTCCATCAGGCTGGAGCTCGCCGAGTCCGACGCGTAGACACGAAAACCTTTGCGGACGAGCAGCCGCGCGGCGGCAAGTCCGCTCTTTCCGAGCCCGATGACGGCGATCTCGTCGCGGCCCCACTCTTCGGGGATCATCTCAGCTTCAGCGTGGTGAGGGCGATGAACGCACAGAAGATCCCTAGGATCCAGAATCGGGTGACCACCTGCGTCTCGGTCCACCCCTTCAACTCGAAGTGGTGGTGCAGCGGCGCCCGCAGGAACACTCGATGTGCCTTGGCGTAATCGAGGCCGTACTTCCTTCGCCGCATCTTGAAGACGGTGCGCTGGATGATCACCGATCCCGTCTCCGCCACGAACACGCCGCCTATCAGGAGAAGGAGGAACTCGCTCTTGAGCAGGATCGCTATCGCGCCGAGTGCGCCGCCCAAGGCGAGCGATCCCGTGTCGCCCATGAAGACCTCCGCAGGGTGACAGTTGTAC
>DASSOX010000235.1:0-2978 GCA_035700125.1 Gemmatimonadaceae bacterium
GCGAGGAAGAACGCAGTTCGATCGGAGACCCGTGCGGCCTGCTGCATGTTGTGGGTGACGATCACGATGGTCACCTCGCGCCGCAGCTCGTGCACCAGCTCCTCGATGCGCTGCGTGCTGATCGGGTCGAGCGATGCCGTCGGTTCGTCGAGGAGGAGAACCTCGGGGTCTGTCGCGAGCGCGCGTGCGATGCAGAGACGCTGCTGCTGTCCCCCGGAAAGGGCCACGGCGCTTCCGCCCAGGCGATCCTTCGTCTCGTCCCAGAGCGCGGCGCGCGTGAGCGCGCGCTCGACTATCTCATCTACTTCGCTCTTTCGCGGCCGCTGTCGCAGCACGCGCAGGCCGGCAGCCACGTTGTCGCGGATTGACATCGTGGGGAAAGGAGTCGGGCGCTGGAAGACCATCCCCACATGCTTGCGTACGGCGACCGGGCTCACGCTCGGCGCATAGATGTCGCTCGAATCGAGCAGCACCGTTCCGGTCACGCGGGCGGTGGGTACGGTTTCGTGCATCCGGTTCAGGCAGCGGAGGAAAGTGGACTTTCCGCACCCCGAGGGACCGATCACCGCGGTAACCTGGCGATCGGGGAGGTCGAGCGATACGCCCCTTACGGCGTGGGTGCGACCGAACCAGGCATCGAGGTCGTGCACGGCGATGCGGGTGGGGGTATTGGTACGAAGCATCTCAGGCGCCTCCGCCACCGACGAAGCGGCGGCGCGTTCCGAAGCGGGCGAGGATGCTGATGGCCAGGATGAGCGCGATGAGGACGAGCGCACCCGCCCAGGCCAGGCGGTGCCATTCGTCGTAGGGGCTGATTGCATAGGTGAAGATCTGCAGAGGTAGCGCCGCGATAGGCTGACCGGGCGACGTGGACCAGTACTGGTTGCCGAAGGCGGTGAAAAGAAGTGGCGCGGTCTCGCCCGCGACGCGCGCGAGCGCGATGAGCGACCCGGTGACTATTCCGGCGCTCGCGGTGCGCAGCACGATGCCGAGCGAAGCGCGCCAGCGCGGATAACCGAGTGCGAGCGCCGCCTCGCGCAGTGACGTCGGAACGAGACTGATCATCTCCTCCGTGGTGCGCGCGACCATGGGGATCATCATGGTGCCGAGCGCTATTCCACCGGCGAATGCGGAGAAGCGGCCCATCGGACGCACTATCAGCGTCCAGATGAAGATTCCGGTCACGATCGACGGCAGGCCGCTAAGCACGTCGGCGAGGAAGCGCACCGAATCGGCAAGCGCGGTCCCACGGTGCTCGGCGAGGTAGAGCCCCGCACCCACTCCAACCGGGAGTCCGAGGCCGCTGGCTATCGCGATGAGCATGAGCGTACCGACGATGGCATTGCCCATGCCGCCACCCTCTTCGCCCACCGGACGCGGTGCCTGGGTGAAGAAGTCCACGCCGAGCGAGCCGAGTCCGGTACTCACCAGATGCCAGAGGATGAGGAGGAGCGGAAGCGTGGCCCCGACGGCCGCAATCGCGGTGAGCGCGAACATCGCGGCGCTCCTGGCTCGACGCACGCCGAGGGAATTCGCGCGCCTCACCGTGAGCTCCCATGCGCGACGCGTCGCACCAGCAGGCGCGCGATCGCGTTGACGATGATGGTGATCGCGAAGAGGGCGAAGCCCACCGCCATCAGCGCGGAGAGGTGCGCGTCGCTCGACGCCTCGCTGAACTCGTTGGCGATGAGCGACGCCATGGTGTAGCCGGGCGCGAGAAGCGATGCGGAGATCTCATGCCGGTTGCCGATGAGCATCGTCACGGCCATCGTCTCACCGAGAGCGCGCCCGAGGCCAAGTATGACCCCGCCCATGATGCCGGATTTCGCGTACGGTAGAACGGCACCGCGCACCATCTCCCACTTCGTGGCGCCGAGCGCGAGTGCGGCCTCGCGCTGTGAGCGTGGCACGGCGAGGAGCACCTCGCGCGACACGGACGCTACGTAAGGGAGCACCATGATCGCGAGGATGAGCCCCGCGGCGAGAATGCTCGGTCCGTAAGCCGGTCCCGAAAAGAGCGGCGTGGCGCCGAGGCCGAGTGTGTCGCGCAGAAAGGGGATTACCGGATCGCGCAGTACCGGAAGGAGCACGAAGATTCCCCAGAGCCCGTACACCACGCTCGGGATGGCGGTGAGCAGATCCACCAGAAACCCGATCGGTTGGCGCAGCGCGCGCGGGGCGAGCTCGGAGAGAAAGATGGAAACTCCGAGTGCGAGCGGCACCGCGATGAGCAGCGCCAGGAACGACGACACTAGCGTTCCGTAGATCGCGGGCGCGGCGCCGAATTCCCCGGCCACCGGGTTCCACACGCTCGACGTAAGGAATCCCGCCCCGAATCGCCGGAACGTCGGCCAGCCGGCCGAGAAGAGCTCCCACGCCACCATCGCCAACAGGATCGGGATGCAGAGGGCAAAGAAGGTGATCGCGACCCGGTAGATCGTGTCGCCTAAGGCGCGCTCCGCGAGCTCCGCGGATGGAGGTGTCTCCCCTGCCGCCGCTGCTCGCGATGCGGCGGGGGAGGTCAGGGTGTGGTGCAACGCGGCTCGGGCCATTTCTAGAACGCCACCCGCCAGTGCAGGTACCAGTTCTCCGATGTGTCGCCACCCAGGCCGCTCACCGGTTCGGTACGCTGGTAGTCCAGTGCGAGTGCCGTCTTCGATGTGGGCTCCCAGAAGACGCCACCGAGGAAGTAGCGCAGCTTGCCGCTCGCGTCGCGATCCGGCGTGAACTGGTCCCAGCGAAAGATCACACCCACCGGCGACGGCTTCGCGCCAGGCACCCACTCCAGAGGTCTCGCGATCGCGAACGCGCTGTAGAGCTCACCGGTGTTGTGCGCCACGCTCCGATCGAGCGGGGTGGCACCCGACTCCAGGTCATCTATCTTGCGCGCCCATTCGCCGCCGAGCGTGAGTCGCCGGTCGCGAATGCCGGCGAATACGCCGTAGCGCGTGCGATCGAGCCCCGAGGTCACCGGGTCG
>DASSOX010000236.1:0-2761 GCA_035700125.1 Gemmatimonadaceae bacterium
CGCCCCGCGAGCCGGTCGCGCCGTGTCCACCTTCCTTGAGCGACGCCGTCAGCTCCGGGCGCGACGCACGCAGTGCCGGGAGCACGCCGACGAGCAGCGCCGTCACGAGCGAGAGCGCAACGGAGAACGCCAGGGCGCGCCCGTTCAACGCGAAGGTGCTCCACCCCGGAACGAATCGAGTCATACTCACCGGGATGGAGCCCTTGAGCAGCGGGACGCTCCACCATGCGAGCAGCGATCCCACCACGGCGCCGAGAAGCGCGAGGACGATGCTCTCGGTGAGGAGTTGCCGCGCGAGCCGCCAGCGGCCGGCACCGAGCGCACTCCGCACGGCGATCTCGCGCTCCCGTCCGCTCATGCGCGCGAGCAGGAGGTTCGTCACGTTCGCGCAGGCGATGAGCAGCACGAACACCGCCGCGGCCATGATCGGCGTGAAGAACGTCCGCATCTCGTGCAGCACGTAATCGCTGAGCGGCTGGGAGATGAGCCGCCACCCCTTTGCCTGATCCGAATGCGTCGCCGCGAGCGCCGTGGAAACGGCGTCGAGCTCGCGCTGCGCCTGGCCTGCGGTGGCGCCGGGCGCGAGCCGGCCGAACACACGCATCCAATGCGTGCTCAGGTCGTTCGCGTCGGCGGCCCTGAAGGTGAGCGGGAGCCACAGATTGGTGGCGCGCGGAAATGCGAACCCTGTCGGCATGACGCCGACCACCGTGTACGGCGCACCGTTGAGCGTGATCGTCGAGCCCACTACGTGCGGGTCGCTCCCGAAGCGCGTACGCCATAGCGCATCACTGAGCACCACTTCGTGCGCCATCGCCGGTGAGGCGCTGTCCGCCTCGAACGTGCGCCCGATCGCGGGGCTTACGCCAAGCGTGGAGAAGAAGCTCGGCGTGACCGTGAAGCCATCGACGTGCTCGGCCTGCTCGCTTCCCTCGAGCGCACCACTCCAGAAGCCGTAACCGGCGAGGGACGAAAAGGCACGCGTGCGTGCGCGAAGGGCGAGGTAGTGCCCGGGGCTGGGTTGGCAGTCCGGGCAGTGCTCTGAAGTAGCGCTGATCGCGATGAGGCGATCGAGATCGTGGAAGGGGAGCGAGCGGAGCAGCACGGCGTCGACCGCGCCGAAGATCGTGGTGCACGCGCCGATCCCCAAGCCGAGCGTCAGGACAGCCGCGAGTGTGAACCCCGCACTCTTGCGCAGGGAGCGCACGGCATGGCGGAAGTCCTGCACCGTGGTCTCGATGAGGCGCGTGCCGCGCGCATCGCGGCTCGCCTCCTTGGTGCGGTCCACGCCGCCGAACGCGAGGCGCGCGCGGCGGAGCGCTTCGTCAGGAGGAAGCCCGGCCGCGATGTACTTCTCCATCTCGCGCTCGAGGTGGAAGCGCAGCTCGGCGTCCAGCTCGCGCTCGACGGCGCGGCGCCGAACGAGGGCGCGTACGCGATAGCGCAGGTCGCTCCACAATTCGGTCAGCATGGCGCTCTCCAGTCTCCGTGCGATGTGGCGTCGCGACGCGGCGCCCGACGGTCAGCCCATCTTCAGCACGAGGCCCACGGCGGCGGTGAGCCGCACCCAGGCATCGGCTTCCATGTCGAGCCGCTTCTGCCCGGCACGCGTGAGCTGGTAGTACTTCGCTTTGCGGTTGTTGTCCGAGACCCCCCACTCCGCCTTGATCCACCCCCGCCGCTCGAGGCGGTGCAGCGCGGGGTAGAGCGATCCCTGCGGGATGGTGAGTGTGGCGCGCGAGACCTGATGGATGCGCTCCGAGATCGCCCAGCCGTGCATTGGCTCGAGCGAGAGCGCCTTCAGGATGAGGAGGTCGAGCGTGCCCTGCGGCAGGTCGAGATGCGGATCGGTCACATGGTCCCCTTGCGCTTCTACAAGGGGCAGGATATGGCATGTCTTGTAGAAGCGCAAGGGGTAGGTGGCCAGGGCCTCGACGGATCTGGGCCGCGGCCGCGCGGACAGCACCGACATGGGACCGGCCGCCGCGGGTCCGGCAGCAACCTCCGAAGCGATCCCGAAGTCAGCCGCTCGCTTGACGTCGTTGCCCCTTCCTTGAAACTTTACCCTGAAACTTTCAGTAGAGAGACCATGCCAGCCAATCTCCCGCTCGTGAAAGGCACGCTCGACATCCTCATTCTCAAGAGCCTGTCGTGGGGCTCGCTGCACGGTGTCGAGATCACCACCTGGTTGGAGGACCGCACCGGCGGCTCCCTCGCCGTGGAGGACAGCGCGCTCTACCACGCACTCCATCGGATGGAAGAGCGCGGCCTCGTCGCCGCGGACTGGGGACTCACCGAGAACAATCGCCGCGCCAGGTATTACTCCATCACGGCCGCCGGCCGCCGCTTCCTCACCGCCGAGTCGGCGCAGTTCCTCAAGTACGCCGCCACGGTGTCATCTGTCCTGCAAGCACGCACCCGGTTCGCCTGACCCCGACTCGGAGCGTCGCATGAGTCCACGCCGCTTTCGTCCCGTCTTCCATCTCCCCGCATTCACCAATCGGCGTGCGCGCGATGAGATGGACGAGGAGCTCCGCTTCCATCTCGAGACTCGCGCCGAGCTGTTCCGCCAGCGCGGCTACTCCGCGGACGAAGCGATGCGCGAGGCGCTCCGCCGTTTCGGCCCGGTCGACCCCGCCACCCGCCGCCTCGAACAGTCGGCCGCCCGCAAGGAGAAGCGCATGCGCATCCACCACCACCTCGGCGTGCTCCGTCAGGACGTCCACTACGCACTGCGCGGGATCCGCCGCGCTCCCGGCTT
>DASSOX010000237.1:0-2180 GCA_035700125.1 Gemmatimonadaceae bacterium
GTGCGCCCGACCATCAAGCCGGCAATGAACACCGCGAGCACGACCATGATGAGCATGCCGTACAGCCCCGAGCCGACTCCGCCGAAGATCAGCTCACCGAGCTGGATGTTGACCATCGGTACCAGGCCGCCCAGTGGCGTGAACGAATCCAGCATGGCGTTCACCGCGCCGCAGCTCGCGTCCGTAGTCACGACAGCGTAGAGGGCGGAGTTCGCGATCCCGAAGCGGACCTCCTTCCCTTCCATGTTCCCGCCCGGGTTCGTGGCCGAGGCGACCACGTCGACTCCCCGAGCCGCGTGGATCGGGTTCCCGCGCGCCTCGGCCCAATACGCCGTACTGACGCCCGCGAAGAAGAGCAGGAACGACGCGGCCCAGAGCGCCCACCCGTGACGCTGGTTCTTCACCCACCGGCCGAAGGCGTAGAAGAGGCCGGCCGGGACGATGAAGATCGCCAGCATCGAGAGGAAGTTCGTGAGCGGCGTCGGGTTCTCGAACGGATGTGCAGCGTTGGCGTTGAAGAAGCCCCCGCCGTTCGTGCCGAGCTGCTTGATCGCTTCCTGGCTCGCGACCGGGCCCATCGCGAGCACCTGCTTCGCCCCCTCCACCGTGGTCAGCGTCACGTAGTCGGCGAAGTTCTGGATCACTCCCTGCTGCACGAACACGAGCGCGAGGACGAAGGCGAACGGCAGAAAGAGGTAGAGCGTCCCGCGTACGAGGTCGACCCAGAAGTTGCCGATCCGCCCCGCGGAGCGCCGCACGATTCCCCGCGCGAGCGCTGCCGCCGCAGCGACGCCAGTGGCGGCGGAGACGAAGTTGTGGAAGGCGAGCTGCATCATCTGCGACAGGTACGACATCGTCGTCTCGCCGCTGTAGCTCTGCCAGTTCGTGTTCGTCGTGAACGACGCCGCGGTCTCGAACGCCTGCCGCCCCACCACCGCGCCGCGGTGGAAGGGATTGAGCGGGAGGTGGCCTTGCAGGCGGAGGCCGATGTACGTCGTCAGCATCGACACCGCGCTGAAGAGGAGCAGCGCGGCCGCGTAGCGCGTCCAGTGCTGGTCTTCATCCGGATCGACGCCGCACACCCGATAGATGACCCGCTCCACCGGCGCGAGCCAGCGCATCGAGCCGTCGTACACGCGCGCGATGTAGATCCCCATCGGCTTCGTCACCAGGAGGAGGACGGCCGAGAAGAAGAGAATCTGAAACCAGCCGCTGGCAGTCATGCCCGCTTCCGCAATTGCGCCACGGTCAGAACCTCTCCGGGCGCAGGAGGGTGTAGATCAGATAGATGAGGAGGGCGAGCGCGATGAGCGCCGCGATGCTCGCGCCGACGCTCATCGGCTCTCCTTCTCGCCGGACGCTTCGCGGCCGAGCCGCTCACACCCGCGCACGTAGGCGAGCATGAGAGCGAAGAAGGCGATGGTGGCGGCGACGTAGATCGCATCGTGCATGGGTATCCCTTTCCCTATGTGTAGACCGACGCTCGAACCGCCTCTCGGTCCGGCGTTCGTCGATGGGAAAGGCTACCCTCGCCGACGTCAAAAACGCATTAAAACCGGCGCCAGCACGCCTAAAAAAAGTGTCAAAAGAAGCTGGAGAGAGATCAGCTTCGATGCATCGATGCGTCGGACGACGCAGCAGGGGCGAGCGACGAAGGCACGTCCGCCGCCGGCAGCTCGAACACCAGGAGACTCCCACCGTCTGGCCGCGGCTCGTAGCGGAGCACACCACCCTGTGCCTCCGCGAGGCCGCGCGCGATGGAGAGCCCGAGGCCCACTCCTCCGACATCCGGCGGGCTTCCGGCTAACCGGTAGAAGGGCTCGAAGACGCGCTCGCGCTCCTCTTCCGGTATGCCGGGCCCGCGGTCCGCAACGGTGAATCGCAACACGCCGCCCGCGCGCACCACGGAAAGCCCGATCGTCGTGCCCGGCGGCGCGTACTTGTGCGCGTTCTCCAGGAGGTTCGCGAGCACGTGCAGCGAATGCACGAAGTCGAACCGGCCGACGAGCACCTCGCTGGAGGGATCGCCCGTGACCTCTACTTGTCTCTCACCAAGAATCCCGCGCACACGTTCACGAGCTGCGCCGATCACGTCCTCCGCCGTGTTGAGCTCGATCCGGAGCGGAAGCGCACCAGCCGACAAACGTGACAGGTCGAGCAGATCGGCGACGAACCGGTTG